>NZ_WTVM01000208.1 GCF_012910885.1 Azoarcus taiwanensis | reverse complement strand
ACCTGAAAGAGGGCGTCGCGGAAACCCCCGAGGGAGTAGAGGACTACTATGCCGCCGAAGGCGACGCAGGTCGTTGGGTTGGAGGCGGCCTCGAGCGGCTCGGCCTGAGCCGAGGCGACATCCTCCCCGAGCAGTTCGAACGCATCGCGTCAGGGTTTGCAGTTCATGGCGAAGCACTGGCGCAGAACGCCGGCAATCCCGACCGCCGCGCTGGTTGGGATCTCACATTCAGCGCTCCCAAGAGCGTTAGCGTGGTCTGGGCCCTCGCGGGCACCGACCAGCGCGAGGCGCTGGAGCAGGCCCAGGAGCGTGCGGTCGAGCGTGCGCTCAAACTTCTCGAGGACAAAGCTTTTTTTGCCCGTACCGGCCGCGCTGGCGAGGTCTCGCAGCATGCCAAGCTCATCGCTGCGACGTTCCGCCACGGCACCAGCAGGGAGCAAGATCCCCAGCTTCACACCCATTCTTTCATCATGAACCTGGCTGTCCGGGAGGATGGCAAGGTCAGCTCGATCGATCCCCGCACGATGATGAAGTGGCAAAAGGTCATCGGCGCGGCGTACCGCGCCGAATTAGCCGAAGGCCTGCGCCAGATGGGCTACCAGGTTGAACGGGACGGCGACGCGTTCCGTATCGCCGGCGTGTCGCCCGAGGTGGAGAAGGAGTTTTCCCAGCGACGCCAACAAATCGAAGCAAGGCTCCGTGAGCTGGGGCTTCGCGACGCCAAAACGAGCGAGAACGTCGCGCTGGAGACCCGAAAAAGCAAGGCGATCGTCGGACAGCTCGAGCTCGAAAGTCAGTGGTCATCCCGAGCAGCAGCGCTGGGCCTGACCCGCGAGGCAGCGGCCGAGCTGCGAGGGGATGAGCCCGCCCGGGCGCTGGAGTTGCTGAAGGCGTCCGAGATCCTCGACAAACTCACCCAGCACGAGGCCGTCCTCGAGGAGCGCCATATTTTCTTGGCAGCGGCCGAAGTCGCGCAAGGCGCTGGCGGGATTGCGGATGCCCGGCGCCTCGCCGAGACGGCGAAGCTGATCGCGGTCGAGCTTGTCGATCCCGTTACCGGTAACGTTCGCTATACGACCAGGGAGATGATCAAAGCCGAGCGCAGCGTGGTCGAGCACGCGCGACAGCGCGCTAATGAGACGCAGCATCAGCTGGACCGCGCCGAGGTCGAGCGCGCGATCGAGCGCATGGAGATCGCTCGGTCGACCGAGGGCGAGCGATTCAAGCTCCGCGACGAGCAGCGCGAGGCGGTTATTGCCCTGACCACCTCCACAGGCGCGACGGCGGTCATGGTCGGAGATGCAGGGACGGGCAAGTCGACCGCCCTGGAGGCGGTGCGCCTGGCCTATGAGGCACATGGTTTTCAGGTTGTCGGGGCTACGCTCGCGGGCAAGGCCGCCGCCGAACTGCAAGCCGGCGCCAGCATCGAGTCCAGCACGATCGATCGGATGCTGATCGACCTGGAAAACAAGCGTCTCAAGCTCGATTCCAAAACGGTGATCGTGCTAGATGAAGCCGGCATGATCGACTCGCGCAAAATGGCGCGAGTCTCAGAGATGGCAAGGGTTGCCGGCGCGAAGCTCGTGATCGTGGGTGACCAGAAACAGCTTCCGCCGGTTGGGGCGGGGGCGACCTTCAGGCATATCCAGGACGTCGCACCGACGACGCGCCTGGCGCAGATCGTTCGCCAGCGCGAGGATTGGGCGCGCGAGGCCGTCCGTGAGATGAGCAAGGGGGACGCCGGCGCGGCGCTTGGCCGCTACATCGAGCGCGGGCTGGTGGGGGTGGAGAAGACCCACGCCTCGGCGATCCGCGCGGCCGCCGACCAGTTCATTCGTGACCGCGCCGAGGTCGGCGCGGATCGCGTTCAGGCGATCGCCGCGACCAACGCCCAGGTGCGCGATCTGAATCGCGAGATTCGCGTGCGCCTGGAAGTGAGGGGTGCGATCCAGAACGCCCAGTCAATCCAGGTGCGCGATGGCAATGACCCCGACAAACTCGCGAAGCTCGAGCTCGCTGTCGGCGAGCGGATCGTGATCACCAAGAACGAGAACCGCCTTGGCTTGAAGAACGGCGACTTCGCGACCGTCGAGCGCGTCTCCACCCAACAGGTCACGCTGAAGCTGGATCGTACTGGTGAGAGTCTCAGCATCGATCCGCGCTCCGTGGCGATGCGCCACGGGTATGCGGCGACTACGCACCGGCTCCAGGGTTCCACCGTGGAGCGCGCTATTGTGCTGGGTTCCGAGCATACCAGTAGAGAAATGGCATACGTCCAGGCCTCGCGGGCAAAGGGGGATACACGATGGTTCTTCACTGAAGAGAAAGTTCGCAAGATCGAGCTCGAGGCGGGCAAGGAAGCCACGACCGAGATCTCCATGCTCGACAGACTCAAGGGGGCAGCTCATGCGATGAGTCAGAGTCGACAAAAGCAATCGACGCTCGACTATACCGTTCAGAATATAGATGGTCCGCCAGATGCGCCCCGGCAACGTGACCTCGAGGCCGGGCTCGAACAAAGAACGTTACTGGAAACGCAACAGCAGCAGCGGCAACAGCGACTCGAACGGCAGCGCGATGGGATGGGCTTGTAAATCTCGGGGCATCCCGGCTCCGCCGGGACCGGACGCCCTTACAGGCTCGCGCAGCCGCGCTCGGTCCCTGCGGGACTGGCCGCATGCGGCCACCCTCCAGGTCGCCTTGCCTTGCGCGCTCCGCGCGCTATTCAGAGCCCGGCAGGGCCGGGCTGAGGCGCAGGCCGCAAGCGGCCCGCGCTGCTTGGCTGTTCGGCTCGAGAACCATTCAGCGCGCTCCATCCTCCTGCGCTGTTTGCTCCACCAGTCGGTCCCGCCCTTTTCGCCGACCTGTGCGCCGGCGCGCGATCTCCGGAAGGGCCGCTTCGCTGGCGTGCTCACCCGGTCCCCTTCGCTGCGCTGCGGGGCTGCGGCTTCCGCGCGCCCCTTTCCTGCAATCGCTTGTCCGCCGGCGCCCATGACGGCGAGGCGATACCGACTGGCAGATCAAACAGCAAACGTGCAGGAGGATGAAATCATGAGCGCACTGAACAACGAGCCGAACAACCAAGCCAACAACGCGGGCGTTCCCCCCGCACCCCCCGAGGACTCCTCCAACCGGCAGGGGGTAAAGATCGAAAAGCGCAAGTTCTTTGTTCCTGGCGGGTTTATCCCGGTCGAGCTCGAGGGCGAGCTGCCCGAGGGTGTCGAGGTCTGGCGGGATCCGGTTCGCGCCGTGGCGGCCGGATTCTCAGGAAAGCGGGCTAAGCCTGACTGGTATTACCGTTTTTCCGATGATGCGCGACTTGAGCGACATGTCGACGAATGGATCCAACGGATTCGCGAGGCCGAAGCGTGGAAAGCCAAGCGCCGCGCGGAAGCGAGGGCCAAAGCTGCACAGGGGCACGGCTGCAAAGTCGGTGACATCTTCCGCTGCAGCTGGGGATACGAACAGACGAACATCGATTACTACCAGATCACCGAGCTCCACGGTCGCACGATGGCGACCGTTCGCCGGATCGCTGCCCAATCGGAGGAAAACGGCTGGCTCAGGGGCGATTGCGCACCCGCGCCGGGTCGCTTCCTGGACGAGGAGCGCTATCCCGCCGTGCGCGTCAAGATCAACCCAGGCGAGACGCCGAGCTTCCGGGCTTACAGCTTTGCGAGCGCCTACTTGATAAAGCCACTCGCAGAAGTGGCCGGCGCCAAGACCTACGGCGTCGATTGCTGGTCCGCGTATCACTGAGTCATCAGCCCCGGCAGTGCCGGGGCTCACTAAGCAGGAGAGAACGAGATGAAAGCCGAGGTAATGCAGACCCCAAACCGCTGCGATCGATTCCACGTCATCACGTCACCCCGGGGGGCGCTATCGCCGGCTGGCTACCCGATTGCCGCGTTCGAAATCCTGGTGGCTGACCTACAGGTCGAGCAGGCGCGACAGATCGCGAAGCAGTTCAACAAGAGAGAACAAGACCATGCAGACAGATGAACTCATCTTTGACCTCGAGCTTGTCGACATCGTCGACGGCATCGGGGCCTTTCGTGATGCGGCCGGCAAGGTTCAAAACATCCCACTTGCCCACGGCGGATGGCGCGAGAGCATCGGCCGGCGCGGCGCGGCGATGCGCGAGGGGTCGCGGGAGGGTTGGCGGTTCCGCCCCTACCTGGACGCGACGCTCGAGCGTTTCCCCGAGTCGGACGAGGAAGGCCGGCTGGGGTGGAAATGCCGTGCGAAACCCGAAGGTTTCACCTGCCCTGCCTGGATCCTGCCGGGCGAGGATGGGGAGTTCGTGGAAGATGAGTGCGAGGACTTCCAGATCCGCGTCCCCACCGAGTTCCTGGATCTCTGCGACCGCTACGGGGTGGACGTAGAAGACGTGATTCACGGGTTCATCGCCGACGCCGCCGGACTGATGAACTGGGTTCGCTGCCCGCGCGCAGATGAGTTCAGTAGCCACGGCAGCGACGAGCGGATGCTCGCGCAAGAGTACATCGAACGGACGTGGCGGAGGGGTTGAGATGCTTTCCTTGATTTGTCCCTGGCGCTCCGCGCCCCCCTTGGGCTGGCTAGCTGCCGACGCGAATGAGCACCACGTTACCGGGATGGTAC
>NZ_WTVM01000207.1 GCF_012910885.1 Azoarcus taiwanensis | reverse complement strand
GGCGGCAGCGTTCGGCTCAGCCGGCTTGGCGGGGGTTTCCATCGCGTAGGGGTCGGGGTGGGTGACCAGCGCGCCGGGCTTGTCGAGGTCGAGCGAATCGATCTCGCTCCAGTCCTCTGCAGGCAGCCAACCCGGTTTGACCATGAAGGCGGTGCCACGCAGATCGCGGACGTCCGCGATCGGCTCACCGGCATCGAGCCGGTGGGCGAGATCGACCAGCGCCCGCTCGGCGTTGCCGAAGAGGAGAACGTCGGCCTTCGAGTCGGGCAGCACCGAGCGGCGCACCTTGTCCGACCAGTAGTCGTAGTGGGCGATACGGCGCAGCGAGGCCTCGATGCTGCCGATGACGATGTTGGCGTCCGAAAACGCCTCTCGGGCGCGCTGTGCGTAAACCGTCACTGCGCGGTCAGGCCGACGGCCGGCTTCGGCACCCGGGGTGTAGGCGTCCTCCGAGCGGATCTTGCGATCGGCGGTGTAACGATTGACCAGCGAGTCCATGTTGCCCGCGGTGATACCGAAGAAGAGGCGCGGCTTGCCGAGCGCCCGGAAAGGTTCGGCGCTTTTCCAGTCCGGCTGCGAAATGATGCCGACGCGAAAGCCCTGCGCCTCGAGCAAGCGTCCGACCAGTGCCATGCCAAAGCTGGGGTGGTCGATGTAGGCATCGCCGGTGACGATGATCACGTCGCACACATCCCAGCCAAGCGCGGTCATCTCGGCGCGGCTCATGGGCAGAAAAGACGCCGGCGACCGAGGCGGTCGGGCACGGGCGAAGATCGGTTCGGGCTGCGGATTCATCCTCGACATTGTACGCCGGAGGCCGTCCGAATCGCGGCTGAAGCCACTCCTTCAAGTCCGACGAACGCCTCAACCACGAGTGGAGCGGTGCAAGCCACGCCCCCCGGCGCCGAGCAGTCGACCGGCGTCGGCATTGATGCTGGCGGTCAGCGGCAACCGACGCGTTCAGCCGCGCCGAACACCGATCAATCCCACTGATGCGGGAACGAAAAAGTCTGATTTGCTGCACCGCACAACACGCTCTAGACTTGTCGGATTCTCCCAAAAGGAGATCGACCGTGAACAGGAGCATCAAGAATGCGAAATCAAGAAATACCCATCGACCTTACGGCGCTCATCCAGGAAGCCCGCGCACGCCGTGATCGCGTAGTTGCAGATCTCATTGCGGCGGCAGTGAAACGTGTTGTCGTGATCACCCGAAACGCCCTCTCCCGCAATCGCCCGCAAGTCGGCATGCATACCGGCAACGCACGCTGAAGCGCATTCGCGCGGCTTGACTTCCCCTCGCCCCCCAACCACACTCAGCGTGGTCAGCAGTCTGGGCTGAAGCACGCAGCGGCGGCCACGCCGAAGTATTGAGGGGACGACTGGAGCGATGGGCGTCATCACCAAGAACATCCTGACCGGCCTGATCGCGATCCTGCCGATCACGCTGACGATTTACCTCCTCTACTGGCTGGCGGTATCGAGCGAGGCACTGCTTGGCGGCCTGTTGCAGCAGTTGCTGCCGCCTGATCTGTATCGCCCCGGCCTCGGCGTCGCCGCGGGATTCGTGGTGCTCTTCTTCGTCGGCATGCTGATGCACAGCTACATCGTGCAAGGCTTGTTCGTACGCCTCGAACAGCTCTTTCTGCGCCTGCCTCTGGTGAGGCTGATCTACCCGGCAATCCGCGACTTCATCGAGTATTTCTCTCCGATGAAGAAGAAGGAGTTCGAGCAGGTGGTGTCGGTCGACCTCGGCGGCAAGGGCATGCGCGCGATCGGGCTGGTCACCCTCGCAGACAACACACGCATGCCCAAGGGCTTCGACGACGAAGGCAGTGTGCTGGTGTACCTGCCGATGAGCTACATGATCGGCGGCTACACGGTGCTGGTACCGCGCAGCGCGCTGACTCCGCTTGACATGAGCATGGACGAGGCGATGCGCTTCATTCTCACTGCTGGCGTCACCGGCGCCGGCCCGACAGCGGTACGCAGCGACATCGACATACCGAGTCGGCCGCCGGCGGCGTGAAAACCACTACTGCTCTGTCACCACCACCTGGTTTCGGCCAGCACCCTTGGCCTTGTAAAGCGCCTGATCGGCCAGATGGAAGACCTCGGCGATATCACGATCCGGACCCATGGCTGCGAGCCCAATGCTGATCGTCACCTCGAGCTCGGCGCCGCCGACCACAGTCTTCTGCGCCTCGACCTGCTGCCGCAGGCGCTCGGCGAGGTGACTTGCCGCAGACAGATCGGTCTCGGGAAGAATGACGCCGAATTCCTCGCCGCCAAGCCGGCCGGGAAAGTCCGTCTGGCGAATCGTGCGACGTATCACATTCGCCAGCGTGTGCAGCACCTTGTCGCCGGCGACATGGCCATGGACGTCATTGACCCGCTTGAAATGATCGATGTCGAGGATGAGCAGCGCGCCGGCGCTGCGGTTTCGGTCTGAACGCTTGTGCTCCGCCTGTAATCGCTCGAAGAAGCGGCGGCGGTTTGGCAGCCCGGTAAGCACATCGGTGTTGGCGTGGTACTGCAGCGTCCTTCGCTCGGTGATGTCGGACTGGATCGAGATGAATCCGGTCAGACATCCGGCTTCATCGTGCAGAGGCTGGATATCGAGATCGAGCCAGATTTGCCGCCCGTCCTTGCGCCGGCTAAGTACTTCGACACGACAACCGAGTCCCTCGCTCAGTCGCGAGCGCATCAATGCGATCGCCTCGGGGTTGGTTTCGGGCGCCTGGAACATGGCGGGTGAATGACCGATCACCTCCTCGGGGGCGTAGCCGGTGATACGGGTGAAGCCCTCGTTAACCCACTGAATAGATCGTTTCTCGTCGGTGATGACCACGGCATTCGTCGTACGGCGTGCGACCATCGCCAGCCGCTCCAGCTCACGGGCCCGCGATTGCAGGTCATGGTGGCTTCGCGAAAGCTGCTTTACGAAGGGCCTGAAGATCAGCATCGCCTCGGCGGCGAGTGTGAGCAAGGCAAGCAACCAGATCGCCTGTGCAATCCGCTTGAGGCCGACGACCTTCTCCTCGGAAAGCGCGCCCCAGGCGAAAACGATGTCGTCCATTCTTGTCACGAAATCGTGACTCAGCGCATGCGCTTCGCGCATCAGCGCTTGATCGGTCAATGCGTCTTCGTGCCCCGACTTCTGAATCAAGCCTGCAAGCGCCGCAACGACGTCATCGAGTGCGGAGAGCATCGCGACAATGCCGGGGTCGGACACCGGCGGCAAGCCGAGTTCGGTGCTTCCCGCCTGAAGGCCGACATGGGTCCGCTTCCAGCTATCCAGGTCTGACATCAGGCTGTCGCGAAGCACGGGCGCGGGACGCGATGGTTCGACCAGGGTCAGCTCGCCCAGGGTCTTGACCAGGCGCTGCGACAACATGCGCTGCCGGCCGGCGAGGTTGATGATGCGGCTGTCGCTGTCAGCTTCGGTAAGGGCCCGTACCATGACGAAGTGCCCCCCACTGACCAGCATCGCGATGATGACCAAAGCGAGGATATAGCGAGCGGTCAGGCGACGGGACGGGTTTTCCATCACATGTCCGCGCAGCTGCGGTGGGGTTGCGTCAACCATGTTCTGTCCGGTGACTTCTGATGAGAGGACCTCTCGCGAGCGTCGGGCGCTAAACCACACGTCCCCATTTCAATTCTCCACCGGACAATGGCGACTGCCTATGACAAAAGTCATGGCTGGGGCCAGCTGGGGAGTCGTCACCGAGGATCTGCTGACACGCACCGGGGCAGCGGCGCTATCATCGACCCGGGCAGTCGCAGCGGCGACTCCCCGACAACACACCGACAAGCGCCGGCCAGGACCGGCACGGAGGAGACCTCGATGGCTTGCTGTCACCATTACGCACTGGCCGAGGGCGGCGATGCCGTTTTCTCGGTCGATATCTCGGCGATCACGTTCGGCCCCGGCTGTCTGGCCGAAGCGGGCGACCATGCGCGCGAGCGTGGCCTGAAGCGGGTCGCGCTGTTTACCGACAAGCGGCTCGCCGCGCTGGCGCATGTCGACATCGTGCGGACCTCTCTTCGTGCCGCCGGCATTGATGTCGTGGTGTACGACGACGTCCTGGTCGAACCGACCGACGCCTCGTTCATGGATGCCGCCCGCTTCGCGGTGGAAGGTCGTTTCGACGGCTACGTGTCGGTCGGCGGCGGCTCGGTGATCGACACCGCCAAGGCGGCCAACCTCTACGCCACCCATCCCGCAGAACTGGCCGCCTACGTCAACGCGCCGCTGGGCGAAGGCCGTGCAGTGCCCGGCCCGCTGAAGCCGCACATCGCCTGCCCCACCACCAGCGGCACCGGTGCCGAATGCACTGGCATCGCGATCTTCGACTGGGTCGAACGCGGCGTGAAGACCGGCATCGTGTCGCGCCTGCTGCGCCCCACTCTGGCCTTGATCGACCCGACCACCACCTACACCCTGCCGCGCTCGGTGGTGGCTGCATCAGGTTTCGATGTGCTGTCACATGCGCTGGAAAGCTATACGGCGCTGCCGCATACCTGTCGTGCGAAAGCCGAGCGGCCGAGCCTGCGACCAATGAGCCAGGGCGCCAACCCGTGGAGCGACTTCGGCTGCGAGAGGGCGCTGCAACTGACCGGGCGCTACCT
>NZ_WTVM01000206.1 GCF_012910885.1 Azoarcus taiwanensis | reverse complement strand
CCGCGGCAACTCCTATCGCCTCAAGGAGAAGCTCAAATCCGGACTCGTCCGCTCATTTGACGAGCAAACCCAACCGGGTGGGGAAATTTGAATTACCACACTGGGGAAAATTCGCTTGCCCTTGACAACGGCGATCTCCTCACCGCCAAGGGTAATGACGTCCAAAGCGCTGAACAGCCTTCTCGCCTGGTTGAAGTCTCGTTCGAGGCTGAAGCCCTGGAGCACTTCGGCCAATATCAGATCACCAACCGCCAGCGGCTGGCTGCCCAACAGGTCATCCAGCCGCTCGGTCTGCGGGGTCGTCACGCCCCGGAAGAAGTCGACCCACACACTGGAGTCGACAACGATCACCTGTCGGTCCTCATCGCGTCCAGGTCGCCTTCCCACTGCAACTTGCCCCTGAAGCGTCGAATCTCCTCCTGACGCCCCAGCCTCAACAGCGTGCGCAGGCCAAGTTCCACGGCCTCCTTCTTGGTCTTCAAACCCGTCAGCCGGAGCGCATCGCTCATGAGCTGATCGTCGATTTCGATGTTCGTGCGCATGATGTGCATCCGTGTTGTGCTTCATACACCATAGCGCGTCTAGTGCGCTCAGGCAAACATCCCACCGCGTTCCGGCCTGTGATCTCCCTGCCTCGGGCCGGCTACCCTGGTGTAGTGGTGCTCACTCGATGAGACACTCACATCAACCGGCATGACAGCCGCTCGGTGATCGAAGCCCGCCAAGCGCCGATAGAAGGTCCCTTCCCTTTCAAGGGGAAGGACAGGATGGGGATGGGTTTAGTCCAACCGCCGCAGCACCACCAGCACGCCATCAACCCGCTTCACTCGGAAGCCGCTTGACCTGTCTATCGCTTGATACTCCAGAGTCGGTCGCTGACGGCGTGGTGTCGTCAGCCATCAACTACCAGGAGTCATCACATGAGCGCATCCAACATCACGCGGGAGCAATGGGTCGAGCTGTTTGAAGCCACCGGGCTGGATGAAGCGATGATGGACAGGTGGCACAGCGAGTTCGAACGCCGCTATCCTGCTCAGCATCAATCCTTCCTGCACTGGATCGGTCTTTCCGAAGACGAGATCCGGGCCGTCCGGTCGCACTCGCAGACCAACTGACGCACCCAGGGAAGCCCACCCCGCCCGTGGCCGGGCTTCCCGCAGCGTGGAGTAATCGGCATGTACACAGTGGGGCAACTCGGAAAACGGGTCGGGCTGTCTCGTAGCGCCCTTCTCTACTACGACCAGATCGGCCTCCTCTCGCCGTCCGCACGCAGCCCGTCAGGCTACCGCCTGTACTCCGAAGCCGACCTGCGGCGCATGGAACGCATCATGACCTATCGCGACGCAGGGCTCTCGCTCGACGTCATCGCCACGCTCCTGCAAGCTGACGACGCATCGGCGCCGGCCGTGCTCGAAAGCCACCTGCAAAAGGTCAACGAGGAGATCGCCCGCCTCCGCCAACAGCAACACGTCATCGCCCAACTGCTCGGCGACACGCAGGTGCTGCGAAAAAGCCGCTCCATGACCAAGACCCAGTGGGTCGCGATACTCGCCTCCACCGGGCTGGACGAGGAAGGCATGGACAAATGGCACATGGAGTTCGAGAAGATGTCTCCGGATGCGCATCAGGATTTTCTGGAGTCGCTGGGGATAGAGCCGGAGGAAGTGGACTTGATTCGTGGGTTCTCGCGGCGGATGACTGGCGGGAGTGATGGCTGATTCGTGGTTCGCTTGAACCAGCGGAGCGCGCAATCGGACAGGGCCTCACGCTGATCCGTCCTCCTCAAAGTCAGGGCCCGATCTTCGGCACGGCTGATTTCGGTCGCCACGTCCGCTCACGACCGTTCTCACGCATACCTTGTTGGCATGGGGAGACAAGCTTCACCAGTCTGCGCTATGCTCAAGCGTTTCCTCCTTGCCGGGCTTGTCTGTCTGATGGCATAAAGAGTGGGACCCGATCTAGCGGCATCTTGCTTATCTATAAGGCTATCTTATGCATCAGCCGGTCCACGCAACGGAGCACGGGTGATCTTACGCAGCAATGCAGTCGCCCGAAAAAAGTTTTTGTGTGATCGAGCTTGTCAATCGAGGCTCGCGGATGGCGTTGTAGGATACAAACTTACTTGGAAGAACATCCATATATTAAACGAGGCATGTATGAGCGATTCACCCGAGGATAAAATGTTAAGCCTCTTTCCTATCGACTACCCGTTTGAAACGTTGGTCAACAGGATTAACGCCGTCCCGGCAAAACTCAAGCTAGATCCAGATTTTCAAAGAAAATATAAGTGGGACAAAGATGGCTGGGAGAGATCGTCAAGATTTATTGAGTCTTGCTTAATGCGAATACCGCTACCGTCTTGTTACTTTGCTGAAGACGAAGCGGGCAGGCACATGGTCATAGATGGCCTGCAGCGCCTAACCACTATTAGCAGATTCTTTAATGATGAGTTTGCTCTTGAGGGACTAACCGTTTTTAAAGACCTTGAAGGCAAAAAATTCTCTGAGCTGGGTTCGTTTCAAACCGAACTTGAGACGACAACTATTAGATGTATTGTCTTACGAAAGGACAACCCTAGAAGCCTAGTTAGAGAGATTTTTTCTAGATTAAACCAAGGGGCGGTTGCGCTGACAGATCAAGAAATTCGCCATGCGATTTACCCTGGCACCTTGGATGCTCTGCTTACTGAACTCGCTTCAACCCCTGACATAGCTAGATTTGGTTTGGCTGAGAACACAGACCCCAAGAATGGGTTAGAACCAGAGGAACAAGTGCTGCGTTATTTCGCATTCTCTGATGACAAAAACCTCGAAAGTTTTGAGAATAGCCTGAAAGAATTCTTAGATAGATACATGGAGGCAAATAGCTCTTTGTCAGCTGAAAAGATCGAGGAGCATCGAAATAGATTCAATACGGCGCTATCTATCTGCAATGAAGTATTTGATGACGATGTTTTTGTAAACCCGATAGCAGATAGAAGGCGTAAGGGATTGGTGCATTATGATCTTGTGATGACCACTGTAGGCGAGCTTGATAGAGAAATAGCGATCGCGAAAAAATATGCAATCAAAGAGGCATATGCTGCATTATGTGCCAGCGAGAACTTTCAAAGAACGTTGTCCGGCGGCCTGCAGAATAAGGGGGCGATAATAAGACGTCGTACAGAATGGAATTTGTTGCTGCAGGGCGTCGTCGATGGAGTATAGCGCCTTATATCAAAAATATGAGACCTTACTTAAAGACCTAAAAGAGATCATTGAACAATCGGAGGCAAGGGTTATTAGTGAAGATCCAGACGTAATTTTCTCTGATAATGTAAACTTCTTTGTTAAGTCGTACTTGATAAACATCTGCACGTACCTTGAAGCATATCTTCAAGATATTGCGTTCGAGCATTCGCGCAGAGTGAGTGAGCGGCTTAAGCAAGCCAAGATACCTCACAACTTCTTGTATGGAAAACTTGCCAAGGATATAAAAGAGAAAGAGCTCGAATATGTGGATGCGTCTTATGGCTACAGCAAGAAAGAGCTATCGGACATTATCTCTGGAAATCCATTTAAAACAATTAATGCCTTTCGGTTAATTGGGATTGACTTAAGCTCTTGTGAAAAGTTTGTGGAGCACAAGAATTTAGTGGGAACCATCGTCAATAAGAGAAATAGCATAATTCATCACAATGACGAGGCGAGCGATATTTCATTTTCGGATTTACTTCTACACGTCGATGTCTTCCTTGAATACATGCTTGCAATTGAGCAGTTTTTGAGCGCGAGAGATCGAATCACATAACAAGGCGCTGCTGTCTGGCATATTATCCGCGGTGCTCAAAGAATGCGCCACAGAGCTAGGCGTTAGCCGTCACGAACTCCAGGCGATACCCGCATGAGCCTATGCGATTGCACTGCAGGCTATCCACTCGAATACTGTGCCGCCCGCTTCCTTCGGCAGTGGGAGCAGCGCGAAGAAGCTCTTCATGCTTCCATATCTGGTGCGGCTCCGAGCGATTCCATTGTCGAAGCCCTTCGCTACTTTCAGGTCGCCCGCAACTTTAGGGGCCTCGCAGAGAACAAAGATCAGTCGGTCTCATCTGACATTCGCTCGGCACTGATCACGACACGGTCAGACAAGAGCCTTGCTAGCCCGATCGCGAAGGTTGAGGCGTTGGCGCAATCGTTAGAGCTCAAGTTTGGCCAATACAACCTCTCCGCGGCAACGAAGCTCCTCTGGCTTTCTTGCCGCGCGCCGATCATCGTCTATGACAAACGTGCCGTCAGAGCGCTTTCCAAGCACGCTCACCATATGGCTATAGCTGGCAGGTACGCTGCCTTCACGACAGCGTGGCGGTCCGAGTACGAGGCACTCGCCAGTTCCATACAAGTCGCAGTTGAAAACCTCTCGCGTGGCCGGCTGTTCATGCCGAAGACTTCTTACACGGATACCCAACTCGTTGCTCTATCTAAGCAAGCGTGGTTTACCGAGCGTGTCTTCGACATCTTCCTCTGGGAAGTGGGTGGTGACGGCTAAACGTTACGGGCGCAGATAGCTACCACCACATTGAGGAGCCATGTCCCATGGCATCAACTCAAAACGTTTTCACCGAAGAACTCTGCGTAGCGCTCGGATCCGCTCCCCCTACCGCCCCAAATCC
>NZ_WTVM01000205.1 GCF_012910885.1 Azoarcus taiwanensis | reverse complement strand
GCCATCGACATAGGAGCGCCGCCCGCGCGCACTGACCCGCCCGAGCGCGTCATAGCGGGTGAGGGTGGTCGCCACCGGCGCGCCCGAGGCATCGAGCGCCGTCTCCTCGACCATGCGCCCGAGCGCATCGTAGGCATAGCGCCGGTTGGTCGGCCCGCAGCTCGCGCACCCCGGCCCGATCACCTCGATCAGCCTGAAGCCCGCATTGATCGTCGTGTGCCGATACGTTGTGCGCTCGCCCAGGCTGTTGGTCACCGCTGTCAGCCCGCGTTCGGGGTAGTCGACGGTGACCTGCTCGATGCCGGTGCCCGGCACCGACTGGCCGTGCTCATCTCGGCGCAGCGGCAAGCCACGCACGCTCAAGGTGGCCCGTCCGCGCATATCATAGTCATAGGTTGCGATGCGCACCGGCCCCGTCTCGGACTCGACGCTGATGCCGGTCAGATGATGCGGCAGATGCGGCGCAAACTCGGTCTCATCGGCCCCATAGTGATAGCGGCGTACCGACCCCTCGGGGTTGGTCACTGCTATCAGGTTCGCAAGGCCCGGCGCGGTGCGCTCGTTCTGGTGGGCGAGCGTGAAGCGGCCCACCGGCGAGTCGATCGCCACCACCCCGCGAAACCCGCTCGAATCGCGCGGCGCATACTCGAACACCAGGCTACGCCCCTGCGGATCGGTCACCCGCAGCAACTCACCGCGCGGCCCGCGGGTGAGCGTCAAAAAATGCCCCTCGGGCGACAGAATCTGCAACAGACGCCCGCGCCCATCGAAGTCGAGCGTGCACCCATCGGGCCAGTGCCAGCGGAAGGCCTCGGGCCGGGTGGGCGAACCGGAGAGCGCCAGGCGGCCGAAGGCCGGATCGTGGGCCACGAGGGTGTCCGCCCCGGTGCGCGCGAAGAATACCCGCGAACCATCGGCCTGCAGAATGTGGATCGCCTGATCGAATACCGCGAGCTCGGTCTCGTAAGACAGCCGCCAGCCGCGCCCGAGGATGCCCAGAGGCAGCTCGGGCGCGGCCAGCGTGCTGTTGTAGTGGCGCACGATCTCCAGGCCCATCGGCCCGGGCAGCGCGGGCAGATCGGTCTCGCGGCGGTACTTGTTGCCACTGGCCAGATGGATCGGATTGCCCGCCCCGAGATTGGCCCCCGAGCCGGAGCCGATGCTCGCCGGGCCGGAGGGGTCGCACGGGTCGCACGACGGGGCCGGGCAATAGTTGACCGGGGTCATGCCGCCCGGATCGAGGATGTCGTCGAAGATCGACCGCCCGCCCGGCACCGGTGAGTAACCGCCCTCAGAGGCGTTCGATGCACCGCCGGTCGTCTGGAATGGCGTGCCGCCCTGCTGCGGGTCGGCCCAGGCGGGCGACAGCGCCAGGGCGAGCAGGGGGCGGGTGAAGCGGCTTTGTTGAGGTGGCAAAGGCGGCATGTCGAGCAAAGCAATGACAAATGGCTTTCATGCTAGCACGGCCATGCGAAACGGGTAGTCTGAAAAGTGTTGCAGACCGAATGCGTATGACTGAAGGACCGGCTTCGAAACGGTAACGGCAGCACTCAACCGGATTCACTGAACACCGACAACGTGGCTGGAGCAAGCACGTCGAACAAATCGCTCATCTGTGGTTCGGGCAACTGTCCCAGCAACTGCCAGTAGGTTCCGTCCCGTCTGCGGTAAAGCGTCATGGGTGTGACTTCGAAAAGGGAGGTTCGCCAGAAGTGCGTGTTGGCCCGGATAGCCGACAATTCGGCGGGCGTCGGATTGGATGCGGGGGACAGGCCACCGCTGCGGGCGCTTCGGTCGAACTGCTCTCCATAGTTCTGCGCAAGTGCTTTGCGTGGGTTCGAAGCCCGCAGCAGTTCAACGCCCTTGCCGGCGCTGGTGCGATTCATGTAGCTGACCGGCACCCATAGCGCGGCCCAGTCTCTGCGTTCAGGCATATCGAACCACTGCCAAAGCTGCACGCACGCGGGACAATTCAGATCGATGAAGAACACGACCTGAATGTCGCCGTCGGCCCGCCCCACCCTGGCTCCTGCCAGAGAGATGGCCCCGAGCCACACCTCGCGCGAGCGCCGCCCGTGACGGGCGGGACTGGCGCCTTGGAGAGTGTCGGCAAACGTATTCGATGCGAAGAGCGGCAGGATGGTCGCGGCGATGAAGGAGCGACGGGTGATCCCGTGATGGCTCATGGTGGTCCTGGAAAAGAGGATCTTCAAGAGGATGCTGATAGTGGAAAGCGAAGAGTCAATCGGGCTTCGGTGTCTCGCTCTCTCTTGCTTGAGCTTTCCCTGCCTGTTCCTCTTTCACCATCTGGTGAAGCCAGCGGGCCAGGCCGAAAGCGATTACGAATGCCGCAAAAATCATTGCAGGATATGCAACGAGATAGTCGTATCGTATTGTAGCCGTTGAAACTTGGGCATTATAATAAATGAAGGATGGGTACGTCATGGCGGCAATAGCAATACCTGTTCTTGGTGCAAAGAAAACGACGATAAAACCAATAAGTGGAAAGATTAAAGTGAAGCTCTGTGAAAATTCGTACACATAGCTCGATGGCGGTCTTCTTTGAAAATAGTCATTGGCAATCATTCGATTGTGAGCGTTGTCAATAAAGCAATCATATGCATATAGAGTTATCCTTGGGGAGCTGAGCCCTGTGAAGCATAGAAGGTTGCTTTCCCTTAGTGCTTTTATCAAATCACCCTCAGCCGGTTCTTTCTCTGCCTTCGATTGAAAATCCTTGTAAATCTCTGCCCTCTTTCTATATGTTCTCCATTGTGCGTTGAAGCCCCTTGCCTGGAGGTTGATGGAGCCATTCCTAAGTACCTCGATAACATTTACTTGAAGGTCGAGTACATGCTCGTCGTTGGGGTCTAGCTTTGCGTCCAGAATTGACAGTCGTGCTATCGGAATGGACCAACTCTTCAATGATCCATGGTTTTCATGAAGGACTCGTTCATACGCGTCAGAAACAGCGTCGTGCGAGACTAAGAGCAATGCGATAACGACGAACCAAAACAATAATGACTTCTGAGATCGCATCATTTAGTTATTGATAGCATGGTAAATCGTGCTCACGAAGCTGTCTGTGCTCATGCCCAGTCCCCAAACGTGAATCGTGTTCTCATGTGTAAAGATGAAATGGCTGGAAGGGTTCGGATCGAAATCCAGCTTTTCACCCAGCGCGCGCGCCTGCTTCATTCTCTTGCCGTCGATGCCGATTCGACCGACAAGAAGGTGGTTTTCGTTGAATCCTGCAAAGGCGATGCCGTCGAGCAATGTGGCCAGCTTGACCCCCGAGCTGACGGCATCCCTTGACATGGCATACAAGTCTGCTTTCCATGCCGAATTGTGGTTCGCGTCGAACCTTTCCAGCAAAACATTCATCTCGGGAAACGTTACATAGGTCAGGACGAAGCCGCCATCGGGCAGGGCTATGCCGTTCGCACCGAATCCGTCGATCGGCGCCTCGGATTCGATATCGAGATTATCTGATAACCGGATTTGCGCCGATCCTTTTTCGGAAGAAACGAGTGCGATGAGCTTCCCGCCGGTCTCCAGGATGCCGGTAACCATACCGGGAGAGAAACCGCTGAGTACTCGCTCCTGGCGCATGTTGAAATCTGTATCGAGCCAAGCAATGACCGGCAGATTCTCCCCGTTCATGCCGCTGACGTAGTAGCCATCGGCGGTTTGCAGCGTCTGTGTGACCACCGTGAAGCTCGGGAGATCGCCTTTCAGTTCCAGCCCCGTCAGATCAGGGTGAGGTTCGAAGATATTCCACCGAATATCGGGCTGAAGTTGCGGCAGGACGAGCATGCCGCTCTGTGGTCCTGGCGGAGAAAGCAGTGGCGCTTGCTCGATGTGCAGCTTGACCTGAGTTTGGCCCGTCCTGAAGTCCATGAACTGCAGCGTGGATTCGGGCGCCTGCATGTCGTCTGAACGGGTAAGTGTGGCCGCCACGATGTAGGTGTGAGCCTGGGGTATGTTGAATTGAGAAATGCTGACGATATCGCTTGCGTCATGCACATGGATGGTCAGGCTTTCTTCGTTACCATAAGCGAGACTGGCGGATAGAAACGAAAGAATGGCCAAAAGAACGATTCGGTTGTATTTCATGTGGGATTCCTTGGGGAAGGGTTGAGCATCAGCAACATTGGCAGTACTGCTGCCGTCGTTTATTGAACGCAGTATGCCCGCCGATCTGCAGACCGCGATGCATTATGTTGGCAACCCGTATGCAGTGGTTACGAGTGCCAACAATCCCTGGAGAGGGAAACCATCGGATTGACAGACTGTGATGAGGAATCAGGCTGCACGCGTTGATCATTTCCGCAAGGAACGCGTCATCGCATTCGGCCTGATCCTTGTTGCAGGTTTGATAGCACACATCGTGATCGACGCACGCGGCAAGAAATGACGAATCCTCAGAGTGGCCGATGGGGTTGTTTCGGTCGCGATCAAGAAAGATGCCTAAACCGTATAGGGCATTCACAGTGCGTGGTGGAGTGCTGCAACCGTCAATGCAGAAAGGTCTGGCGGTACTGTTTTCCCATATGGGCACCTCGAATAACGCGAGGTTTTCGTTGAATCCCGCCGCCAAACAATGACAGCGACCGAACTCGGTTCAATTTCTCCGGCAAATCACCGCTTTTCTCTGCGGTGTCGCCCCGTTTTCTCTTCGA
>NZ_WTVM01000204.1 GCF_012910885.1 Azoarcus taiwanensis | reverse complement strand
GGCTAGGTGAGCGCATGGACCACTTTCCTTCGCAGATGTCCGGGGGCGAGCAGCAGCGGGTGGCGATTGCGCGGGCGATCGCCAAGCAGCCCGAGGTGCTGCTGTGCGACGAGCCCACCGGCGCACTGGATTCGAAGACCGGCATCCGCGTGCTTGAGGCCCTGGAACACATCAACCGGGAGATGCGCACCACGGTCGCGATCATCACCCACAACGCGATGATCGGCGAGATGGCCGACCGCGTGGTGAGGTTGCATGACGGGCGGGTGGAGTCGGTGGAGCGCAATGCGACCCGTCGCCCGGCGAGCGAGATCCGCTGGTAGGGGCGGCAGGATGCGTGCGCTCGACCGCAAGCTGTTGCGAGACCTCGGCCGGATGAAGGGACAGGCGGCGGCGATCGCGATGGTGATCGCAGCGGGCGTGATGACGCTGATGATCTCGGTGACCAGTCTCGATGCCTTGCGCGACACGCAGCGCGCCTTTTACGAGGATCATCACTTCGCTGACGTTTTCGCGGATCTCAAGCGCGCGCCGGAGGGCATGGCCGAGCGCTTGAGAGAGATTCCCGGCGTGAATCGTCTCGAGACCCGGGTCAAGGCGCCGGTGCGCCTGGAAGTACCCGGGTTCGACGATCCGGTGCGTGGGCTGCTGGTGTCGATTCCGGACGGCCGCCAGCCGCTCCTCAATCAGCTCTACCTGCGCGAAGGCAGCCTGCCGGAATCCGGGCGGGCAGACCAGGCGGTGGTCAGCGATGCCTTTGCCGGGGCGCACGGCCTGCGCGCCGGCGACACGATCTCCGCCATCATCGACGGCCGCCTGACCAGGCTGCGAATCACCGGCGTCGCGTTGAGCCCCGAGTTCATCTACCAGGCCGCCCCGACCGACCTGCTGCCGGATTACCGTCGCTACGCCATCGTGTGGATGAACCGCAGGGCACTTGCGCGCGCCTACGGCATGGACGGTGCCTTCAATAACGTGCTGGTCGGCCTGCAGGCTGGTGCCCGCGAAGCGGAGGTGATCGATGCGCTTGAGCAGGCGCTGGGGCGCTACGGCCTGGTCATGGCAAACGGGCGCTATGAGCAGCAGTCGCATCGCTTCCTGCATGAGGAACTGCAGCAGTTGCGCGCCCAGGCTGCGATCCTGCCCACCATCTTCATGCTGGTATCGGCCTTTCTTCTCAACGTGGTGATGAGCCGAATCATCCGCACTCAGCGCGAACAACTGGCGGTGCTGAAGGCCTTCGGCTACACGAATCTCGAGGTGGCGACGCATTACGGCATGCTGACCGCACTGATCGTCCTTGCAGGCTGGGCGGTCGGTGTGGTGCTTGGGGCCTGGTGGGCCGGTTGGCTCATCGAGCTCTACGCGGAGTATTTCCGCTTTCCCGACATGAGCCTGCGGGTACAGCCCTGGGTGGCGGCGCTGGCGCTGGCAGTCGCGGGCGGGGCTGCCCTGCTTGGCACCGCGCGTGCGGTCTGGCAGGCGGTTGCCCGACCACCGGCCGAGGCCATGCGACCGGAGCCACCGGCCAGCTTCAGGCGCGGCTGGTTCGAGCGGGCCGTGCTGGGACGGCTGCTCGATGCGCCCGGCCGAATCATCTTTCGCAATCTTAGCCGGCACCCGGTCAAGGCATCGCTGTCGGTGGCGGGGATCGGCATGTCGGCCGGTCTGCTGATGATGGGGGCGTATCAGCTCGACGCGGTCGACCACATGATCGACACGCAGTACCGTCTGGTTCAGCGCATGGACGTCCATCTGGTCTTCAGCAACCCGACGCCGGCCCGTGTCGAGGCGGAACTGCGCAACGAACCAGGCGTGCTTGCGGTCGAGACCTACCGCAGCGTGCCGGTGCGACTGGTCTCCGGACATCGCCGCTACTCGACGTCCATTCTCGGCATGGACCCCGAGCCGCAATTGCGACTCCTGCTTGATCGTCAGCGACGCCCGCAGCACCTGCCATCCGAGGGGCTGCTCCTCACCGACTACCTCGCGACCGATCTCGGTCTCGCCGTTGGTGATCCGGTGGTGGTGGAAATCCTGGAGGGACACCGTCGTACCCTGACCATTCCGCTGGCGGGGGTGGTCGACGAACCGATCGGGGTCGGTGCATACATGGCACGCGAGGCGCTGAATCGCGCAATGCGCGAGGGGCCGGCGGTAAGCGGGGCCTGGTTGCTCAGTGAGCGTGAGCGCGAGGCGGCGTTGTTCGACCGGCTGGGGCGACTCCCGGGTGTGGCGAGCATCGGCATGATGTCCGACGCCGAACGCGACATTCGTGAGTACATGGGCGACACCATTCAGATGTTCGCGCTGGTATTCGTGCTGCTGGCCTGTTCGATCGCCTTCGCGGTGGTCTACAACAATGCGCGGATCACCTTCGCCGAGCGTGCCCGCGAACTGGCCACCCTGGAGGTGCTGGGCTATTCGCGCTTGCAGACCGGCTGGATCCTGCTCGGCGAGATCGGGGCCCTGACCCTGGTGGCCGTGCCGGTCGGCTGGCTGGTCGGGGCCGGATTCTGCCTGGCGATCAATCAGGTCTACAGTACCGACCTGTTCAGGGTGCCTCTTGTCATCGCACCACGCGCCTACGCGTTTGCGGCCGCGGGGGTGTTGGTGGCTTCCTTGCTGGCCGGGCTGATGATGCTGCGCCGGCTCGGCAGGCTCGACAAAGTGTCGGTGCTGAAGGCGGTGGAGTAGTCTACGGGCATGGCTTCGGAGCACGGGTGGAGTTGGGCCGCCGGTATGGCCGGACCACGGGAATGGATGCAATGAGAATACGCAGTCGAGTCGTCACGGTCGTGTTGGTGCTGGCGGGCATTGGCCTGCTGGCGTGGGCGTTGGCGCCTGCGCCGGTGCCGGTGAGCACGAGCCGTGTGGACGTCGGCCGGTTTGTCGAATCGGTGAGCGACGAAGGCCGCACCCGCCTGCGCGACACGTATACGGTGTCGGCGCCGATATCCGGCTACCTGCAGAGAGTTGGCCTGGAAGTGGGCGACCGGGTGTCGCTCGATCAGGTCGTGGCGACACTCGAAGCCATGCCGACGCCGGCACTCGACGCCCGCAGCCTCGAGCAGGCCCGGGATCAGCTTGCGGCGGCCGAAGCCCGCTTGCGCAGCGCGCAGGCCAACCTGCTCACCGCACGCGCCGAGGCGCGCTTTGCCGAGGCCGAGTACGATCGCTACCGGCAACTCTTCGACCGCAATCTGATTGCCCCGACGGAGATCGAGCGTCGCCAGAGCGAGCGCGACCGTCAGCGAGCACTGGCCAGCGCGGCTTCATATGCGGTGGACGTTGCACGTTTTGAGGTGGACACCGCGCGCGCGGCGATCAACATCGGCAGCGGCGAGCGGGCGACGGACGAACAACTCAGGCTGGACGTCCGCGCACCGGTTGCCGGCGTGGTTCTGCAGCGCTATCGCTGTTGTGAAGGGGCGATCGGTGCCGGTGAGCCGATCCTGGTCGTCGGCGATCTTGCCGACCTCGAGATCCAGGTCGACCTGTTGTCCATGGACGCGGTGCGCGTGCGGCCCCAGATGCCGGTCCGCGTCACCGGCTATGGCGGCGAGGCGGTGCTGGAAGGTCGGGTCAGGCGCGTCGATCCGGCCGGTTTCACCCGGACTTCGGCTTTGGGTGTGGACGAGCAGCGGGTGCCCGTGATCATCGATTTCGACGATCTCGCCCAGGCCTCCGCACACCTGGGTGTCGGCTTTCGTGTCGAGGCCGAGTTCGTGCTGTGGCAGGGCGAAAACGTGTTGCAGATCCCGACCAGCGCGCTGTTCCGGTACGACGATCGCTGGTCGGTCTTCGTCGTCGAGGAAGGCCGGGCCCGCGTTCGGAGCGTTGAACCCGGCCGCCGGGCCGGCCTGATCACCGAGGTCCGTACTGGCCTTGCGGAGGGAGATGTCATCGTGACACACCCGGGCGACCGGGTGGCCGACGGGGTGCGGGTACGACCTGATTGAGTCGGTCGGAGGCGCTGCTCAGGTTTCACCCTGCGGCGAGCACCAGCCGGTCTCGGCCAGCCTGTTTCGCCTCGTAGAGCGCTTCGTCGGCGCGCGCGAGTGCTTGTTGCCAGTTTTCGCCGGGCTGTATCCGGATCGCGCCAGCGGAACAGGTGACGGATCGGCCGTTCACCTTTACTCGCTCTGACGTAGCCGTTCGGAGCCGCTGAAAAACGGCTTCGGCCTGTGCGGTATCAATATCGGGCATCCACAGCAGGAATTCCTCGCCGCCGAGACGATACAGTCTGTCGCTGCGACGCAACTCGGCCTGGACGGTACTTGCCCAGGTGCGAAGTACCGCGTCGCCGGTTTCGTGCCCGCACTCGTCATTGATGCGCTTGAAGTGGTCCAGGTCGAGTGCCGCGATCACGCCCTCTCGGCCCCAAGCGCCAAGTTGCTCGAAGTCGAACTCCAGTTGCCTTCGGTTGCCGATGCCAGTCAGCGGGTCCAGCAGGCTGAGCGATCGCCAGTTGGCGATACGGTGTTGTGCTTGTTGCGAGGTCACGAAGCCAAGAATGGCGGTGAATACCGTCGTGAAAACGAAAAATGGCAAACCTTCGCCGCCCCCCAGCTCGTGCCAGGAAAGAGACGCTGCTCCGGCGATGGAGAGCAGACCGAGCATGATTGCGGCGCGTGGCGGCACCAGAAAGAACAGGATCAAAACGCCCGGAAAAGTCCAGAATAATGCGGCAAAACGCGCGGAATATCCTATAAGCCATAAGCTGACGACAACCGACAGCGCCACAATCCAACCCGACAGGCGGGTGTCACCGGTGCGCCATGCTCTCCATGCACAGGCAAGGAGCACCATGGACAGGCCCACATCGTTGGCCATAGCAACCCAGTTTCCCAGCCATGCTCGATACACTGCGAACGGGAGTAACCAGACGACTGCTACCCCAGCGCACATGACGAGCACCGCCAGGGTGTAATCGCGACGAAACCGTTCGATTAGTCGAACCTGGTCGTTGCGATGCCCGCCGTCAGGGAGGAAGAGAGGAGACCTGGCCTTAATG
>NZ_WTVM01000203.1 GCF_012910885.1 Azoarcus taiwanensis | reverse complement strand
CCGCCAGCGCCGTGACAGGCCACACAGCGGGGTGCGAGCTCCTCGCCCTTGGCGATGTCTGCGGCAACCGCCGACGAGGCGCCGAATGTGAAGATGGCACCGGCAACTGCGGCTGCAAGAGAAATGGATTTCATGTCGCTCTCCTTCGAAGATCCTGAAACTGAACCGGTGTCTCCCGGAGTGCCCCGCATCTGAAAGAGGGCAAACCGGGCGTGATCCGGATTGGTTTCGAGTATGGGAGGAGGCGACCCGCGGCCCTATCGGCGGCGGACTATAGACAGTGTCGGAAACGCCCGATTGACGGCGTAGGAATCGTCCTACGCCGTCAATCGGGCCAGACCTGAATGGCAGCTGCTGCGCGCAGCTTCAGACCAGTTCGTGCTCGATCGCGTAGCGGATGAGCTCGGCCGCATTGTGCATGCCCATCTTGTGGAGAATGCGCGTCTTGTGGGTGCTGACGGTCTTGACGCTCACGCAGAGCTCATCGGCAATCTCTCCAATCGCCTTGCCTGCTGCGAGCATGCACAGAATCTGAAACTCACGGTCCGACAGGCGTTTGTGAGGCAGCGGCTCACCACCGCCGCCGGGCATCAGCTCGCGTGCCATCTGCTCGCTGACGAAGGGACTCAGGTAGATGCCGCCGTTGGCCACCTTGCGGATCGCGGCGACGAGCAATGTGCCGTCGGCCTCCTTGTTCAGATAACCCGACGCTCCGGCACGCAGGGCGCGAACCGCATACTGCTCCTCGGGATGCATGCTGAACACGAGAATCGGCAAACGCGGCTTCTCGCTCTTGATCTGCTTGATCAGCTCGAGGGCGCCGCGGCCAGGCATGGATACGTCCAGAATCAGGAGATCCCAGTCCCGTTCCCGCACCCGCGCCACGGTTTCATTGCCATTGACGGCTTCACCAGCGATCTCGAGATCATCGGTGTCTGCGAGGATCTGGCGCAAGCCATCGCGAATGATGGCGTGGTCGTCTGCAACGAGAATGCGTTTTTTCATTGTGAAAAGCTCAGGGTGATTGCTGAACGTTCCAGGCACGAACTTGCATGTGCTCACGCCTGGAACGGTTGCGCCGCCTCGTCGGTCAGCTTGTCGGAGTCGATCTCTTTGCCTGCCATGCCGCCATCAGGGCTGCTGTCGCGGTCAGGCACCTTGGCCACGACCACCGTGCCCTCGCCTAGCGTGCTCGATACTTCGAGCACACCACCGCACATGTAGGCCCGCTCACGCATCCCGACCAAGCCAAGCCCCCCGCCGCTTTGGCCGGGTTCGAAGCCGCGCCCGTTGTCGACGATCCGCAGCACATGCAAACCTTCCTCGTACCCAAGCGAGATGTCGACTCGCGACGCCTCCGCGTGACGTACGATGTTGGTCAGAGACTCCTGGACGATCCGGAACAACGTGGTTGCAAGCTTGGCGTCGTAGTAACGCTCTTCACCGACCCCCAGGTTCAGGCTTACCTCCAGCTGATGGCGTCGCCTGAACTCTCCAACCAGCCATTCGAGTGCCGGTACCAGGCCAAGGTCGTCCAGCACCGGCGGACGCAAGCCGGTGGAAATCCGGCGCACCGACTTGAGGGTGTCGTCGACCAGGTGTTTCATCGCCTCGACTTTGTCTCGCAGGGGTGCCGGCCCTTCGACCAGCCGGCCCTGCATCCAGGAAATATCCATCTTCAGGCCGGTCAGTTGCTGCCCGAGCTCGTCGTGAAGCTCACGGGCGAGGCGCGCCATCTCGCTCTCGCGAAGATTGTTGAGGTTGGCCGCCATCTCCCGCAACTTGTCGTGGGATTCCGCCAATGCCGCCTCGGCGCGTTTGCGCTCGGTGATGTTGTCCTTGATCGCGACAAAATGGGTGATGTTGCCGGCATCATCACGGATCGGCGAAATGATCGCGGATTCCCAGTACAGCGAGCCGTCCTTGCGACGATTGTGAAACTCGCCATGCCAGACGTTGCCGGCAGAAATCGTTGCCCACAATTCGGCGTAACGTGCGGCTGGCACCATACCGGATTTGAGCACGCGAGGCGTCTTGCCAACCACCTCCTCCAGCGAAAACCCTGTCGTCTGGATGAAGCTCGGGTTGACGTACTCGATCACGCCCTGCGAATCCGTGATCACGACTGCGCTCGCGCTCTGGGAAACCGCCCGCGAGAACTTGCGGAGGCTTTCCTCGGCATTCTTTCGAGCCGTGATGTCGCGCACCATTGCAATCTGCAGACGCTCGTCACCATGGGCCAGCCGGGACAGCGACACCTCAACCGGAAACGTCATCCCATCCTGACGAACTCCCGCGCCTTCCACGACCGTACCCGGCGTTCTCGGCGCCCCCCGGCGATCAGCATCGCCAGAGGATACGGCATCCGCTTCGGCCAGCACCGCCCCGTCCATGAAGCGCGACAGCGGGCAACCGAGCGCTTCTCGTGCGCTGCACCCGAACATGCGCTCAGCCGCATGATTGAACAGCACCACGCGCCCGTAAACATCGGTCGCCACAATACCGTCGAGCGCCGAGTCGATGATGCCACGCTGCCTTGTCTCGCTATCGAGCAACGCAGCACTGAGCGCTTCGTTCCGCCCAACCTGCCGACCGAGGAGCATCGTGATCGTAATCAGGATGAGTGCGACGCCGGCCACGCCGAACGCAAGATTGGTCGCATGCTTTCGCCATGCGGAGAGCGCCGCCGCCTCATCGATGCTGACCTTGATCATCAGCGGCAGGCCCGACACCTTGCCAAAGCTCACCAGTTCGGCAAACTCGCCACCAATACGCTGCAGAACGATTCTGTCCCGATGATCAACGGCTCGGATGTACTCGATAAACGCGGCATGGTATGCGAGGCTTGCTCCGGTTGCGAACGGCTCGTGCGAAGAGCTGGCCACCACCGTGCCATCCTCCATCAGCAACACGATGTTGATCCCGGAGTCCGCTCCCAGCTCGTCGTAAAGGCGTGTGAAGTAGCGCGGTTCGACTGCGGCGACGATGAGATCGCTCTTCAAGGTCTCGCCCACGTTCATCGGGTGGAGCCGGCGGCCAACCGGGAGCAACCATTGCCCATCGAGCGTACTCTGGGTGGGACCATCCACGAGCAGGCGATCCTCCTCGGGTGCCTGTAGCCTGGTCAGGCCAACACACTCACCAGCCTGAACGCGTGGAGCGGGATAGGAACAAGAACTCGCGAGCACCCGCTCGTCGCGATCGATCAAGACCATCGACCGCAGGTGCGGAAGCTTGGCTACCCGGCTTTCAAGCACAAGGTGCTGGACATTCTCGGACCACATCCCCGCATCCTCGAGCTGCAGCAGTTGCAGCCGGGCGGCCTCGATGGCGAAGTCCACGCTGTCGATCGCGCGCGCTGTCTGCTCGAGCAAGGTACGGTTGAGCGTGGAGATCTCGTGTGCATGTCGCTCCAGCTCCTTGGTCCGTTCGTCAAGAAGACTCAGCGTCGTTCCGGCCGCGAACGCCACCAGCGCGAGCACGCAGAGGACGACAAGCGCACGCAGCGCGTGCCCACGCCTGATCCTGACATCGTCAGGTCCGGACGCTCTTGCCAGCGAAGAGGTTGAATTGCGCACGAAGCTCCTTTCCAGGCAAACCTCAAACAGGCGTATTGTGGCCGCAAAATCAATACGACAGGTTGACCCGACTCAATCGACTCAACCACGCAAGGCTACCGCTTCCTCTGTAGCGGGCGCAGACTGATAAAAGAATCAGAAAACGACACCATCACCCTGAACCACATGAGGTACCTATCATGACCAAAGTCACCCGCAAAGTTCGAACCGTAATGTTCTGCGCCGCACTGCTGCCTTTTGGCGGCACGCTGGCGTCTCAGTCGCAATGTCTCGAGCCCGCTGACGACACCATCGGAGTGGTCAGCGATCGTTATTGCGGACATGAGGGCATCGCGCTCTTCTATGCCGGGGCGGCAGACGGCATCCAGACCTTTTTCGACGCCAACGGCGAAGACCCCCAGCTTCGCTGGGACAGCCGCGAGTGCCACCAATGCGGCCCTGAACTCAAGACCTCCACTGCGGATGGTCGCAGCAACACCTACGAGCATTTGTGGGGCTTCAACGGCAGCCAGGGGGTATCGCATTTCGTCGCGGCCCAATACTGCGTCGAGAAGGGCGAAGGCTGGTTTCTGCCCGCCATCGGGCAACTCGATCTCGTGTGGCAACATCGCGAACGCATCGACTTCGAGCAGATCGGCCTGGAGGAATCCATGATGCCGTACTGGTCCTCGAGCAATGACCCGGACAGCCGCCAGGCCTTCCACCAGCGCTTCAACGACGGCGAACAGGGGGTATTCTTCAAGCACTTCCTCCGCAACGTCCGCTGCGCAAGAAGCTCCTGAAGCACGATCATTGATTGCCGACCGGGCGCGACTGCATTCCGACAGCCGCGCCCGAAACCCGATCGGCACTCGCCGGGGCGCGGCCGAAGCCGAGGTCGTCGAGAATCGCAAAGAAGGCCGGCACCAGATACAGTGATGAAACCGTGGCCGTGACCAGCCCGAAGGCAAGGCTGACCACCAGCGGCACCAGCAACTGAGCCTGGGTGCTGGTTTCCAGCATCAGCGGCAACAAGCCGGCGACCGTGGTGAGCGAGGTAATCATGATCGGGCGAAAGCGTTGCCGGGCGGCCTCGACCGCTGCCTCGCTCACGCGCACGCCTGCGGCGACCTGCTCGCGCACGAAACCAACCAGCAGGATGTTGTTGTTCACCACCACACCAGCCAGCGTCGCGAAGCCGACGAGGCTTGGCATGGTCAGCGCCAGCCCCATTACCAGGTGCCCCCAGATCACGCCGATGAACCCCATCGGAATGGCAAGCATGACCACCAGTGGATGCAGGTAGTTGCGAAACTGAAAGCTCAGCAACAGGAAGATGCCGACCAGCCCGATCAGCAGGTTGCCGAGCAGCGAGTTTCCGGTCTCCGCAGTTTCCTTGTCCTGGCCTTGCGAACTGATCCGGATGTCGGGGTAGCGAGCGCGCAAGTCGGGCAGAAAGTCGTTGCGTGTGGCGAGCGTGATCTCTCGCGCGTTGGCCAGCCGGGTGT
>NZ_WTVM01000202.1 GCF_012910885.1 Azoarcus taiwanensis | reverse complement strand
TTCGGCACAGCCTTCGATGCTGCGCTCGCGTTTCGATGCCCTGGTGGCCAATGGTCGGCTGGGTGCGGGCGAGCTTGAGCAGGCTACACGCATCGCTCGGGAGAGTGGGTCTACAGTCGAATCCGTGCTGCAGGAGCAGTACAAGCTAAGCCTGGCGGAGATTGGTGAGGCGGCTGCCCGCTTCTATCACGTGCCTTATGAGCCGTTTCGCGCCGACCGCATCAAGCAGGTGGACTTGCTGCGCAACATCAAGCGCGAGTACGTCGAGCAGAACCACTGGCTACCGCTCGAGGAAACACCTGAGGGTCTGGTCATCCTGACCACCGACCCGGAGCAAGTGCGCGCCTCCCGCGTGGCGCACAACGTCTTTCCCAAAAGTCATCTGGTCATGCGCGTCACGACACGCGCAGAGTTCGCCCTCACCGTCGACCAGTTCTTCGAGCCGACGCTGGATACCGGGTCAGTCTCCGATCTGCTCTCCGATCTGAATGACGACGAGAATGACAGTTCGGTCGCTGACGACTTGTCAGCTGCAGCCGACAACGAGCTCGTCAAGCTGGTGAACAAGGTCATCATCGACGCCTACCGTCAGGGCGCATCCGACATACACATCGAACCCCGCCCCGGTAAAGAGAAGACTCTCATCCGCTTCCGCAAGGACGGTACCCTGGTGCCCTACATCAAGGTGCCAGCAAGTTACCGCAACCCGCTGGTGACCCGGATCAAGATCATGTGCGATCTCGATATTGCGGAACGACGGCGGCCGCAGGATGGGAAGATAAAGTTCCGCAAGTTCGCGCCGCTGGACATCGAACTGAGGGTTGCGACCGTGCCCACCGCCGGCGGGCTGGAAGATGTCGTGATGCGGGTGCTGGCCGGTGGCGAGCCGCTGCCGCTGGATCAGCTCGGGCTGTCGCCCTCGAACATGGAGCGGCTGAAGAAGGCGATTTCTCGCCCCTATGGCATCTTCTTTGTCTGTGGCCCGACCGGCTCAGGCAAGACCACCACACTGCACTCCATTCTCGGCCATATCAACACGCCCGAAACCAAGATCTGGACTGCAGAGGATCCGGTCGAGATCACGCAGAAAGGGTTGCGCCAGGTGCAGGTCAATCGCAAGGCCGGGCTGGATTTCGCCACGCTGATGCGGGCCTTTCTGCGCGCCGATCCCGATGTAATCATGGTCGGCGAGATGCGCGACGTCGAAACCGTGTCGGTCGGCATCGAAGCCTCGCTGACTGGTCACCTCGTTTTCTCGACCCTGCACACCAACAGCGCGCCCGAGTCCGTTGTGCGCCTGCTCGACATGGGTATGGACCCATTCAATTTTGCCGATGCCCTGCTGGGCGTGCTCGCACAGCGACTGGCCAAACGACTGTGCACCAAGTGCCGCGAGGCCTACCATCCGGAGCAGGAAGAGATCGAGAGCCTGTTGCACGAGTACTGCGAGGACATGCACCTGACCCCGGCCTTTGTCGCCGACCCGCAAGCCGCCAGCACGGCGATTCTGGACGACTGGCGCAGGCGTTTTGCGGATCGCGACGGCCGTTTTACGCTGTATCGACCGGTTGGCTGCCCTGAGTGCACCGGCGGTTACAAAGGGCGGGTGGGTTTGCACGAGTTGATGCCGGGTTCGGGTAACCTCAAGCGGCTGATCCAGGAGCGCGCCCGGGTGGACGACTTGCTCGCAAGCGCGCTGGCCGAGGGTATGCGCACCCTGCGCCAGGACGGCATCGAGAAGACCCTGGCAGGCATCACTGATATGGCGCAGGTGCGCAGGGTCTGCGTGCGCTGATCCGAACTCGGCTAAACTTCGGCGTTTCGCCAGCTTAGTCAGGAGTCGCTGATGTTCAGGATCGCCCCCAGCATACTTTCGGCCGATTTCGCCCGCCTCGGCGAGGAAGTGCGCGATGTCATCGCCTCTGGCGCGGACTGGATCCACTTCGACGTAATGGACAACCATTACGTGCCCAATCTCACCATCGGCCCACTGGTGTGCGAGGCGATCCGGCCGCACACCGAAGCGCCGATCGACGTGCATCTGATGGTCAAGCCGGTCGATCGCATCGTTCCCGATTTCGCGAAGGCCGGCGCCAATCTGATCAGCTTTCACCCCGAGGCGTCCGAGCATGTCGATCGCAGCCTCGCACTGATTCGCGAGCACGGTTGTCAGGCTGGGCTGGTATTCAACCCGGCGACGCCGCTGGCCTGGCTGGACCACGTCATGGATCGCGTTGATCTCGTGCTGCTGATGAGCGTCAACCCGGGTTTTGGCGGGCAAAAGTTCATCCCTGGCGCGCTCGACAAGCTGCGCGAGGCACGCGTGCGGCTGGATGCCTACGAGGAAAAGACCGGGCGCCGGATCATGCTTCAGGTCGATGGCGGGGTGAAGGCGGACAACATCGCCGAGATCGCACGAGCGGGCGCAGACACCTTCGTCGCCGGTTCCGCGGTGTTCGGCGCCGCCTCCACGGATGACCCGCACCGCTACGACAGCGTCATTGGCGCCTTGCGCAAGGAACTCGCCCGGGTGGCGGCATGAGCAATGCGAGTTTCGACGTCGACGGGGTGCTGTTCGACCTGGACGGTACCCTGCTCGATACGATCGCCGATTTGGCCGAAGCGTCCAATCGCATGCTTGCCGATCTGTCGCGTCCACAGCGCACGCTGGACGAAATCCGCAGCTTCGTCGGCAAGGGCATCCCCAACCTGGTACAGCGCTGCATGACCGACGGGCAGGAGGCGAGCGAACGCGAGATCGACGACGCCATCATGGTGTTCAAGCGACACTACGCCGAGGTGAACGGTTCACGCACACGGGTCTACCCCGGGGTGCTCGAGGCATTGCAACGCATGCGCGAGGCTGAGCTCCGGCTGGCGGTGGTGACCAACAAGGCTCAGGACTTCACGGTGCCGTTGCTAGAACGTACCGGGCTCGCGCCGTACTTCGATGTCGTCGTCAGCGGCGATACGCTGAGCGTGAAGAAACCGGATCCGGCGGTCGTGAGTCATGCTTGTGAGTTGCTCGGCGTTGCGCTCGGGCGCGCACTGCTGATCGGCGACTCGGCCAACGATGCCCTGGCGGCGCGTGGAGCCGGGATTCCGGTGCTGCTGGTCACCTATGGCTACAGCGAGGGCATGCCTGTGGACAGCATCGAATGCGATGGGCTACTATCCTCAGCAATCGATGCCTTGCCCCGTATCCGGCGAAGCAATGCGTCGGTGTGAAGCCGGCGGATCGTCGGTTCATTCATTTCGGATAGCGCACTCCAGTCGTGACTCACACTCCTCGGACAATTCGCACTGCCAATCCACTGCACCATGCTGCCGCATGGTTCTGGCGTTGGCCCTCGGGCCGATAACGAGCGAAGCCCCTGCGCGACGTCCGTCGCGCCCCAGTGCAGTACCCCAAAGTCCGATCCAGTGGAGTCCCCATGCTTGAGCAGGAATTCAACGACCTTGCAGCGCAGGGTTACAACCGTATCCCGGTCACGCTCGAAACCTTCGCCGACCTCGATACCCCGCTTTCGATTTACCTGAAGCTCGCCAACGAGCCATGGAGCTACCTGCTCGAATCGGTGCAGGGCGGCGAGCGTTTTGGCCGCTACTCCATGATCGGGCTTGCCGCCTCGACCCGGATCGAGGTCTATGGGCGTTCTGCGCTGTTGCTGACCGGCAATCGCCTGGTCGAGCGGCGGGACTACGGCGATCCGCTGAACTATGTCGCCGAGTTCATGGCTCGCATCAAGGTGCCGCCGCGTGACGGCTTGCCGCGTTTTGCGGGGGGGCTGGTCGGCTGCTTTGGATACGACACGGTGCGCTACATCGAGCCGCGCCTGGCCAGCGTCGAGAAGGGCGACACGCTCGACACCCCGGACATCCTGCTGTTGCTGTCCGAGGAGATCGCGATCGTCGACAACCTTTCCGGCAAGCTGACGCTTGTGGTGTATGCCGAACCCGAAGTGCCTGGCGCCTTCAAGCGCGCCCGTCGTCGGCTGCGTGAGCTGGTCGAGCGGCTGCGGGCGCCGGTCGAGATTCCGGAGGACACCCGCGCCGAGTCGAGCGAAGCCGAATCCAGCTTCGGCGAGGCGGCGTTCAAGCAGGCGGTGCTTCGTGCCAAGCAATACATTGTGGATGGCGACATCATGCAGGTGGTCTTGTCGCAGCGCATGAGCAAGCCTTTCGCCGCCAGTCCGCTGGCGCTGTATCGCGCGATCCGCACGCTGAATCCCTCGCCCTACATGTTCTACTTCAATTTCGAGGATTTTCACGTGGTCGGCGCCTCGCCCGAGATTCTCGTGCGCCTGGACGACGACGGTGGCGGTCGGCGGGTCACCGTTCGGCCGATCGCCGGCACACGCCCGCGCGGAGCCACCCCGGCCGAGGACAGCGCGCTCGAACACGATCTGCTCGCCGACGAGAAGGAGCGCGCGGAGCATCTGCAGCTGCTCGACCTTGGTCGCAACGACGCTGGACGGGTGTCCGAGATCGGCACCGTGAAGGTCACCGAGCAATTCAACGTCGAGCGCTATTCGCACGTGATGCACATCGTCTCCAATGTCGAGGGACGGCTCAAGGACGGACTCAACGCGCTCGAGGTACTGCGCGCGAGCTTCCCGGCCGGCACCGTGTCGGGCGCGCCCAAGGTACGTGCAATGGAGATCATCGACGAGCTCGAGCCGGTCAAGCGTGGCATCTATGCCGGTGCCGCCGGCTATCTCGGCTTTCACGGCGATATGGACCTGGCGATCGCGATCCGCACCGCGGTGGTCAAGGATGGACAGATTCACGTCCAGGCCGGTGCCGGCATCGTTGCCGACTCCGATCCGGACGCCGAGTGGCAGGAAACCCGCAACAAGGCCCGCGCGATGTTGCGTGCGGCCGAGATGGCCGAGTCCGGCCTCGATACCCGCGACGCGTGACCCTGCCGGAGAATTCAAACATGCTTTTGATGATCGATAACTATCATCGGCATCCGGTAAGCTCCAAGGTTGTCCAATACCCAAGCTGAAAGCCAGAAGCGGCGCGGCTTTGAAGGTCAACAGCAACCATCATTGTCCATTGTCATCCGGTTAAATTGCGGGTATCGTTGCGGGTATCGAAAGCCTGATACCCGCAGCCATGCCC
>NZ_WTVM01000201.1 GCF_012910885.1 Azoarcus taiwanensis | reverse complement strand
TGTCTTCGTCGGTCGGTAAGCAGCGCCCGGTCCGGGTCGAACCGGTCCACCCCGCAGGGCAACACTGATCAGGCGGACATGCAGGTCACCAGAGGCATACCCGAACACGCGAAGCAGCCGTCGGTGCTGACGATAGGCAATTTCGACGGCGTGCACCGCGGTCATCAGGCACTGCTGCGTCAGCTGGTCGAGCGCGCGCACAGCGTCGGCGCACCCGCCACCGTGCTGACCTTCGAGCCACACCCACGCGAGTATTTCGCTCCGGCCCATGCACCCGCCCGCCTCGCGTCATTGCGCGAAAAGCTCATACTACTGGCTGCCAACGGTGTCGAATGCGTGCATGTGGTGCGGTTCAATGCCCACTTCGCATCGCTCAGCGCGGAGCGTTTCGTCGACGACATGCTGGTACGCGGCCTCGGCGTACGTCATGTGATCATCGGCGACGACTTCCGCTTTGGCGCTGGCCGACGTGGCGATTTCGCCTTTCTGCAACAAGCCGCCGTCACCCACGGTTTCAGCGTAGAAGCCATGGATACGGTCGAGCTGGGCGACAGCCGGATCTCCAGTTCGGCAGTGCGCGACGCGCTCGCGGGCGGCGACGTTGCGCTCGCCACGCACTACCTCGGACGCCCCTACAGCATCGCCGGCCGTGTATCCAGTGGTCAGCGCCTCGGGCGAACGCTCGGCTTTCCCACTGCCAACATCATGATGAAGCATCGCAAGCCGCCGCTGTCAGGCGTGTTCGCGGTCTGCATCGAAGGGCTGCGCCCGGGCCTGATCGAGGGCGTCGCCAACGTGGGCGTACGTCCGACGGTCGGCGCCACACCCCGTCCGATCCTGGAGACCCACGTATTCGACTGGAGCGGCAACTGCTACGGCGCCCATCTGCGGATACACTTCATGCACAAACTGCGCGACGAAATGCGCTTCGAGTCGATTGACGCGCTGTCGCATCAGATCGGCAAGGACATTCAGCACGCCCGCGACTGGTTCGCGATCAACCCCATCGAAGACTGAGGCCGGAACGCACAATGGCTGACTATCGCAACACGCTCAATCTCACCGACACCCCCTTTCCGATGCGCGGCAACCTCGCCAAGCGCGAGCCGGGCTGGATCGCCGAGTGGCAGCAGAAAAAACTCTACCGGCGCATTCGCGAGGTTTCGGCCGGACGCCCGCGCTTCGTGCTGCACGACGGCCCGCCCTACGCCAACGGCGACATCCACATCGGTCACGCGGTCAACAAGATCCTGAAGGACATCATCGTCCGCTCCCGCAACATGGCGGGCTTCGACGCCCCCTACGTGCCCGGCTGGGATTGTCACGGTCTGCCGATCGAGCACCAGATCGAGAAGCTGCATGGCAAGCACCTCCCCTCCGACCAGGCGCGCGCCTTGTGCCGCGAGTACGCCGGCGAGCAGATCGAGCGTCAGAAGAAGGACTTCATCCGTCTCGGCGTGCTCGGCGACTGGGACAACCCCTATCGCACGATGAACTACGCGAATGAGGCCGATGAGATCCGGGCCCTCGGCGAGATGTATCGCAAAGGCTTTCTGTTCAAGGGTCTCAAGCCGGTCAACTGGTGCTTCGACTGCGGTTCGGCACTGGCCGAGGCCGAAGTCGAATACCAGGACAAGAAGTCCCCGATGATCGACGTCGGCTTTCCGGTCGATGACGCCGACCGGGGCAAGCTCGCCTATGCCTTCGGCCTCGACACCCTGCCCGAGACCCGCGCCCTGGCGGTGATCTGGACCACCACCCCTTGGACGATCCCCGCCAACCAGGCTCTCAATGTGCATCCGGAGCATGTCTACGAACTGGTCGAAACCGAGCGCGGCCTGCTCATCCTTGCGGCCGAACTGCGCCAGAGCGCGCTCGAGCGCTACAAGCTCGAGGGCAAGGTGCTCGGTGCCACGCAAGGCATCGCGCTCGACCGCGTCAACTTCCGTCACCCGTTCTACGACCGGGTCTCGCCCATCCTGCTCGGTGACTATGTCGCCACCGACGCCGGCACCGGCATCGTGCACAGCGCCCCGGCCTACGGCATGGACGACTTCGCCACCTGCAGTCGTTACGGCATGCGCAACGACGAGATCCTCAATCCGGTTCAGGGCGACGGCCGCTTCGCCGACGACCTGCCCTTTTTCGGCGGCATGAATGTATGGGAAGCCGCGCCGACAATCCTCGCCAAGCTCGAGGAAGTCGGTTGCCTGCTCGCCTCCGGCTCGCTGACCCATAGCTACATGCACTGCTGGCGCCACAAGACGCCGGTGATCTACCGCGCGACCACCCAGTGGTTCGTCGGCATGGACCGCCTCGCCGGGCGCGAACAGGTCGAGGCCGGCGCCCCGACACTGCGCGAGCTCGCACTGAAGGCCGTCGAGGACACCCGTTTCTTCCCCGCCTGGGGCAAGGCCCGCCTGCATGCGATGATCGCCAACCGCCCCGACTGGTGTGTGTCGCGTCAGCGCAACTGGGGCGTGCCGATTCCGTTCTTCCTGCACAAGGAAACCGGCGAGCCGCATCCGCGCACGCTCGAACTGCTCGAGGAGGTCGCGAAACGCGTCGAGGCTGGCGGCATCGACGCCTGGTTCGCGCTCGACCCGGTCGAACTGCTCGGCGAGGACGCCCCGCAATACGACAAGATGCGCGACACGCTGGATGTCTGGTTCGACTCCGGCACCACCCACTGGAGCGTGCTGCGCGGCTCGCATGTCGACGAAGCCAAATGGCCGGCAGACCTCTACCTGGAAGGCTCCGACCAGCATCGCGGCTGGTTCCACTCGTCTCTGCTCACCGGCTGTGCGATCGACGGTCGGGCGCCCTATGACGGCCTGCTCACCCACGGCTTCGTGGTCGACGGCCAGGGCAAGAAGATGTCCAAGTCCAAGGGCAACGTGGTCGCCCCGCAGGAGGTTTCAGACCGCCTGGGCGCCGAGATCCTGCGTCTGTGGGTCGCGGCCACCGACTACTCCGGCGAGCTCACGATCTCCAATGAGATTCTCGATCGCGTCGTCGAGGTCTATCGCCGGCTGCGCAACACCTTGCGCTTCCTGCTCGCCAACACCTCGGACTTCGACATCGACAGCGATGCGGTGCCGGTGGACCAGTGGCTCGACATCGACCGCTATGCGCTGGCAATGACCCGTCAGCTGCAGGCCCGGATCGCCGCAGACTACGACCGCTACGAATTCCACAAGGCGGTGCAGGCGCTGCAGAACTTCGCCTCCGAAGACCTCGGCGCCTTCTATCTCGACATTCTCAAGGACCGTCTCTACACCACCCAGCCGAACTCGCTCGCCCGCCGTTCGGCGCAGACCGCGCTTTGGCACATCACCCGCACCGTGGTGACGATGATGGCGCCGATTCTCAGCTTCACCGCCGAGGAGATCTGGAAGCTCATCGGCGACGGCGAGGACGACAGCGTGATGCTGCACACCTTCCATGTGCTGCCGGAAGCAAGCGGTGAAGACGAGCGCATCGCGCGCTGGTCCCTGATCCGCGAGTCCCGCGCCGAGGTCCAGAAGGTGCTCGAGGGGCTGCGCAGCGACGGCCGCATCGGCGCCTCGCTGCAGGCGGAGGTTCGACTTCGTGCCAGCGGCGCGCGCCACACCGCACTGGCCGGGCTGGGTGGTGATCTTCGTTTCGTGATGATCACTTCGACCGCCGAGCTCGTCGAGGTGGCAACCGAGGCCGACGAAGGTGTCGATGCCGCGCCATCCGGCCACGCCAAGTGCGAGCGTTGCTGGCACTACCGCGAGGACGTCGGCACCAACCCGGCGCACCCGACGCTGTGCGGACGCTGCGACGAGAACCTGCACGGCAACGGGGAAACCCGGCTGCATGCCTGACCCGGCATGAACAAGAGACTTGCCGGCTGGTTGTCGATTTCGGCACTCGTGGTCGTGCTCGACCAGCTGACCAAGCTGGCGGTGCTGTCACTGATGGACTTCGGCCAGGCGATACCGGTCACCAGCTTCTTCCAGCTGGTGCTGGTCTTCAACCCGGGCGCGGCATTCAGCTTTCTTGCCGACCAGGGCGGCTGGCAGCGCTGGTTCTTCGTCGCACTGGCAATCATCATCTGCGGCTGGCTGCTGATGATGCTGCGCCATCATCAGGACGAGCGCGCGCTGCCACTGGCTTTCGCACTCATCATCGGCGGCGCCCTGGGCAACGTCATCGACCGCGTCCTCTATGGTGCCGTAGTTGATTTTCTATACTTTCATATCGGTCGCTACGGCTGGCCGGCCTTCAATGTGGCCGATTCGGCCATCACTGTCGGCGTCGTGCTGATGCTGCTGTCGCAGTTCTGGCCGCGCCGCACACGCCCTGACGCGGAGACTTCATCTTGAGCACGACCATTCAACCCGACAGCCTGGTCACCCTTCACTACCGTATCACGCTGGATAACGGCCAGCCCCTGATCAGCACCTTCGAGGGCACGCCCGCCACCCTGCAACTGGGCAATGCCGAGTTGCTGCCAAGCCTCGAGAAACTGCTCACCGGGCTCGAGATCGGTTGCGAGCAGGTATTCGAACTCGAAGCCGAGCAGGCCTTCGGCGCCTGGCGCCCGGAACTGGTCGAGCGCGTACAGCGTCGACACATGCCCGAGGAGAACATCGAGGCAATGTCGATCATGGAATTCACCGCACCCGATGGTTCGCGTTACTCGGGTCTGGTACGCGAGATCGACGAAGAAAGCGCGCTGATCGACTTCAACCATCCGCTGGCCGGCAAGAGCATCCGTTTCGAGGTGCGTGTCGTCGGCATCATGTAAGCACCCAACCGAGCCCCGACATGAGCGACAAAGAAATCCTGCTGGCCACCCCGCGTGGCTTCTGTGCCGGCGTAGAGCGGGCGATCGAGATCGTCGAACGCGCGCTGGAACGCTACGGCGCACCGATCTACGTGCGTCACGAAGTCGTGCATAACAAGTTCGTCGTCGACGGCCTGCGCGCCAAAGGCGCAATCTTCGTGGACGAACTCGACGAAGTGCCGGCCGGCAACACGGTGATCTTCAGCGCCCACGGGGTATCCCAGGCGGTCCGGCACGACGCCGAGGCGCGAGGCCTCAAGGTGTTCGACGCCACCTGCCCACTGGTCACCAAGGTGCACATCGAAGTCACCCGGATGCGCGAACAGGGCCACGAGATCATCATGATCGGCCACAAGGGCCATCCCGAGGTCGAAGGCACGATGGGCCAGGTCGCAG
>NZ_WTVM01000200.1 GCF_012910885.1 Azoarcus taiwanensis | reverse complement strand
ACCCTCGGGTCCAGGACAGCTTCCACATCGAACACCACTGATTCCCTTTCCATCTCTGACTCCTTCAAGTCGATGGGTGGGGAAAATTCGATTACCACAGGTGGGGATTATTGGATTACCGCTGACAATAGACCTGCTTCACGATGTCGCGAATGTGCACCGCGGTGGCCGGGGCGCCCCGCCCTTTCACCTTGCCGCACAAGGCGCGCAAGTCGTCGGCGGTGATTTCGTTGAGCAGGCGGTTCTGGAAGGCCGGCAGGATGTCCCGATCGACGATGCTCTTGCGCATCGCTCGCGTGCTGTCGGCCATCCGGGCACCGGCCATCCACTGGGCGGTCATGTCGCCGAAGTTCTTGGCGGCGGTCAGGCGGCGCTTCTCGCGCTGCTTCTCATGCGCCGGGGACTTGCCCTGGGCGACGGCCTTCTTGGCGTCCAGCAGCTTTTCGCGGGCCATCGCGAGCGAAATGCCGGACGGCCCATACCGTCCAATGGTCAGCGTCTCGCGCCGGCCGTTGAGACGGTAATCGTAGCGGAAGGTGACGGTACCGGTGGTTGATACCGTTACGTACATGCCGTCGCGGTCGGAAGCCTTGTAAATCTTGGACTTAGGCTTGAGATTGCGTAGTGCGGTGTCGGTAAGCATCAAGGTTTTTCCTCCTGTTCATGACGGCTTTTACCGTCAGGGGTCAGGAGACCTGCTGATGCTCGGAAAGCCGCATGAAACAAGCTTTCCTGAGGAGTGATTTACCGTCAAAGACCGGTTTGGTCTGGATAGTAAACGGGAGGGTCTTAATCCGGCCTCCGGTTTCTACCGTCACCTCTACCGCCAATCCGTTTTGCTGGTCGGCGATAGCCACCGATAGCTGTCGTGACGTATTTCTTTCTAAATCAACACGTTACGCCAGTTTTTCGATAGGTCACGATAGTCCCCGAAAGACCTGATTTCACTCCCACTCAATTATAAATAGTGGTATAAATTCTTTAATTTACAAAGACTTAAAAACACAAATCGTAGCAATGCCACGAAAAATACCATATCCAGCTTAACCAGCTGAAAATGGCTTGCTCTGCCGGCGCTCGCGCTCCTGGTCCGCGATCTCGCCCGGCTGCAATGTCAGCTCGGCATCGCTCATGCGCTTCAGCACGTCGCGCAGTCTCACCGTGCAGGCTATGGGCGGCGGCTCGAACTCGTAGCCGGCGGCGATCATTTCAGCCGCGACTTCCTCGGTGATGAAGAACGGTTCGTTTTCTTCATACGGTTTCATGCTGACACCATAGCGACGCTCTAAAAACCAGAAGACTATTCATCTCCCGCCCAGCCGATCAGTCAAGAACTTCCGGCCGACTCCAGCATACTCGGACGCGCCACGATAGCCTTGAACAGATTGCCGACACGATCATCGATAAGTTCGATCTGCGGCCATGCCCGCAGTGAGCGTAGCAGGCCGCTACCCAATCCGCGATAAGGCAGGAGCTTGGCAGCAAAGGACGCCAGGATGGGATTGCGCATATTGGAGTTGCCGGCCTTGATGTTCTCGATAGTCAGGTTGTTGGGCAGGTGGCCTGGGCTGATGATCTCGACACGATCCGCGAAGACCAGTACGCGAATCGGCGCGCTGACGAAGTAGTCGCGGTGGATAAGTGCGTTGGCGACCAACTCTTCCCAGACGATGCGCGGAATCTCAGGCTGGCCCTGGGTGTTGAAGCCCTGCTCGCCCTGTACGGCTCGGGTGTTGGCAACGATAAAGCCCAGCGTCTGCTGGAACACATCAGCCAGCTTGCCGGTGATGTCGCGGCTGTCGATATAGCGTTCGTCCTCGATCTCGGTGCCGACAAAAGCAACGGACTTGACGATGAAGGCGGGTAGCGCGTAGTGCGGTGATTTGGCAAATAGCAGACCGCCTGCCACGTTGAGCTGCCCTTGGTTCATCAGGTTCATGTTGGCCAGCAATTGCGGCAGCGGCTGGTTATGCTGGGCGAGCGGCTCACCGAATTGCTGCTCGAAGAAGGTTTCGAAATAGGGCATGTCCACATCGCCCGCGCTCAAGCCCGCTACGGGCGTTTCGTCAGCATGCACCAAGCCCGCTTGCTGGAATAGGCGCTGCAATTCCTCGCGCGAGGTGGCACGGCGCTTGTCCGAACCGTTCTTCACCCAAATTGCGCCGTTCTTGTCCATGTAGGGCTTGTTGACGCCTTCAGCGATGGAGAGCACCAGCACCGTGCCTGCCGGGTGGGGCACGTTTTCCGTGAGCGGGTTCACGGCGGGGCGCACGACCTGCGAGGCCACGTTGGCGATGAGCATATTGAGACGAGCAACGTCGGCACCGGATAGACCGCGCACAGAACCGTCGTCGTTCACCCCAATGAAGATGCGACCACCAGCGGTGTTGCTGAAGGCAACGATCTCTGCTGCCAAGGCGTCGGCATTGTTGATGTCCGTCTTGAATTGCTGCCGACTGTCTTCGCCCCGGCTGAGCAAGTCGATCAGCTCTGTGGTTTCCATAGGTTGTAGACCTCTTTGCGACGGTTGAAGGCTTCCTGGCCTCCTTCCATGATGTTGATGATGGCGTCCTGCACCGGACGGGCGTCGATGCTGCCGCTTCGCGTGGCGACCTTCTCGTCCTGGTATTGGCAGGCGTGCACCTGTTCCGCGTCACCCAGCACCGGGAAGTTGGCGTTGTGAGTGGCGAAGATGAATTGGGCGTGAGTCTTCATTTTCCGTAGCAGCTTGATCACATCGTCGTAAATGGTCTGGTTGTCCAGATCGTCTTCCGGTTGGTCAATGATGATCACGTCGTTCTGGCGTTGACTGAGCACGTACAGCAACAGCGCCGAAGCGCGCTGCCCGAGAGAGTGGTGCTTCAACTCTTTGCCGCGATAGCGGATGACGAAGCGGTTGGGCACCTGCCAGGTGACGAAATCGGTCAGGTTCTGCATGAAGGTCTTTTCGAAGACCTCGGGGGTGCTGCCGGCCTTCGCCAAGGCTCCCGGCAGGGCACGCAGGAGGCCGCCGAAATCGGCATAGTCCTCCATCACTGCGCGCAGCGTGGTTTCGCGAATGCTGCTGCCCTTGAAGAGCTGCTGCATGAAGCTGATGGCGGCTTCCTTGTCGCCCTTGAAGTCCGCTTCGATCTGCAGGGCGGTGTGGCCAGCGTTCACACGGTCCAGCTCTACCTTGATGGTGTTGAACTCGCGCAGCCATAGTTCATTGAGTTTGTCGATCTCGGCAAACAGCGCATCGCGGATGCTGGTCTGCTGTGATTCCTGCTTGGCCAGCGCCTCCAGCATTTGCTCCGCCTTGGTTTTGCGCTGCTGCTGGGCCAGGAAGTCGTCCGGCTGAATGGCTGTCATGCCGGTTTGCTTGAGTTCCTGAGCTAGTTGACGCTCGACTTGTGCGAACTCCTCCTGAAGGCTCTTGCTTGCACCTTCAAACTCGCTCTGCTTGGTCTTGAGGCGCCCCGCAATGGCTCGCGCGTCTTGCTCGATCTGCTTGAGCTGATCGACCTTGGCCACGAGGTTGGAGAACTCGACGTAGTAGGCTGCGAAGAAATCCGGGTTCTGCTTGGACACGTAACTCGTCGCGTTGCGCAACTCGTCCTCATGTTCGGCAATCAATTGCCCTAAGGCGAGGAGGAAGCTGTTTGCCCGCTCCTTCATGCGTGCTAGCGCAGTAGCGTCCTGCTGGAATCCGAGGCGCTTTTGGAGCTTGTCGGCGACGCCGTGCTCCGCGAACTTGGTCAGACGGAAGTTGGCATCATTTAGTTGGGTCTCGAAGTCGCGCTTGAGTTCGGCCGTGTTGCTGAGCTTGAGCCAGCGCTGAGCAGCGTCGCGCACGCGCTGGCGTTGACCCTCGATTTCGTCACGCAGCACACGCAGCTTCTCGCCAACCAGCTTTTCCACCAGATCGGTCTCGAAGCCTTCGCCGGTGCTGGAAAGATCCTTCTGGCCGAAGTAGATCGGACGGCGCAGTACGGTCTCCCGGATCGACACGCCGGGTTGCAACTTGCCGCCTAAATAGACATTTGGAGCTTCGCGGAAGATGCGCGAGATGGTGAATTCCTGTCCGTACACGTCGCAGGCCGTCAACGTCACCTTGCCGCCACTGCCGAGGGTATGGCGGATCAACTCATCCTTGTACTTGGTGTCCTGCGCCTTCTCGCCGCGTGGAATGTCGAGGGCGTAGCGCACTGCCTCCAGGATGGATGATTTGCCGCTGCCCCGGATGCCGATCAGCGTGTTGAGTTCGGAAGAGAAATGCAACACCTGACCGTCGAGAATGCCGCCGTCGAAGCGGATGCTGCGGATGTGCGACGCCTGATGTTTTGGCGGCTCCATGGCTACCCGCCCAGCCGGATCGCTCAAGGCAAACTTGACCGCCTCGAAGGACAGTTCGCCCAGCTTCAGGTAGCTGGCTTTGCCTCGACCGATTTCATCGACACTCTTGGGGTCGCTGCCTTCCAGTTCGGCGGGGTACCAGCTCTGTAGCCAGCTTTGAATCTTGGTGCGGCAGGGTTTGTCTTTGCCTGCGCCGTCGTGCGTGCGTACCTTCTGAAAAGCCAGCGTTCTGCGTCGGAAGAACTCGTTCTGCCCCAACTCAGTCAGCCGGCCGCCATCCAGCTCCGCCCACAGGCCACTCGGGGCTTCAACATGGGCGAAGACAAGGAAGAAGTCCCGGTGATAGCCTTCCAGCTTCTTGATGGTCTCCAAAAGCGACCATGAAGTACGCCCGTTCTCCTGCTCATACTGCGCGGGAGTTTTGCCTTCGAATGCGCTGGTCAGGAAGGGGTTGATGTAATTGTGTTCATCGATCCATTCGTCGGAGAACACAACAAGCGTGTGGATGCCATTAGCCCCATCATTGACCGACAACTCGACGCCTGGCAGCAGCGCAATACCCTTCTTCTGGGCCGTCTTGCGCAGTGCTTTGAATTCTTCGAAATCGAACTTGTTGTGGTTGGTGATGACGCCCAATCGGATGCCCGCTTTCTCCAACGCATCCACATAGTTGCTGTTGTAGAAGTTGTCATCGCCCGTGAACTTGAACTCACGGTCCGCTCGGGTGTGCAGATGAAAGTCAGCGCGGACCCACAGCGCTCCTTCTGCAAAGACCATAGATCGAGCCTCTGGCTGCTTCGGTCGCAGATTTTCCATCATGGTTCATCCTTATAGGGCGCCTCGAAAAACCTCGGCACCTCTGTGATTGGTAAAATTGGATTGTCCTGATTTCGTTCTCTGCCGCCAGCCATGAAGAAACGCACCGCCATCCAGACCGACCTGTTCGCCGACGAGCATCAC
>NZ_WTVM01000001.1 GCF_012910885.1 Azoarcus taiwanensis | reverse complement strand
GGTTTATACTTTGAGATCCGGCACAAGGGGCAGCCGGTCGATCCGATGCAGTGGATCAGGGTTCGCTGAGTCGGTGAGGGCTGTCGGAAGCGCTTTAATGGATGGGATTGTCATGCGCAGCAAGCTTCAAAAACTGAGTCTGGTCCTGACCGGTGTCATTGCCGGCATTCTGATCAGCCTGAACTTCTCGGCCAGCGCCGACCGCTCGGTGCTGGCGCCGCTGCCGGTCGAAGAGCTGCGGGCCTTCACCGACGTTTTCAATGCAATCAAGCAGGGTTACGTCGAGCCGGTAGAGGATCGCACCCTGATCAATCATGCCATCAGCGGCATGCTGAGCAACCTCGATCCGCACTCGGCCTATCTTGACGCAGAGGGCTTCCGGGAGTTGCGCGAGGGTACTCAGGGCGAGTTCGGTGGCCTTGGCATCGAGGTCGGCATGGAAGATGGCTTCGTCAAGGTGGTGTCGCCAATCGAAGATACGCCCGCCTTCAGGGCCGGCATTCTGGCTGGAGATCTTACCGTCAAGCTGGACGACACACCGGTGAAGGGCATGACTCTCAGCGATGCGGTCAAGCGTATGCGGGGCAAGCCGAATACCCAGATCACGTTGACCATCATGCGTCAGGGCGAATCCGCACCGCTCGAATTCACGATTACGCGCGAAGTCATCAGGGTGCAGAGCGTCCGCTCGCGGATCATCGAACCCGGTTTCGGCTACCTCCGCGTGGCCCACTTTCAGGAGAACACCGCAGAGTCTGTGGTCGATCATCTGAATCGCTTGTATACCGAGGGGCCGCTGCAGGGGCTGGTGCTCGATCTGCGCAACGACCCCGGCGGTTTGCTGCACGGTGCAATCGGGGTGTCTGCTGCCTTCCTGGCGCGCGACACGCTGGTGGTGACCACCGATGGTCGCGCTCCGGATGCGCGTCGCGAATACCGTGCCTCCCCGGAGGATTACCTCCGCGGGCGCCGTGGTGACTTCATCCGGCGGCTGCCCGATGAGGCCCGCGAGGTGCCGATGGTGGTGTTGGTCAATGCAGGTTCGGCGTCGGCGAGCGAGATCGTTGCCGGTGCGCTGCAGGACCATGGACGGGCGATCGTGATGGGCACCCGTACCTTCGGCAAGGGATCGGTGCAGACCATTCTGCCGTTGAACAACGACGCTGCGATCAAGCTCACCACTGCGCGTTATTACACGCCAAGCGGTCGCTCGATCCAGGCGACCGGCATCGAGCCCGACATCCTCGTCGAGGAGACCGAGAATGGCTCGGCGCGGCGGATGCGCGAGGCCGATCTCCAGGGGTATCTCGGAAACGGGCGGGGCGACTCGCGCGCGGAGCCGGAAGCAAGTCCGGAGGATGACGAAGGTCAGGCGCAAAGCCAGATGCCCCGGTTCGAGATGGGCGGCCCCGACGACTACCAACTCGCGAAGGCGATTGCGCTTCTCAAGGGTGAGGACATCGGTCAGAATAACGACTGATAGCTCAGGCACATAGGGGCGCGCCATGCGTCGGGAAACCGCTTACAAGCTGGCAGGCCGCAACCACAATCATCCGGTTGCGGGCGCCGGCCTGGACAAGCAACGCGAAATCCGTTTTACCAAGATGCCGCCCGGCCAGGTGGCGCAGGCACTGCAGTCCCTGCGCATGCTCAAGGGGGTGGTGGTTTCGCCAGGTGAGCGCGCGCTGAGCCTCATCGTGCGCTATTCGATCCTCGACTACTCGCTCGAGATTCTCGAGGATGCGCTGCGCGAGGCCGGATTCCATCTCGATAACTCGCTCTACGCCAAGCTCGTGCGTGCGCTCGTCTATTTCTGCGAAGAAACCCAGCGCCACAACCTGGAGTCTCCCGAGCGCCTGATCAAGAAGTCGAACGAGGTCTACATCAAGGTGTACGACCAGCATCCGCACGGCGATCGCGACGATACGCCGCCTGAATTGCGCGAATACAAGTAGGGCGCATCACGCGTCTTGCCGGGTCTGCTCATGAACGACGAACAGCTTCTGCGCTACAGCCGTCATATCCTGCTTCCCGAGATCGGCGTAGAAGGTCAGGAGGCCTTGCTCGCGTCGAGGGTGCTGGTGGTCGGTGCCGGCGGGCTCGGGTCGCCCGCGTGTATGTATCTCGCGGCAGCCGGGGTGGGAACCATCGTGCTGTGTGACGACGACGATGTCGACCTGACCAACCTGCAGCGGCAGATTCTCCACAGCGAGGCGACTGTCGGCAGACCCAAGGTCGAATCAGGGCGCGAGAGCCTGTTGCGCCTCAATCCGCTCGTCAATGTGGAGACCGTGCATGCCCGACTCGAGGGCGACGCGCTCGACGCCCAGGTCCGGATCGCTGATGTGGTGCTCGACTGTTGCGACAATTTTGCGACGCGCCATGCGATCAATCGTGCCTGCGCGCACCATCGAAAACCCTTGGTCTCGGGTGCCGCCATACGCTTCGACGGACAGGTATCGGTTTTCGATCTGCGGCGCGCGGATAGTCCCTGTTATCACTGTCTCTTTCCGGAGGGCAAGGATGTCGAGGAGGTGCGCTGCGCGGTCATGGGCGTTTTCGCACCCCTGACTGGCATCATCGGCGCCACTCAGGCTGCCGAGGCGCTCAAGCTTATCGTGGGTTGTGGCGTGTCCCTGGACGGACGTCTGCTGTTGCTCGACGGCCTGGGCATGGAGTGGCGCAGCATCTCCCTTGGCCGCGATCCCGACTGTGCGGTCTGCGGCGCGGATTAAAGCCGGGCAGCTTACTGGACGCCTGGCCGGGCGATGATGCGAAAGTCGCTGCCGATCTGTCGCAGGTCACGTATGTGGAGCTTTGTCGCCCCTGCGAGCGAGGTCAGCGCCGGCAGGTTGAACAGGCCTTGCGCCTGATCGCCGACCAGCATTGGCGCGATGTAGAGCAGGATTTCGTCAACACAGTTTTCGCGCAACAGCGATCCATTGAGCTTGAGTCCGGCTTCGACGTGGATTTCGTTGAATCCCCGCTCTCCAAGTTCGCGCATCAATCGTGGCAGATCGACCTTGCCGGTTGCGTTCGGCAGGACCAGAAGCTCGGCGCCGAGGTCGCGCAGACGGGCGGATTTTGCCGGGTCGTCGGTGGCGGTGACGATGAGGCAGCCGCCATTCTCGAGCAGGCGCGCCTGCGGTGAAATCTCGAGCCTCGCATCGATGAGGATCTTGAGCGGTTGGCGCTCGCAAGCCACATCGCGCACATTCAGGCGCGGGTCGTCCTCGCGTACGGTGCCTATACCGGTCAGTACTGCGCAAGCTCGTGCGCGCCAGGCGTGACCATCGCGTCGTGCTTCGGCGCCGGTGATCCACTGGCTGACGCCATTGGCGAGCGCTGTCTTGCCGTCCAGGCTTGCCGCTGCCTTGAGTCGCAACCATGGACGACCGCGGCTCATTCGCGACACGAAACCAATGTTGAGTTCCTGCGCCTCGCTCTCGAGCAGGCCGAGCTCGGCGACGATGCCGCTCGCACGCAGCCGCTCCATGCCGCGCCCGGATACCAGTGGATTCGGGTCGCCCATTGCGGCCACGACGCGTGCGACGCCTGCATCGATCAGGGCGTCGGCGCATGGTGGTGTCCGACCGAAATGGGAGCATGGCTCGAGTGTGACGTAGGCCGTTGCGCCTCGCGCGCGCTCGCCCGCCGCTGCGAGGGCGAGGATCTCTGCGTGTGGCTCGCCGGCCCGTTCATGCCAGCCCTCGGCGACGACGAGACCATCCCGGACGATGACGCAGCCGACTCTGGGATTGGGCGTGGTGGTGTTCAGCCCGCGGGCAGCAAGGCGCAACGCCTGAGCCATTGCGGCATGGTCAGCTGCCGAAAAGGTCATCTTCGGGCGCTTGTTCGTTCTTGCGAGATCCGCGAGGACGACGTGGTCGCGCCTGAACCTCGCGAATCACTTCGGAGAACTCGTCGACATCGGCAAAGTTGCGGTAAACGGATGCGAAACGGATGTACGCGACCTTGTCCAGTTTCTTCAGTTCGCGCATGACGAGCTCACCGACTTTTTCGCTCGCGACCTCCGATTCGCCCATGGAGAGCAGACGGGCCTCGATGCGCCCGATTGCAGCCTCGACCGCCTCGCTCGCGACCGGACGCTTGCGAAGCGCCAGCTTCATGCTGCCGGAGAGCTTGGCGTGATCGAATTCGCTGCGGTTGCCGTTACGCTTGACGATGTGCGGCATCTTCAGGTCGATGCGTTCGTAGGTCGTAAAGCGCTTGTCACAGGCGACACAGCGCCGACGACGCCTTACGACGTCGCCGTCTTCGTTTTCCCGGGTGTCGGTGACCTGAGTGTTCGGGTCACCGCAGAAAGGGCACTTCATGCGCGCTGTGCGGCTTTACGGTTCGGGCGCCAGGGTTCAGCCGTAAACCGGGAAGCGGGCGCAAAGCTCAGCGACCTTGCCGCGCACTTTCTCGAGCACCGCCTCGTCCGTCGGTGCGTCCAGCACGTCGGCGATCAGATGAGCAACTTGCTCGGACTCGATCTCGGTGAAACCTCGGGTGGTCATCGCCGGCGAACCGAGACGGATGCCGGATGTCACCAAGGGCTTCTCGGGGTCGTTTGGAATCGAGTTCTTGTTGACCGTGATATGGGCCCGACCAAGCGCAGCCTCGGCTTCCTTGCCGGTAATGCGCTTGGCGCGCAAATCGACCAGAAACACGTGGCTCTCGGTGCGACCGGAGACGATGCGCATCCCGCGCTCCTCGGACAACACGCGGGCCATCACGCGGGCGTTGGCGATTACCTGTTCCTGGTAACGGCGGAAATCGGGCTCGGCCGCCTCTTTGAAAGCCACTGCCTTGGCCGCGATCACGTGCATCAGGGGGCCGCCCTGCAGGCCCGGGAAGATGGCGGAATTGATCGCCTTTTCGTGCTCGGCCTTCATCAGGATGATGCCGCCTCGCGGGCCACGAAGCGTCTTGTGGGTGGTCGAGGTAACGACGTCGGCGTGGGGCACCGGGTTGGGATAGCAGCCCGCTGCGACCAGGCCTGCATAGTGGGCCATGTCCACCCAGAAGGTTGCGCCCACTTCCTTGGCGATGCGCGCAAAGCGCTCCCAGTCGATACGCAGCGAATAGGCCGACGCGCCGGCGACGATGATGCGCGGCTTGTGCTCGCGGGCAAGTTGCTCCATTGCGTCGTAGTCGATCTCTTCCTTGGCATCGAGACCGTAGGCGACGACGTTGAACCACTTGCCGGACATGTTGAGCGGCATCCCGTGAGTCAGGTGTCCGCCTTCGCTGAGGCTCATGCCCATGATGGTGTCGCCAGGCTTGGCGAAGGCCATCAGCACCGCCTGATTGGCCTGAGAGCCGGAGTTGGGCTGTACGTTTGCGGCTTCGGCGCCGAACAAGGCCTTGATTCGTTCGATTGCGAGCTGTTCGGCAATATCCACATACTCGCAGCCGCCGTAGTAGCGTCTGCCGGGATACCCCTCGGCATACTTGTTGGTCAATTGCGAGCCCTGCGCCTCCATGACCGCATGAGAGACGTAGTTCTCCGAAGCAATGAGCTCGATGTGATCTTCCTGGCGGCGGTTCTCCGCCTGAATGGCGGTCCACAGTTCGGGGTCGGTCTTGGCGATGGTGTCTTGGGACGAGAACATGGGGAGCGAGTCCGGGAGTGGCAGAAAATAAACGGCAAATTCTATCACGCGACTCCGGTCGCGGCGTGCATCGGTACTGCAGGTCAGGAATTGGGAAGCTCGTCGCGCGAAGCGGGCAGATGCATGGTCTCGGCCCACGCGATCAGCGCCCAGCCCTCAGGGCCGTGCTCGACCCAGTTCAATGCGGCATTCGGGATCTTGAAGTCGCGTGGCGACTCGAGTGATTTGCCGGTGACCAGGCGGTGCACGATGTCGAGCACGCCGCCATGAGTGACGACCAGGACCTGCTGCCCGACGTGCCTTTGCGCGAGCGAATGCAGTGTGCTTTCCACTCGCGAGCGAAAAGCCAGAAGAGTCTCTCCTCCGCCCCGGAAGGCATAGCTCGGGTTGCGCGCTTCGAAGGCGGCATAGGCCTCGGGTAGCCTTTGTTTCGCCTCCTCGTAGGTCAGCCCCTGCAAGCTGCCGTAGTGGCGCTCGCGAAGCGCCGGCAGTGCAGTCGGAACGGTGTCACCGGCGATGCTGCGCGCGGTCTCCAAAGCGCGGGCAAGATCGCTGCTGTAGACCGCGTCGAAGTGCTTGCCATTCAGCATGGCCCCGGTCGCGCGGGCCTGTATGCGGCCGTGATCGTTGAGGGGAACGTCGAGATGCCCTTGCAGGCGGCGCTCGGCGTTCCATGGGGTCTCGCCGTGGCGCACCAGGCAAAGCGTCGTAGTCATCGACGAGTACTCAGGCCGTTGCTGATCGTGTGAGGGGTGGTGACGCATGCCATTGGTTTCTTGGTGTTTTCCCTGATGGCGTCGAGCCCGGTAAACGCGCACCCTTCGCCCTTCGAAACCGTGAATCTAGGCTAGAATCCGCGCTTTGGCAAAATCGGCGGCGGTTTTTGCCTTTTCACAAGTCGTTGAAAACGCGAGCGGTCGCGGGTTTTGCTCGGTCAAGGGGGGGCGATGGTGCTCAAAATTCTCGCGTTTCTGATGCGCGCGATCAACATGGTGAACAAGATCGTTGGCAACGTATTTTCCACGTTGGCCCTCGGGATTGTTCTGGTCTGCTTCGCGGTCGTGGTCGAACGCTATCTGTTCTCGACCACGCGACTGTGGATGCAGGATCTCTACGTCTGGCTCAATGGTGCGATGTTCACTGCGGTTGCCGGTTATGCCTTGTTTCGCAACCAGCACGTTCGAGTCGATATCTTTTACCGCCCCGCGTCCAATCGTCGCAAGGCGATCGCCGACCTCATCGGCGTCTGCGCGTTTCTGTTGCCATTCATGTACATCGTGACGACTTACAGCATGACCTATGTGCAGCGCTCCTGGCGCTTCATGGAAGGCTCGGCGAACGTCGGCGGTATGCCGGGGCTGTACATCCTAAAGAGCTTTTTGTTCGTGTTCACCGCTCTGGTGGCGCTGCAAGGACTGGCGATGCTGATTCGCTCGGTGCTGATTCTCGCCAACCGCGAGGATCTTGTGCCGGCTGATTTTCGATACCAATACGACGACAAGGAGTAAGCGGGGATGGATCCTGTATTGCTGGGTGAGATCCTCGCCGGCCTGATGTTTTTCGGTGTGATCGGGATGCTGATGCTCGGCTTCCCGGTCGCGTTCACACTGGCCGGCACCTCGCTGATTTTTGCACTGGTCGGCTATCACCTCGACGTCTTCAACCCGTCGAACTTCGCCGCACTTGCTGGGCGTTACGTTGGTTACATGACCAACGAGGTGCTGGTCGCGGTCCCCTTGTTCATCTTCATGGGCGTGATGCTCGAGCGCTCCAAGATCGCGGAGCAGCTGCTGCTGACGATGGGCAAGTTGTTCGGCAACATGCGTGGTGGTCTGGGTTTTTCGGTGGTCATCGTCGGCGCATTGCTTGCAGCCTCGACCGGCGTCGTCGGGGCCACGGTGGTGACGATGGGTCTGATTTCGCTGCCGGCGATGATGCGGGCAGGCTACGATCCCAAGCTTGCGACCGGCGTGATCTGTGCGTCCGGCACACTTGGTCAGATCATTCCGCCCTCGACCGTGTTGATCTTCATGGGCGACATGCTCGGTGGCATCAATGCTCAGGTCCAGATGGCGCAAGGCAATTTTGCGCCGACACCGGTCTCGGTCGGTGACCTCTTCGCCGGCGCGTTCCTGCCCGGTCTGATGCTTGTCGTCCTCTACCTGTTGTGGGTGGGGTACAAGGCGATCTTCCATCCTGAATCCTGCCCGGCCACCCCGGTGCCGCCGGAAGAACGGCGTGGCCTCTTGAAGGAAGTCTTTGTTGCACTGGTGCCGCCATTGGCGCTGATCGTGGCCGTGCTGGGTTCGATTCTGGGCGGTCTCGCGACGCCGACCGAGGCGGCATCGGTGGGCGCAGTGGGCGCCATCGTGCTCGCGGCACTGCGCTGGCGCCTGAACTTCACCGTACTGCGTGAGGCGATGATCCAGACTGCGACGATCACCTCGATGATCTTCATCATCCTCTTCGGTGCCTCGGTGTTCGCGCTGGTGTTCCGCCAGATGGGCGGTGACAACCTGGTGCACGAATTCCTCAGCAACATGCCTGGTGGCGCGATCGGCGCAATGATCGTCGTGATGCTGATCATGTTCGTGCTGGGCTTCATCCTCGACACCTTCGAGATCATCTTCATCGTGCTGCCGATCACTGCACCGGTGTTGTTGTTACTCGGACTTGATCCGGTCTGGGTCGGTGTGATGATTGGTGTGAATCTCCAGACCAGCTTCCTGACGCCACCCTTCGGGTTCTCGCTGTTCTATCTGCGAGGGGTGGCGCCAAACAGCGTGTCCACGATGATGATCTATCGCGGTGCAGTGCCTTTCGTCGCACTGCAGATCGTCGCGATTGCGCTGCTGTTCATCTTCCCGCAGGTTGTGACCTGGCTGCCGACCGTGCTCTACCGTTGATAGCTCACCGGGGCGCGAGCACAGGTTCGCGCCCGGCTTGATGACGGAGGCGTCGCGTCTGTCGGCGGGCGAAAAAAAACCGGAGGGCAGCCTCCGGTTTTTTCTTGTGAGACCGACACTCTGGTGACGTCGGTCTCTTGCTGATGACGCTCAGCTGATTTTGAAGAACTTCTCGCGTGCTTCGAGGAAGCCGAGGTCGGTGCCCTCGGTACGCGTCCGCAGCGTGTTCAATGCGGAAACGAAGCTCTCCGCCGTCTTCTTGGTCAGCGCGTCGCCACTCTGGCGGATCTCGCTCAGCAGGTCCATGGATGCCTTGGCGCCGGCTTCGAGGATGCTGTCCGGGAAGTGGGAGTGCGTGATCACGCCATGGTTGTTGATCAGCGTAGCTAGCGCACGCGGGTCGTTGGCGTAGAAATCGGACGCGACCTGGTCGTACTCGGCCTGGCAGACATCGCGCACGATCGCCTGGATATGAGCGGGAAGTGCCTGGAACTTGGCCTTGTCGACGACGAGTTCGGTAGCCAGACCCGGCTCGATGAAGCTCGAAGTGTAGTAGTGCTTGCGAACCTGATGGAAACCGAGTGCGAGGTCATTGTACGGACCGACGAACTCGGCAGCGTCAAGCGCGCCGGACTGCAAAGCCTGGAAGATTTCGCCCGCCGGCAGGTTGGTGACCGATGCACCCATGCGCTGCCAGACTTGGCCACCAAGGCCGGGTGTGCGGAAACGCATGCCCTGGATGTCCTCAACGCCCTTGAGTTCGTTCTGGAACCAGCCGCCGGCCTGGGTGCCGGTGTCGCCGGACAAAAAGCCCTGCAGGCCGAACTGGTCGTAGATTTCGTCCCAGACTTCCTGGCCGCCCATGTAGCGCACCCATGCGGCCAGCTCGCGGCTGGTCATGCCGAAGGGCACGCCGGTGAAGAAGGACAGGCCGACGCTCTTGTTCTGCCAGTAGTAGGCAGCACCGTGGCTCATCTCAGCGCTGCCGTCGATGACTGCGTCGAGGGACTGCAGGGCCGGGACCATTTCGCCAGCCGAAAAGACCTGAATCGTCAGTTCGCCGTTTGTTGCGGCGGTGATGCGGTCGGCCAGACGCTGTGCGCCAACGCCAAGACCCGGGAAGTTGCGAGGCCAGGTGGTGACCATGCGCCAGGTGGTGCGGCGCTGGGCGATCGCGGGTGCTGCTACCGTGGCGGCAGCGGCACCCGCGCCGGCCAGGCTTGCCTTCTTGATGAATGAACGACGATCCATGCTTCTCATCTCCTCTGAGTGGATGTGATTCCAGTTGGTAGTTTTTCCGGCAGTTGGACTGCGCTCCGAGATTATAGGCCGCCAGTCATACGCCGGAACCGCGGAAAACCCTTACATACGGGAATGTATTACCGATGCTTGAGCGCTGTCGATGCGAATCAGCTGCCGGCCACCGTCATGCGATCGATGAGCAATGATCCGCAGTGCTTGGCGCTGCGGTCGAGCCCGTCGTTGCCGACCGCGACGATGCCGCGGAACATCTCGGCCAGATTGCCGGCGATGGTGATTTCCTCCACCGGGTACTGGATACGCCCGTTCTCGACCCAGAAGCCCGCCGCGCCGCGCGAGTAGTCGCCGGTAACGTAGTTGACCCCCTGGCCGAGCAGTTCGGTGACGAGAAGTCCACGGTCCATCTTGCGCACGAGGCCGTCGAGATCGAGCTCACCGGGTTCGAGCAACAGGTTGTGTGAGCCGCCTGCGTTGCCGGTGGTCTGCAGACCGAGCTTGCGAGCCGAGTAGGAGGAAAGAAAGTAGCCCTGCAGGACCCCGTCGAGCACAACGTCACGTGCATGCGTCGCGACCCCTTCGCTGTCGAAGGGGCCGACACCGAAGGCCTTGCGCAGGTGCGGTCGCTCACGGATGGTGACCGTGGGCGAGAAGACCTGCTGGCCAAGGCTGTCCAGCAGGAACGATGATTTGCGATACAGTGCGCCTCCGCTCACTGCGTGGACGAAGTTGCCGAGCAGGGTGACCGCGACCGGGGCTTCGAACAGGACCGGGACTTCGCAGGTCTCGATCTTGCGCGCACCCAGGCGGGCGATCGCGCGCTCCCCGGCGAGCCTGCCGACCGCTGCAAAGTCGCCGAGGTCTGCGGCATCCCGCCGCGAGTCGTACCAGTACTCGCGTTGCATGCGGTCGCCCTCGCCGGCGATGACCGAGCAGGATACGCCGTGTCGCGAACTCGCGTAGCCGCCGATGAAACCCAGGCTGTTGGCCGACACGAAGTGCGACTCCTGGGTCGAAATGCTGGCGCCTTCGGAGTTGGTGATCTCCGAGGACACGTCGAAGGCCGCCTGCTCGCACGCGCGGGCATGCTCTATCGCTGCGGCGACAGGCAGGCGCCAGGGGTGGTGGAGATCGAGGTCCATCGACTCGCGTGCGAGCAGCGCCTCTTCGGGGAGGCCCGCGCAGGGGTCGCTCGCGGTGAAGCGCGCGATCGAAAGCGCAGCCTCCACCGTGCGCTTGATCGCCTCGAGCGAGAAATCCGAGGTGCTGGCGTGGCCTCGCTGCTGGCCGACATACACTGTGACGCCCACACCCTTGTCGCGGTTGTACTCGATGGTTTCGACCTCACCCTTGCGTACCGTGGTCGTTTGCCCGAAGCCTTCCGAAACATCGGTTTCACAAGCGGTTGCGCCGTTGTGGCGGGCGTGTTCGAGCACCGTCGAGGCGATTTCGCGTAGGTGTTCCTGACTGAAGGAGAAACCGGGATCGGACATGGGATGGGCGCTGGTCGTAAAGCTATAATGGTACCCCAACCCAACCGGCAAGACTTTCGATGAGCAGCGAACACCCCACGTCGGATGCCGACGACGGCGAAGACTTCTACCGCGGGCCGAGCAAGAGCAGCAAAAAGCGCGAGATGCACGCCCTGCAGGCGCTGGGCGAGGCGCTCGTGGCCTTGTCATCGGATCAGCTTGCGCGCGTGCCGATCTCCGACAGGCTGCTCGACGCGGTGCGTGATGCCAAGCGCTTCACGAAGCATGAGGCCCGTCGGCGTCAGATGCAGTACATCGGCAAGCTGATGCGCGACATCGACCCGGAACCGATACGCGCACAGCTCGAGATATTCAGCGGCGCCTCCAAGGCCGAGGTTGCCAGGCAGCATCGACTCGAGCGGCTGCGCGACGGTTTGCTCGAGGACGAAAAGCGCATTGGCGAAATCGTCGCGCTCTGGCCGGAGGCCGACCTCCAGCACCTCAGGACCTTGCGCCGCAATGCCCTCAAGGAGCGCGAGCAGAGCAAGCCGCCGCGAGCCTACCGCGAGATTTTTCGGGTACTGCGGGATCTGGATCGTTCGGCGGATGACGCAGTCGATACAAGCGAAGAACAAGACGACACGGAGAGACAATGAGCGAATCCATCACCATCGGCCTGGTGTCGATCAGCGACCGGGCGTCCGACGGCACCTACGAGGACCAGGGTATCCCCGCGCTGCGTGACTGGTTGGCGAGTGCGCTGACCTCGCCCTGGCAGGCCGAGACCCGCCTGATACCCGACGACCGCGAGACCATCGAGCGGACACTGCGTGAGCTGGTCGATGAGGCAGGCTGTTCGCTGGTACTGACCACTGGTGGCACCGGTCCCGCGCCTCGTGACGTCACCCCGGAGGCGACGCTCGCCGTCGGTGAAAAGGAAATGCCGGGTTTCGGTGAGGAGATGCGTCGAATCAGCCTCAATTTCGTGCCGACCGCGATTCTGTCGCGGCAGGTCGCGGTGGTGCGCGGGCAATGCCTGATCGTCAATCTGCCGGGCCAGCCCAAGTCGATTCGCGAAACCCTCGAGGGCGTGCGCAACGCAGACGGGAAGGTCACCCATGTCGGCGTGTTCGCTGCGATTCCCTACTGTATCGACCTGATCGGCGGCCCCTATGTCGAGGCGGACGAGACCGTCATCAAGGTGTTCCGGCCAAAACACGCGCTACGACCGCCACAGGCGTGAGCCGGGGTTCGAGCGCAATCATTTGGGCACGATACGAATCACTTTGCCCTTGAAAGAGGGGGAGCCGGGGATCGCGGCGAGTTGACGACGCCGCTCCTGCTCTCGCCACCAGGCGCGAACGCCGAGCAGTGCCGCCAGGATCAGGGCGTAGATCAGTGGTTCTCGTATGTCGGCCTTGACCAGCCACCAGTAGTGCACCACCGCCAGGATGGCGATGCCGTAAACCGAGCGGTGCAGGGCCTGCCACCGCTGGCCGCCCATGCGGCGCATCGCGCCCTGAGTGGACGTGATGGCGAGCGGGATCATCAGCACGAAGGCAGCAAACCCCACGGTGATGAAAGGCCGTTCAAGGATGTCGAGGGCGATCGCGCCCCAGTCGAAATAGAGATCCAGCCAGACGTAGGCGGCGAAATGCAGGCTGGCGTAGAAGAACGCGAACAGCCCCAGCATGCGGCGTAGCCGAATCAGCCAATGCAGACCGGTGAAGCGTCTCAGCGGCGTGACCGCGAGCGTGATAAGCAACATCCGCAAGGCCCAGTCGCCGGTGGCGTGGGTCACCGCCTCGATCGGATTTGCGCCAAGACGCATCGCGAACCATTCATTCGCGAGCAGGAGGGCTGGCGCGAGGCAGGCGGTGAAGACTGCGATTCGAATCGCGACAAGCAGGGCCGGTGCCGGGCTGCGAAGCCCGGCGAGCAGGGAAGAACTGGACATGGGGCGAATGGTAACAGGCGCCGACTGGCCCGGAGGCTGATCAATAGAAGGTCTTCAGGTCCATGCCCTGATAGAGGTGAGCGACCTGGTCGCCGTAGCCGTTGAACATCAGCGTCGGTCGGCGCCGCAACTCGCCGATGCGGCGCTCGGTCGCCTGGGTCCAGCGAGGGTGGCGCACTTCCGGATTGACGTTGGAGTAGAAGCCGTATTCCTGCGGCGCCGCCTTGTTCCAGGCGGTGGCCGGTTCGTTTTCGGTCAGCCGGATCGTGACGATGGACTTGGCGCTCTTGAAGCCGTATTTCCAGGGTACCACCAGTCGGATCGGCGCCCCGTTCTGGTTGGGCAGGACCTGGCCATAGAGGCCGACCGACAGAATGGTCAGCGGATGCATCGCCTCGTCTATGCGCAAGCCTTCGGTATACGGCCAGTCGATGATTGGACGCCTGTTCATGATCTCGGGGTCGTAATGGGTGACGAACTCGACATACTTCGCGCTCCCCAGCGGTTCGACCTCCTTGAGCAAGGCTGAGAGCGGAAACCCGACCCACGGGATGACCATCGACCAGGCTTCGACGCAGCGCAAGCGGTAGATGCGCTCCTCAAGCGGTGCGATTCGGAGCAGGTCCTCGATATCGAAAGTGCGAGCTCTGGCTGCGAGGCCCTCCACCGAAACTGTCCATGGGCGTACCTGCATCTTGTGTGCATGGGTCATCGGATCGGTCTTGCCAGTGCCGAATTCGTAGAAGTTGTTGTACGACGTTACCGATTCGATTTCGGTCAGCCCCTCGTCAGTACTGAACTCGCTCGGCAACAAGGGCTCCAGCTTCCGCACCGAGGCCATTGACGTTCGCGGCCAGGCGCCCAGCGCGAGCGCGCTACCGGCCAGAGCGAGCGCACCGGCGTCGCGCATGAAGCGACGTCTGTGGCGATAAACGTCTTGGGGCGTGATCTCCGAGGGCAGGATATCGGCGGGGCGGCGGATCAGCATTGGGGCACCGTGCGGTTCGTTGTCGTTGTCCTGACTGCGACCGATGTGCGGCAGGAAGGTTCGCATGTCGCGGTGAGCGCTGGCTTCGGGTTAGTATTGTCTTCTTTAGGCAAGCCATATCGAGTCGCAAACATGTCCGCTTCGGTGAAAATCCATATCGACGACGTCCGCATCCAGGAAATCAAGGAGTTGATTCCGCCTTCCCATGTGCTGCGCGAGTTCCCCGCCACGCCGAAGGCGGCCGACGTCGCGTTCCAGACGCGTCAGGCGATTCACCGAATTCTCTTTGGCGCAGACGACCGCTTGCTGGTCATCATCGGACCGTGCTCCATCCATGACACAGACGCGGCGATGGAATACGCGCGGCGCTTGCTGGTGCAGGCTGACCGCCTCAAGGACGATCTGCTCATCGTGATGCGGGTGTACTTCGAAAAGCCGCGTACCACGGTGGGCTGGAAGGGGCTGATCAACGACCCGTATCTGGACAACAGTTTCCGCATCAACGAGGGGGTACGCCTCGCGCGCAAACTGCTGTGGGAAATCAACGAGCTTGGCCTGCCGGCTGGTACCGAGTTCCTCGACATGATTACGCCGCAATACATCGCGGACCTGATCTCCTGGGGGGCGATCGGAGCCCGGACGACCGAGAGCCAGGTTCACCGCGAGCTGGCCTCCGGTCTGTCATGCCCGGTCGGGTTCAAGAATGGCACCGACGGCAACGTGCGGATCGCGGTCGACGCGATCAAGGCTGCGCAGTCTCCACACCATTTCCTGTCGGTGACCAAGGCGGGTCATTCGGCGATCGTGTCCACCCGGGGCAATGAGGATTGCCACGTCATTCTGCGCGGTGGCAAGAGCACCAATTTCGATGCTGAAAGCGTCGATACGGCCTGCAAGGACCTCGCGGCATCCGGCGTGCCGCCCAAGGTCATGATCGACTGTTCGCACGCCAATAGTCGCAAGCAGCATGCATTGCAGATCGAGGTCGCACAGGATGTCGCAGATCAGCTGGCTGCGGGAGAGGATCGCGTCATCGGTGTGATGATCGAGTCCCACCTCAAGGAGGGGCGTCAGGACCTCGTGCCGGGCAAGGAACTCGAATACGGCAAGAGCATCACCGACGCCTGCATCAGCTGGGAAGACAGTATCGGCGTGCTGGATACCCTGGCCGAAGGCGTGCGCGCGCGCAGGGTCGCCCGCGCTGCCAAACTGGAATAGGGCGCGCGGCCCTCGGTGATCTTGCGTCAGTTTTCACCGGCTGGGGCTTCGGCGCCGTGCCAGAAGCGTTCGGCTCCGGGGTGAAGCCGCGTCACGACACCGCGCAGGCCATTGTCACGGTTCAGTTCCCGTGCACTCTCCGACACTGTGTGCATGAAGCTCAGCCCTGGCTCGGAATACAGGGTTTGCAGTGAGTCGGTGACGATATCAGCCGGTACGTCGGCCGACGCGACCCATAGCGCGGCCTCCTGAAAGCTCGGAACCGGGTTATCCACACCAACATACATGCCCTCCGGTATCGTCGTCGGGGTGTAGTAGGGATGCGCGTTCGAGAGTGACTCGAGCTTGGCGGCGTCGAGCAGTGGCAGAACACGCAACGGCGCCTCGCCCGCAAGCTGGATCACGGTGACGCTCGGCATCTCCTCGAACAGCCACAGCGCGTCTACCCGTCCCTCGACCAGGGCATTCGCACCTTGGGATGCCGGCAGGAACACCGCGTCGAAGCGACCCCACAGATTCACAGCCTCGAAATAGTGACGTGCCGCGTTAGCTGTGGCAGATCCTGCCGGACCGATCGAAATGGTTTTACCAGTCAGGTCCGCGACCTGGTCGACCGGAGTGTCGCGCAGCGTCAGCAGATGTCCGGTGACGCCGAAAAGGTGGGTTACTGCCAGCGCAGCCGGCGCCTCCGGGGCGCCCCCGGCTGCTGCCCGGAACAGATCGCCGGCGTAAACGATCGCAAAGCCCGGTTGGTCCCCCGCGAGACGACGCAGGTTTTCCTGGGAGCCGGCCGATGCCGTGTAGGGCACCTGTACGCCCTCCAGAGCGCGCGACAGCAGGGTGGAGAGGCCATCTGCAATGTGCTGCAGTGTTGTTGCATCCGCGCCGCCCGAAATTGGCACCCTGTGTATCTGTGCCTGGGCCAACGAGGCAGCGATGCAGGCCGCAGCGACAGCGAGCGCCCGCATGAATCGCAGCGCTCGGCCCTGCAGGTTCTCCGTCAGGACCGACGGGCTGCTGGCTGGCACCGGATCAGTCCTTCCCGTCGTGATGACCACGGACGATCAGGACGGACACACTCACCTTGCGTACCAGGTTTTCCGCGACGCTACCCAACAGCAGGCGGCGCACGCCGCGGCGGCCGTGCGAACCCACCACGAGCAGATCCGCGCCGGAGTTCTTGACTGCATTCGCGATGAGGTCGTCGGTGTGTTCGCCGTGTCCCTTGAGCAAATGAGTCTTGGTCTTGACGCCGGCGGCCTGTGCCTTTTCCAGCGCTTTCGAGAGCACATCCTGGCCCCCGGTCTCCAGCACCTGCTTGAGCTGTTTGGCGCTGGTCGTCGTCACGCCGCCGGCGTGGAAGACATGTACCAGCTGCTCGTCGATCGCGTGAGCGATCTCGAGGGTAGCATCGTGTGCCTTGGCAACTGCGATCGCCTCTTCCAGTGCTTTCTGGGAGGTCCGGCTGTCGTCGATGGCGATGAATACGTGTTTGTACATGCAATGCTCCTTGGTTTGGCCAGCGCGCCCCTCGGGGTGCGCCGGCCGAGCGCTGTTGAATCAATCCAAGCCGCGCGCGACGTTCTTCGGTGTGACGAACTTGCGCTGGATCAGGAAGACCAGGGCCGCCACCGACAGGCCGATGATATCGGACATCAGACCGCCGGCGATCATGGCGAGCGCCGCGACGATGAGCACGATTCGAAGCGCGCTTCCGACGACTCCGAAGAACCACCCCTGGATGCCGGAAGCGAGCAGATAGATGCCAAAGGCGGCGGTGACGAACGCGTGCAGGTTCTGATGCCATTCGCCTTGCATCAGCAGCGGGGCCGAATAGAAGAACATGAACGGCACAACGAACGCGGCGAGACCGACCTTGAAGCTCTCGACGCTGGTCTTCATCGGATCCGACTGCGCGATGGCCGCACCGGCGTATGCGGCCAGCGCCACCGGCGGGGTGATCGCCGACATCACCGCGTAGTAGAAGATGAAGAAGTGCGCGGTCAGCGGCTCGATGCCGAGCTGGATCAGGCCCGGAGCGATGACGCTGGCTGCCACCGCATAGGCAGCCGTTGTCGGCATGCCCATGCCGAGAATGATCGACACACACATCGCGAAGAACAGCGCGACCAGCTGGCTCTGGCCGGCCAGGCCGAGCAGCATCGAGGAGAAGCGGGTGCCGATGCCGGTCAGCGCGATGACGCCGACGATGACCCCAGCCGCCGCACACACCGCGACCAGTTGCAGCGACATGCGCGCAGCGATCTCGAAGGCGTAGAGGATTTGCTTCGGTCCCATGCGGAACGGCGTGAACCAGCTCACCACAGCAGCCGCGGCCATGGCCAGAGTGCCGGCCCGGATGACAGAGTAACCGAGGAACAGCGCGCCGATCAGCGTGAAGATCGGGATGAACAGGAAGGCCTGGCGCGCCAGTTTGGCGAACTCCGGCAGTTCCTCGCGCGGCAGGCCGCGCATGCCCTTCTTCAGTGCCTCCTTGTCGACCATGAAATAGACCGACAGGAAGTACAGGGCTGCAGGGATTATGGCCGCGATGACGATGTCGGCATAGGCGATGCCGGTGATCTCGGCCATGATGAAGGCGCCGGCGCCCATGATCGGCGGCAGGATCTGGCCGCCCGAAGAGGCTGCGGCTTCGATCGATGCCGAGGTCTGAGGCTTGTAGCCGACCCGTTTCATCAGCGGGATGGTCAGCGAGCCGGTCGACACGACGTTGCCTGCCGAGGTGCCGTTGATGGTGCCCATCAGCGCGGATGAGAAGACCGCGACCTTGGCGGGGCCGCCGCGGGTCCCGCCTGCTGCCGCGAAGGCAAAGTTGACGAAATATTCACCGACGCGACTCGCTTGCAGGAAGGCCGCGAAGGTGATGAACAGAATGATGTAGGTCGACGAGATCGCAGTGGTCGGGCCCAGCACACCGTTGTCGGTATAGAGGAACGCGAAGAAGCGCTGCGGTGCATAGCCGCGGTGCTCGAGTACCCCGGGCAGCCACGGGCCCACGAAACCGTATGCGATGAACACTGCGACGATGATCACCAGCGCGAGGCCGGCGAGGCGGCGGGTGAGTTCGAGGATCAACAGAATGCCGGCGATCGACGCATACATGTCGTTGATGTGCGGGAAAACCTGAGCGCGAATGCGGAGGAATTCGGCGTGGGCGATGATGTAGACGCCGACGGTGATCGCCGCGATGGCTAGCAATACATCAGGGAGCGCAACCCGCCCGCGGTTCCGCGTCGGCGAGGTCCATGACGCGAGCAGTGCGAGTGCCGTGCCGGCGATGATCGGATAGCCGAAGGTCATCAGCATCTTCTCTTTCGGTGCGCCGGTGCGCACGAGGTCGCCGGTGACGATCGCGAAAATGATTTGCCCAAGCGCGGTGAAGATCAGCACCGCGGCAGGGAGCAGGAGAATCCATTCGAGCGGCGTGGCTGACTGCCTGCCGCCGGATTCGGCCGGGAAGGCCCGTGCCGAGAAAAAGATGAAACCCAGTGCCAGGCCGCCGGCGACGTGGATCAGGCGGTATACCCAGGTCTCGAGCGGGTAGAGGTTCATGACCCCTACATGGAAGGCGGTGTAGATGATGCAGGCCGCGGCGAAAATCAGGCCGAGCTTGCCGGTAAACACCCGTTGGTTGGAAACGACGACCTCGGCATCGACGCCTGCGGCGATGTTGTCCTTGTCACGGATCTCGAATTCGTTGCCGCTGTCGGCGGTTGTCGCCTCTTGGGGCGCTTGGCTGGTCATTGGGATGCCTCCCGGTGCTGTTCTCTATGTGCTAACAAAAAGGGCCAGAGTGCCCGTGTTGCAGCGATCTCTGGCCCATCGGCGTCAGGGGGTACGGCTCAGTCCCTGAGTTCGGCCGGGATGTTCACGCCCTTCTCGTCGTAGTAACGGACGGCGCCTTCGTGGAACGGCAGGAAGCCGTTGTTGCCGACGTTCTCGAGCAGGGTTGCGCGCGCTGCGGCGTGGATCTGGACCATGCGGTCATTGTTTTCCATGACCAGCTTGGTGACCTCGTAAGCCAGGCTCGCCGGCATATCCTTGTGAGCGACTGCGAAGTTCCACATCGCGACCGAGTTCTGGTTGTCCGGCTGCACAGTGTAGGTGCCGCCCGGGATGGTGAAGTTGGACACTTCCGGGAAAGCCTCGAGGATCTTCGCATGCTCGTCGTCGTTGAAAGCGAAGGTCACCACGTCGGCTTCGGCAGCCAGTTGAGAGAAGGCGCCGATCGGCAGGCCGGCGGCGAAGCAGAAGGCGTCGATCAGGCCGTCCTTGAGCTGGCTGGCCGCATCGGCTGCGCCACTGTTCGACACGCGGGCATTGACGCCGAGGCTGTCGAAGAAGCGCGGCCAGTAGGTGCCAGGGGTGCCGCCAGCGGGGCCGACGCTTACACGCTTGCCGGCGATGTCGCCCACGTTGTCGATGCCGGAAGCGCGCATCGCGACGCACTGGAATGGGGTTTCGTACATCGGGAACAGCGCGCGCACGTCGGTGTGCGGCAGGCCCGGGGCGAGTTCGCTCTTGCCGGTCCAGGCTTCGTACATCGGGCCCATGGTGACCAGGCCGATATCGTGTTCCTTCATCTGCACCAGGGTCACGTTCTGAACCGGGCCGCCGGTCACTTCGCCGCTGGCGTTGATGCCGAGGGATTCGCCGATGAAACCGGCCAGGCCGTTGCCGTAGACGAAGTAGACACCACCCTGGCTCGCGGTGCCAACGGTGAGGTCGCGTGGCCAGCCGGTGCGATCCTGCGCAAACGAGGCGCCTGCGCTTACCAGCGCGGCGCCGGTGACGACTGCTGCGATCGTTTTGACGATACCTTTCATACCTGTCTCCTGGTCAAGTTGATTACCCGAATGGCACGACTGATTCGCGCCCTGCAAGGGTGGGGTAGCCGGGCAGCCTGGTCGGTACAGGCGACGGTTATGCGTTTGGGAGTGGACAGATGGGCGCGGCATCGAATCGAACTACGACCAGCGCTCTTTCATGTCTCCTCCGTGTGCGCACTTTGCCGTGCGTTCTACCTGGAGGCTGCTGACAGCTCAGGACGTAGATTAGTCGTCGACCTTGCTGGCGGCTATTGTGGATTGTCCGTAGGTCGCGATCGCGTTCGGGCCTCTCCCGGGCCGGAAAGGTGGACCAGAGGGGATCGGCCGGCGCTCAGGCGTTCTTGCCTTTCTGCCACAACACGTCGCCACGACCGCCGGCGCGATTGAGCACCCGGCCGAGCACGAAGAGCAGATCGGAAAGGCGGTTCAGATATTGGCGGGGGCCGTCGTTGACCGCCTCTTCCAGTGCGAGCGCGACCAGTGATCGTTCGGCGCGACGGCAGACGGTGCGCGCATGGTGGGTAATGGCCGCGGCGCGAGTGCCGCCCGGCAGGATGAAGTCCTTGAGCGGTTCGAGATCCTCGTTGAATCGATCGAGCTCGGTCTCGAGATGACTGACTTGCTTGTCGGTGATCATGCTCATGCCGGGAATGCAGACCTCGCCACCCAGATCAAAGAGATCGTGCTGCACGTTGGTGAGCAGCCCGCGGACGTCCTCGGGCAGTTCTTCGGTCAGCAGCAGGCCAATGACCGCATTGACCTCATCGACTTCGCCCAGCGCATGGATGCGGAGACTGTTCTTCGAAACCCGCTTGCCATCACCGAGGCCGGTGGTGCCGGCATCGCCGGTGCGGGTATAGATCTTCGATAGTCTGTTGCCCATGAATCATGTCTCCTGTACAGGGTTACCTTGGCGCGGCCCGATCAAGCCGCATGCTAAACTTTCCGCTTCACCGGCAAGGCCGGTTCCGACGAATTTCCGAATCCGAGTATCCATGAAAAGCGCTGAGATCCGCCAGAAGTTCCTCGAGTTCTTCGAGTCCAAGGGCCATCAGGCCGTCGCTTCGAGTTCGCTCGTACCGCATGACGACCCGACCCTGCTGTTCACCAACGCGGGCATGAATCAGTTCAAGGACGTCTTTCTCGGGTTCGACAAGCGGCCTTATTCGCGGGCGGCCACAGCGCAAAAGTGCGTGCGCGCAGGAGGCAAACACAACGATCTCGAAAACGTCGGCTATACCGCCCGACACCATACCTTTTTCGAGATGCTCGGCAACTTCTCCTTCGGCGACTATTTCAAGCGCGACGCGATCGCGTACGCTTGGGAGTTGCTGACCGAGGTCTACAAGCTGCCCAAGGACAAGCTCTGGGTCACGGTCTATGCCGAGGACGAGGAGGCCTACGGCATCTGGACCGGCGAGATCGGCGTGCCGGTCGAGCGCGTGATCCGCATCGGCGACAACAAGGGTGCGCGCTACGCGTCCGACAACTTCTGGATGATGGGCGACACCGGGCCCTGCGGTCCCTGCACCGAGGTGTTCTTCGATCACGGCCCCGAGATCTGGGGTGGGCCACCGGGGAGCCCGGAAGAGGACGGCGACCGCTACATCGAGATCTGGAACGTGGTGTTCATGCAGTTCAACCGTGATGAGCAGGGTGTCATGCATCCGCTGCCCAAGCCGAGCGTGGACACCGGCATGGGGCTCGAGCGCGTCGCCGCGGTGCTGCAGGGTGTGCATTCGAACTACGAGATCGATCTGTTTCAGAATCTCATTCGCGCAGCAGCCCGCGAGACGGCGTGTGACGATCTCGACAGCCCCAGCCTGCGCGTGATCGCGGACCATATCCGCGCCTGTTCCTTCCTGGTGGCAGATGGCGTGATTCCCGGCAACGAAGGCCGTGGCTACGTGCTGCGCCGGATCATCCGTCGCGCGATTCGTCACGGCTGGAAGCTCGGCGCCCGTGCGCCATTCTTCCACCGCCTGGTCGCCGACCTTGCTGGCGAGATGGGTGCCGCGTATCCGCAATTGGTGCAGGAGCAGTCCCGCATCGTCGGTGTGCTGCGCCAGGAAGAGGAGCGCTTCTTCGCCACGATCGAAAACGGCATGGACATTCTCGAGGCCGAACTGGCCGCGATGGCGCAGCGCGGCGACGCGACCTTCAGCGGCGAAACCGCCTTCAAGCTGCACGACACTTTCGGCTTTCCGCTCGATCTCACGGCGGACGTCTGTCGCGAACGCGAGGTGCAGGTCGATGCCGCGGCCTTCGACACCGCGATGACGCGCCAGCGTGAGCAGGCGCGTGCCGCCGGCAAGTTCAGGATGGCGGTCAATCTCGAGTACGAAGGTCCCGAGACCGCGTTCGAGGGCTACGATCGCCTGGAAACCAGGGCAAACATCCTCGCCCTGTATCGCGACGGCAGCCCGGTCAATGAACTCGCCGAAGGCGAGCTCGGCGTGGTGGTGCTGGATCACACGCCTTTCTACGCAGAGTCCGGCGGCCAGGTCGGCGACTGCGGTCAGCTGCGCGGCGGCAACGGCATCTTCCAGGTCGAGGACACGCAGAAGATCCAGGCAGCGGTGTTCGGTCACCACGGCGTGGTCAAGACCGGCACGCTCGCCGTCGGCCAGGCGGTGCAGGCCCGGGTCGATACCGACGCACGTGCGGCCACCATGCGCAACCATTCGGTGACCCACATCATGCACAAGGCCTTGCGTGAGGTGCTCGGCGCCCATGTGCAGCAGAAGGGCTCGCTGGTCGATCCGGACAAGACGCGTTTCGACTTCACCCACAACGCGCCGATGAGCGCCGAAGAGATCCGTGAGGTCGAGGAGCTGGTCAACGCCGAGATTCTCGCCAACTCGGCGACCCGCGCCGAGACCATGTCGATGGAAGCCGCGCAGAAAACCGGCGCGATGATGTTGTTCGGCGAAAAATACGGTGACGAAGTCCGGGTGCTGAGCATCGGCAGCTCCACCGAATTGTGTGGTGGCACCCATGTGGCGCGCACCGGAGACATCGGACTGTTCAAAATCGTGACCGAAGGCGGCGTGGCGGCCGGAGTGCGTCGTGTCGAGGCGGTCACCGGCGCCAACGCGCTGCGCTATCTGCAGGAGCAGGAGCGGCGGGTGCAGGGGATGTCTGCCCTATTGAAGGTGCAGCCCGACGATGTCGCCGAGCGGGTCGCCGGCATTCTCGACAACGTGCGCAGCCTCGAGAAGGAGATTGCTCGCCTGAAGAGCAAGCTGGCGAGCAGTCAGGGCGACGAGTTGTCCGCTGCGGCGAAGGACGTCAAGGGTTGCAAGGTGCTCGCGGTTACGCTCGAGGGCGCCGACGTGCCGGCGATGCGAGAGACCATGGACAAACTGCGCGACAAGCTCGGATCGGCTGCGGTCGTGCTGGCGTCGGTCAAGGATGGCCGTGTCACGCTGATCGCAGGGGTTACCGCCGATCTGACCGCCAAGGTCAAGGCCGGCGAGCTGGTCAATTTGGTCGCACAGCAGGTTGGAGGCAAGGGGGGTGGTCGTCCCGACATGGCCCAGGCCGGGGGCAACGATCCGTCGGCACTGCCGGCGGCGCTGGACAGCGTCGCGGACTGGGTGGCGGCCAGGCTTTAACCTAGAAACCTCAGTTGACCGCTCTCCGTGATCATGTATGCCTTACAGAGCCTGAGATACACAGCTTCGGCAACGCTCACCCAATGGGTGAATTCGCTACGTGCCCGATTGCACGCCTGGTGCGCCGCCTGGCTGCGTTGCTCCTCCTTGCAGGGAACAACCATGCCGCGTCGTCGCGCCTTGCCAGACGACGCACCAGACGCACACTCGAACACGTCCAACTGAGGTTTCTAGGTTTAAGAGACTCGCAGTCACCAAAAGAATCAGGGCGCCCAACTGGCGCCCTGATTTCGTTCCGGACTCTGCGTGCTGCCGGGCGCGTTCAGAACGGCATCGACAGCCCGGGCCAGATCTTGTCGATCGCAGCGCGGAAGTCCTGCTGGATGCGTGCCAGCGCAGCTTCGCTGTCCGCCTCGAAACGCAGTACCACCACCGGCGTGGTGTTGGAGGCACGGGCAAGACCGAAGCCGTCCGGGTATTCGACTCGCACGCCGTCGATGGTGATGACCTCGCGCGCGCCGTCGAAGCGGGCTTCTTCCCTGAGCTTGCGGACGAGCTCGAAGGGTTCGCCCTCGTTCATCGCGATGTTGAGTTCGGGCGTGCTGATCGCGTCCGGCAGCGCCTCGAGCACCGCAGACGGGTCGGCGTGGCGTGACAGGATCTCGAGCAGGCGGGCGGCGGTGTAGAGGCCGTCGTCGAAGCCGAACCAGCGCTCCTTGAAGAACACATGGCCGCTCATCTCGCCGGCCAGCGGTGCCCCGGTTTCCTTGAGTTTGGTCTTGACCAACGCGTGACCGGTATTCCACATCGTCGGCTTGCCGCCGTGCTCGCGGATCCAGGTGGCGAGATTACGGGTGCATTTGACGTCGTAGATGATCTCGCCGCCGGGCACCCGCGAGAGCACGTCGGCCGCGAACAGCATCAGCTGGCGATCGGGAAAGATGATCGCACCGCCCTTGGTGACCACGCCGAGGCGGTCGCCGTCGCCGTCGAACGCCAGACCCAGCTCGGCATCCGTCTCACGCAGGCGGGCGATCACGTCCTGCAGGTTCTCCGGGCGCGACGGGTCGGGGTGATGGTTGGGAAAGCGGCCATCGACCTCGCAGAACAGATCGACGGTCTCGCAACCGAGCGCCTGAAGCAGTCGCGGCGCAATTCCGCCGGCGACCCCGTTGCCGCAATCGACGACGACCTTCATCGGGCGCGCAAGCTTCACGTCGTCGATGATACGGGCTACATAGGCATCGGTGACCGAGGCGGTGCGCAATGAGCCCGTGCCGTGGGTCAGGTCGTTGTCGACGATGCGGCGCCTCAGGTCGCGAATCATGTCCCCGTAGAGCGTCTGGCCGCCGAGCACCATCTTCAGGCCGTTGTAGTCCGGCGGGTTGTGGCTGCCGGTGACGCTCACGCAGGACTGGGTGCCCAGTTCGTGGGCGGCGAAGTAGGTCAGCGGCGTCGGCACGCAGCCGATGTCGACCACATCCACGCCCGCAGCCCGGATGCCGTCGGCGAGCGCACCGGCCAATGCCGGCCCCGACAGCCGGCCGTCCCGCCCGACCGCGATCTCGGCTTGCCCGCGTGCGCGCGCCTCGGAGCCGAGCGCGTGGCCGATGCGGCGTACCGCGTCAGCGGTCAGCGTCTTGTCCACGATGCCGCGAATGTCGTAAGCCTTGAAGATCTCGGGCGCCGGTGCATCCTGTGTGACGGTGTCGTTCATGCTTTCATCATCATGTTCAGGTCGGGGCTGGATTATCTCAGATACAGAGCACTCCCGCAGTCCGCTTATCGCTGGCGGTCGAAGTGCGCCAGCAGGCGCTGAGGGAGCCATTCCAGCGAGCCCGGCCAGTTTCCGTGGAGAAAGCCGACGTGGCCACCGCGCGGCGGGCATTCGAAGCCCACGCCGGGGCCGAGATCCCTGGCCGTCGGCAGCGCATCCAAGGGTACGAACGGGTCGTTGGCGGCGTTCAGCAACAGGGTAGGGAGTCGGATCCCGCCGAGCGCGGGTTTGGCAGACGCCCGTCGCCAGTAGTCGAAAACGTCCGCAAAGCCGTGTGCTGGCGCGGTGTAGGCATCGTCGAAGTCCTGCAGGCTGGCGGCCCGACGGATGCGGTCTCGGTCGAAGTGGCCGGGGAAGCGCTCCGCCTTCTCCAGTGCCTTCGGGATCAGCGTCTGCAGGAAATGCCGGGTGTAAATCCGGTTCAGGCCTTGCCCCAGGTTCAGGCCAGAGAGAGTGAGATCCAGCGGTGGGCAAACCGCAGCCGCGGCATCGAGGTGTTGCTGCGCGGCCGTCTCCTGCTCACCAAGCCATTTCAGGAGGGCGTTGCCGCCGAGCGATACACCGACCGCGAACAAGGGAGCATCGCAGGCGTTGAGCCGCATCCAGGCCAAGGCCCAGTCGATCTCATGGCTGTCACCCGAGTGGTAGGCGCGCGACAGGCGGTTGGGCGAGCCGGAGCAGCCCCGAAAATGAAACACTGCCCCTTTCCAGCGCCGCGCGGCGACTGCCCGCATCAGGCTGCGCGCGTAATGCGACCGGCTGGAGCCCTCGAGGCCGTGAAACAGAAGCACGAGCGGCGCGTCGTCATCGCTGGGGGTATCCAGCCAGTCGATGTCGACGAAGTCGCCGTCAGGTGTGTCTATACGCTGCCGGCGATAGGGGGGTGTCACACCTTTGCGAGTCAGCGGATACAGCGTTTCGGCATGTCCGCCGGGGAGCCACCATGGCGCACGGTAAGCATTCACGGTATTTGACGCATGGTTTGTGCTGGCAAGGGCGCATAAAACAGAAGGCACCCGTCGGGGTGCCTTCTGCATGCCTGTCTCAGTGATGACCCTTCGGGCGCTCGCCGGTGAAGACGTAGCGCGTGCTGCAATAGGGGCAGGTCACGTCGCCGGTCTTCAGTACATCGAGATAGACCTTCGGGTGACGCGCCCACAGCGGCGCGCCGGGTTGTGGGCAGGCGAGCGGCAGGTCGGCCTTGGTGACCGCCACGGTGATGTCCTTGTCGACGGTTTCGCTCATGACGGCAATCCTCAAACGAATGCAAGCCAGCTTTCGTACTCCGGCGCACGACCATTGACGATGTCGAAGAAGCGCGCCTGGATCTTCTCGGTGATCGGGCCACGGCGACCCTCGCCGATGGTCCGGTTGTCGAGTTCGCGGATCGGGGTGACCTCGGCTGCGGTGCCGGTGAAGAAGGCTTCGTCGGCGATGTAGATGTCGTCACGGGTGAGTCGTTTGGACTGAACCTCGAGGCCGAACTCGGTGGCGACGCGGATCACCGAATCGCGAGTGATGCCGGTCAGCGCCGAGGCGATCTCGGGCTCGTAGATCTTGCCGTCCTTGATCACGAAGAGGTTCTCGCCGGCACCCTCGGCAACGAAACCCTGGGTGTCGAGCAGCAGGGCCTCGTCGTAACCTTCGCGTGTGACTTCGAGGTTGGCGAGGATGGAGTTGGGGTAGGTGCCAGCCATCTTGGCCCGCGGCATGGTCACGTTCACGTGATGGCGCGCGTAGGAGGAGGTCTTTACCCGGATCCCCTTCTCAAGACCCTCTTCGCCCAGATAGGCACCCCAGGGCCAGGCTGCAACGGCGACATGGACCTTGGAGTCGCGCGTGGAGATACCCATCTTCTCCGAGCCGTAGAAGGCGATCGGGCGCAGGTAGCAGGATTCGAGCTTGTTCGCCCGCACGACCTCAAGCTGGGCGTCCATCAACTCCTGTTTGGAGTAGGGGATGTCCATCATGTAAATCTTGCCCGAGTTGATCAGGCGCTGGGTGTGCTCGGCCAGACGGAATATGGCAGTGCCCTTGACCGTGTTGTAGGCGCGGACACCTTCGAAGACCGCGAGGCCGTAGTGCAGAGAGTGGGTCAGCACGTGCGTGGTCGCTTCGCGCCACGGGACGAGCTTGCCGTCGTACCAGATGAAACCGTCGCGATCGGCCATGGACATGGTGAAATCTCCGTCGAATTTGAGGTGAAGGTCCCAGGCGCATCCTGGCGCCAGATAGCCGAGTAGTTTAGCGCAAACTGCGCGCGGCCGGATCCATCGCTTGCGCGCTACGTTCAGCGGCGTGGACGGTAATGGATATGCGGCTCGGCGTGCGGATGGCTGTGGGTGTGGGTGTCGGCGCTGCGTTCGACGCCGATGAGGTTGAGGCTGCCATGATGGACGCCACTCTGTGTGATCACGGCGTCGGCAAAACGCCGCACGCTGTCGGTCGGGCCGCGAAGGATCGCGCATTCGATGCAGTGGTCGTGGTCCAGATGCGCGTGCAGGGTGGAGACGGTCAGGTCGTGGTGGTCATGATGGAGCTCTGTGAGCCGGTCACCCAGGTCGCGTTGATGGTGATTGAACAGGTAGCTCAAGGCTGCGACACACTGTTCGTGTGACGGCTTGCGCAAGCGCGCGGTCTCGATCTCGTGACGCAGCAGGTCGCGTACCGCTTCTGAGCGACTGCGGTAGCCGCGTTCGGCGATCAAGGCGTCGAACGCTTCCGCCAGTTCCGGCTCAAGAGAAATCGTGATCCGCTCCATGCGTGCCAACTCCAAGGGTGCTCTTCGCGCGAGCTTAGCACGCGGAAAACCGCGCCGCATGTCGCGACTGGGCGCGCGCCGTGCGCTGGAAACCGCGTTGGCAGGGATGTCCGGATTGTGGAAACCAGCTTGCCGCGTGCGTGTGCCAGAGCCGACAAGGAGCGTGCGTGCACACAGGGTTTCAAGGGAGCGTCGTGACTGGCACGGAAATTGTTATGAACTTTTTCGGGATTGTTCATAACATTGAGATCCGCCCCGCATCATCGATGCGACGAGGTGGCTCGGAGGAGGGTCTTCAAAGTGCCTGCATCGAATATGCCGCACCGACTGGCGCTGGCCTGTCTGTTGTCGGGGGCCACCGCCGCGCAGGCCCAGAGTCTGCCGGCGCTTGGCGAGGTGGTCATCACCGCGACCCGCACGCGGAGTTACAAGTCGAATCCGAAGCGCCGGCAAGCTGAGAGGTGAGGCTCAGGATGATCACGCAAATAGTCCATACGCCGCGCTTCCCCACAACATGCGCTTTTCTCTGTTCCGGAGTTGTCCAGATGATGCAATCGCTATTCACGGTATCGCTCAGTGCATTCCGTGACCGTGCTTTTCCGTGGGCAGCAGCCTTGTGTGTGTCCGTGCTCGGCATGTCCTCGGCGGTCCTGGCCGATCAGCTCCGATTTCAGGCCAGCGGTGAGGATCTGGCCACAGGCGGATTCGTGGCGCCGCGTCTTACCAAGGATGGCTGGGCGCTGAGCTTTTCCCACATCCAGGTTACGCTTGGCGATGTCGTCGCCCATCAGGCGAGCCCGGCGTTCGAGCCGCAGGCTGGAGGCGAAATCACCGGTCAGGCGCAGGTGGCTTTGCCTGGCGTGGTGACGATTGACCTGGTGACTCAGGCTGATGGTGATGACATGGTCACTTTGGCGGAGTTGCCTGCACCTGCCGGGCACTACAATGCCCTGGCGTGGAGCATGCTGCCCGCACCTGATGGCAAGCATGCCGGTGATAGCCTGGTCCTTATCGGCGAGGCGGAGAAGGATGGCACGCGCGTGGCGTTTCATATTGCCAGTCGCGATGCCGTTCATCACCGATGCGGTGAATACGTTGGTCACGAGCGCAAGGGCTTCGTGACCGCTGGTGCGCCTGGCGAGGTCGAGATCACCCTGCACCTTGATCATCTTTTTGGTCGTGCCGACAAGGCGGCCGATGATCCAATGAACGTGGACGCACTTGGCTTTGCGCCTTTTGCTGGCGGCGGTGAGCGTCAGACGTTCAGCCTCAACGGCCTGCATCTTGGCCATGTGGGCGAGGGCCACTGCGCAGTGGCCCTGGTTGATGACTGAGTCGGGTTTGATGTGGGCCGTTGGCGCGCGCCGGGTTCTGATCACCGGCGCCGCGGCTGCCGTGTGTGCTGCGACCGGGCAGGCGTTTGCGCATGCGGCCTATATTCAGTTGTCGCCTGCGCGTGGCGTCGAGGTTCGGGCGGCCTATGACAGCGGCGAGCCGATGGTCAGCGCGCAGGTACGTATCTACGCGCCTGATGCGCCCGCCCGAGTGTGGCTCCAGGGGCTGACTGACGAGTCGGGCGTGTACCGCTTCGTACCTGACCCGGCAATTGACGGTGCGTGGGCGGTGCAGGTCCGTCAGGCCGGTCATGGAGCGATGGGCGAGATTCGTCTCGAACCCACCAGTGTTCCCGCTGCCGAAGCGGCGCTGCCTTTATCGACTTCGGCGACTGGGCCTGATCCGCTGCAGAAGGCGCTGATGGCCGCCGCCATAATCTGGGGCTTCATCGGCACCGCCCTGTACTTCAAACGGCCGCGTTGATCATGCATCTGCCTGACGGGATCGTGCCCTTGCCGCTTGCGCTTGCTGGCTATGTCGCCAGCGGTCTGATCGCCTGGGCATGCCTGCGTCGCATTGAGCGGAAGCCTGATCCGCGCCGCGAACTGCCGCGCGCCGCCATGCTCACAGCAGCCTTCTTTATAGCGTCGCTGATCTACCTGCCGCTGCCACCGGTAAGCGTGCATCTGGTTCTCAATGGGCTGCTGGGTGCCGTGCTGGGTTGGTTTGCATTTCCCGCCATTCTGGTCGGCCTGTTGCTGCAGGCCGTGATGTTCGGCCATGGCGGCATCACAACGCTGGGTCTGAATGGTTTGATCTTCGGCCTGCCAGCGCTCGCCAGCTATGCGGTGTTTGTGCTGGGGCGCAAGCTCAGTCGAAGTCCGCGCAGCGATGCTCTGTTCGGGTTTGTTGCCGGCGCTTTTGCGGTGGCGGCTTCTGCGCTGCTGTTTGTTCTGTTGCTGTTATGGCAGATGCCGGCGGAGCTCGATTCTGCGCTTGAGCAACAGGCACTGCGGGTTTTCGTCATTGCTCATGTGCCGGTGATGTTGCTGGAGGGGTTGGTGACCGCTACGCTCGTCGCCCTGTTCGTGCGCATTGACCCCGCTCTGCTGGTGCGGGTATGAGCCGGTTGGGGATACAGGCGTTCGTGCCACAGTCGACCGGATCAAGCGCGGTGTTGTCGCGTCGCGACCCCAGGGTCCGGATCGTGCTGCTGTTGCTGCACGCCTTCGCGTTCGCTGCCGTGTCCCAAGTCGCGTTGCTGCCTGTGCTGGTTCTTATTGCCGCTGGTGTCTATGGGCTATCGGGGCTCGCATGGGGGGCTCTGTTGCGGCGCTTGCGCGTGGCGGTCTTGCTGATCGGCCTGCTGGTGATTTTGCTCCCCTTCGTCAGTGGGTCCAGTGTTCTCATGCAAGTGGGGCCAGTTGCGCTATACCGCGAAGGCGTCGAGGCTGCCGCATTGATCGGGGTGCGTTTTCTGGCCATTTTCACGGTGGCGAATGCCTTGCTCGGTTGCGGTGCGCTGTTTGATCATCTGCGTGCCCTGAGAGCACTCGGTGTGCCGGTCTTGATGACCGATCTGGCGATGCTGGTGGTGCGCTACATCGAAGTCGCCCACCACGATCTGCACCAGATGCACCTGGCGATGCAGGTGCGCGGAGGCAAGGGTCATCGTGGCGGGGCGGTGCTGTCGCTTCTGTCCCGAGTGCGTGAGCATGCCTGGCTGATCGCCGCCTTGTTGCTACGCAGTCATGAGCGATCCGAGCGAGTCTACAGCGCGATGCAAGCGCGGGGCTACGGTGCCCGAGGTCTATCCGTACGCATGCCGCCCCTGAACGTCGCGGATCTGGTTTTCCTGATGAGTGGCGGGGCTTTGGCCGCGTTGGTTTTCATCCTTGAGTGGCATACAACATGAGCGTGGCGCTCGCCATTGATGACCTCTGCCTCGCCTATCAGGACCGGGCAGAGGTGCTCACTGACCTCAGTCTGCGAATCGCCAGTGGTGAGCGGGTCGCGCTGGTTGGCCCCAACGGTGCAGGCAAGAGCAGTCTGTTTCTGGCGATTGCGGGCATCCTCAAGCCTGTGTCCGGGCGAATCAATCTTTTTGGCAACGAGGTGAAGCCGGGCGCTTTTCATCCTGATGTGGGCCTGATCTTCCAGCAAGCGGATGACCAATTGTTTTGCCCGACGGTTGAAGACGATGTGGCTTTTGGGCCGCGTAACCTGGGTCTTGACGCCGATGCAGTCGCCGAACGGGTAGCCTCGTCCTTGGCAGTCGTGGGTGCCAGCGAGTTGGCTCAGCGTCCGGTGCACCATCTTTCGGGCGGTGAAAAACGGATTGTGTGCATCGCGGGTGCGCTCGCTCTGCAACCTCGATTGTTGCTGTGTGACGAACCGACCAGCGGACTGGATCTCCGCAACCGTCGTTGCTTGATCAGATTGCTGCAATCCGCACAACAGGCCATGCTGATTGCCTCTCACGACCTCGAGTTTCTACTGGAGGTCTGTGACCGTGCGCTGCTACTGGATGCAGGCAGGATGGTCGCCAACGGTCAGGTGGCGGCAGTGTTCGGTGATGTGGCCCTGATGGAAGCGCATGGGCAGGAGCGTCCCCATTCACTTCACCCGCACCACGTCCGGCATCATCAGCATCCGCGTTCCGACGCCTAGAGTCAGTCAGATCAGGACCCGCGATGTTGTTCTCGCGGCGCGACGGCGTTGTCCACGCTGGCAAGCCACTAGCGCGGGGTGAAAGCGGTAAGACTCTTTGCAGTCGAAGTGTGCCATGCCATCTGCAAGCGACATGACCTCTTGTTGTCTGGAAGCGGGTTTGTCGTTTTGAGTGGCAGGTGCATACTTTGTTTGCAGTCAAAGCCTGCGCCGCAGCCTCGCAAACGGGGTTCTGCGGATCAGTGCCGCGTGGCACGCTTCCTGCAGACGGAGAACGATGATGTTTACGCGCCTCAGCCTCCCTCCCTGTTCCTGTCTTGAGCCGACCCCGGCGCGTCGCATGACGAACGATGGCCGGCGCTATGACGCCTGTCCCGGAGCCGACCGATGAATGGCCTGGGCGGTCTGCATCTTCGGGCGCAGTGGGACGGCCGGGCTGTGAGCGCGGTCAGCGTCGAGAACAGCCGGCCGATGGCGGCCTCAGTGCTGGCTGGCCGCTCGGTGGACGAGGCCGTGTCACTGGTGCCGGTCATGTTCAGTCTTTGCGGAAGAGCTCAAGGCCTCGCAGCGCGGGCAGCGTGCGCGGCTGCCCGGGGTGACGACTTGAGCAAGCTCGACGCGCAGGAGGCGGAGCGTGCGGTCGCGGTGGAGACCGCGCAAGAGCACCTCTGGCGCCTGCTCATCGACTGGCCGGCCTTGTTCGACATGCCTGAGCGCAGAAGCCGTTTCGCATCCTTTCACAAGCGTTTGCGCGGCATCGCCGAGCGGCCTGAGTCGGCCTTCGACGTCGGCGGGGAGTTGTTGGACCTTGTCGTACTGGACTTGTTCGGCGGTTTTTTCCGATCGGCACGCGAACCGGTTACGTTGAGCGAATTCGTGGAATGTGCGCGCGCCAGCGGTGATGTCGGTGAGGTGCTCGCCGCGCTGCTCGACATGGGGGCGTCGGTGCCGGAGTCCGCGGACATGGCGTTGGTCAGGCCGCGCCCGGCTGCGGATTGGGTGGCCTGCCTGGGTGGTCTGCCGTCGCCCGCATACTGTCGGGCGCCCACGCTGGCGGGCGTGCCGTGCGAGAACGGGGTTCTTGCGCGGCAGGCGGACAGCCGAATGGTGTCCAGCCTGATCGCCCACAGGCACCGTATCGCCGCCCGTCTGTTCGCGCGCGTCGTCGACCTAGTGGACTGTGCCAGCCGCTTGCGTCGCCCGCTGGCGGATGACGTGCTGCCGCTGGTGGATGCGATGGCGATGCAGGATGGCATCGGCCTCGCGAGCGTCGAAAGCGCCCGAGGCACCTTGCTGCATGTCGTGAGTGTCGATGGTGACACCGTTGTCGACTACGCGATCGTCGCGCCGACCGAATGGAATTTCTGTCCGGGTGGCCCGTTCGAACGGGAAGCGTCGGGATGGACCGCACCTGATCGCGAAACCGCGTTACGGCGATTGCGAGCGCTGACCCTGTCGCTCGATCCCTGCGTCGAGTACTCCCTCGAGTTGGTGGATGCAGTGGATGACGGAGGTGGGTATGCATGAAATGGCGCTGGCCGAGAGTGTGCGCGGCATCGTCGAGAACGCGGTTCGCGACCGGCCCGGATGCAAGGTCAAGACCGTCGTGCTGGAAATCGGCACCCTCGCCTCGGTGGAAGTGGATGCGTTGCGATTCTGTCTCGAGGTCGTCCTGCGCGATTCGGTGGCCGATGGTGCGAACGTCGAGGTGGAGAACGTGCCGGGTCAGGGGTGGTGCATCGAGTGTGCCGGAAACGTGCCGATCTCGAGCCTGTTCGACGCCTGCCCGGACTGTGGCGGCTACCAGGTGCGTCCCACGAGCGGAACCGAGATGCGGGTCAAGGAGCTGGAAGTCGAATGAATCAAAGAATCCGGAGAGTTTTTCGGTTACACCTGCTGCCATGCGGGGCGCGGCACGCGTCGCCACGGCGACTTTCTCATTGAGGAGCGACAAGATGTGTACGGTGTGCGGTTGCGGCGGTGGCGGGGCGAAGATTGGCACTGCGGCGAGGCGTCCGAAGGCGCGACCGGTCAGCGGCAAGACGGTCGCGTGGCGGCCGGTCGGCGAGCATGAGCACGAGCATGTGCATCTGGACGGCACCCGGCACAGCCACCCGCACGAGCATCCTCACGACCACGATCATGCGCCGGATGAGCACGAGCATGTGCATCTTCACGCAGACGGCACGCGTCACGGTCATGCCCACTCACATCCGCATGATCATACCCATGGCGAAGCGCATGCCGGCGTCGAACATGTGAGCGAGGGCGCCGGGCACATGCACTTTGGCACGGGACCGGCACATGCCCACGTACCCGGCATGTCACAGTCGCAGATGCTTAAGATCGAGCAGGACATCCTCGGCAAGAATGGCGCGCTGGCTGCGATCAACCGGCGCGAGTTCGCCGCCCGTGGCATCTTCGCGCTGAATCTGGTTTCCAGCCCGGGTTCGGGCAAGACCAGCCTGCTGGTGCGCACCATTCGTGAGCTGGCCGACCGTGTCGCGGTGACCGTCATCGAAGGCGACCAGCAGACCGAGTTCGACGCCGAACGAATCCGCGAGACCGGTGTGCCCGCGCTGCAGATCAATACCGGCAAGGGTTGTCACCTCGACGCCGACATGGTCGCCCGCGGGCTGCGCAAGCTGGCGCCGGCCGACGACAGCCTGCTGCTGATCGAGAATGTTGGCAATCTCGTCTGTCCGGCGGCGTTTGACCTGGGCGAGGCGCACAAGGTCGCGATCCTGTCGGTCACCGAGGGCGAGGACAAGCCGCTCAAGTATCCCGACATGTTCGCTGCCGCCGACCTCATGTTGCTGAACAAGATCGATCTGCTTCCGTATCTGGATTTCGACACCGAGCGCGCGATCGATTACGCCCGTCGGGTGAACCCGGCGTTGGTCGTGATCCGGGTGTCCGCGCGAACCGGCGAGGGCTTCGACGAATGGCTGGCCTGGATCGACGCCGGCCTTCAGCGCGCGCGTCGGGATCGCTCCGCGCCCCAGGCTCGATGAACGCGCCGCTGCCGAATCCGACGACTGCGATTGGAGCGACGCTGTCGCTGCCGCGCCTACGGATGGCCGCGCCGGTGCTTGCGTTGGGCGCGTACTTCAAGAACACACCCTGTCTGCTGGGCGAAGGCGGGGCGGTGTTCGGGCTCGATGTCGGTGATCTCGACCGGCCGCAGGCCTGTGCCGAACTGGAGCGGGTGGCCGAAGCCTTGCTCGACCACATCGATTGCACGCCGATGGCGGTGGCGCACGACCTTCATCCGGACTTTCACTCGTCGCGGCTGGCGCAACTGATTGCACAACGGCTGGGCGTGCCGGCGCTGGCGGTGCAGCACCACCATGCCCATGTCGAAACTGTGCTGAGCGAAAACGGCTGGCTGACCGAATTCGACGGACCTGCGCTGGGACTCGCGCTCGATGGCGTCGGCCTGGGCAGCGACGGTGAGGCCTGGGGCGGCGAGTTGCTGCTCACCCACGGGGCGCGCTTCGAACGGCTCGGGCATTTGGTGCCACTGCCCCTGGCGGGCGGCGACCGTGCGGCTCGGGAGCCCTGGCGAATGGCGGCCGCCGTCCTGCACCGGCTTGGCCGCGGTGATGAGATTGCACGCCGCTTTGCAGCGCAGCCGTCTGCTGGCCGACTCGCCCAAGTGCTCGAACGCGCGCATCTGTGTCCGCTCACCAGCAGCATGGGGCGCTGGTTCGATGCCGTGGCCGGACTTCTGGGCGTGTGCGAGGTGATGCGCTTCGAGGCTGAGGCAGCCATTGCGCTGGAGCGGGCCGCACGCGAATACGGCCCGGTCACACCGGAAGCCGGTGACTGGCGTATCGACGAGCGCGGCCGGGTAGACCTGCTGCCCTTGTGCGCACACCTGGCCGATGACCGGGACCCCGGACGGGGTGCCGCGCGCTTTCATGCCGGACTGGTCGAGGCGCTCGACGTCTGGGTGGCGCGAGCTGCCGAGACGTGTGGTACGGAAACCGTCGCGCTGTCGGGCGGTTGTTTTCTGAATGCCATCGTTTCGTCCGGTCTGCGCCAGCGCTTGCGCGCGCGCGGCCTCCGGGTGTTCGAAGCGCTTCAGTTGTCGCCGGGCGATGCCGGCCTCGGCCTGGGGCAGGCGCGGGTCGCGGCGATGATGCTCGCGGCGGGCGCCGAAACAAGCATGACGGAGAGTTGAAAGATGTGTTTGGCCATTCCGGCGCGTGTCGTCGCGTTGCTCGATGATGAAAACTGCACCGTCGACCTCGGGGGCGTGAAGAAGACGGTTTCGCTGGCCCTGGTCGAGGATGTCGTGGTCGGCGACTATGTCATCGTCCATGTCGGCTACGCCTTGTCGAGACTCGACCCGGAGGAGGCGGCGCGCACACTGGCGCTGTTCGCCGAAGCCGGTATCGATCCAGGCAGTACCCCGGAGGCCGCGTGAAGTACGTCGATGAATTCCGCGACGGCGAACTCGCGGCGACCCTGGCCGTCGCGATTGCCCGTGAGGCCGATACAGGCCGGGACTATGCGTTCATGGAGTTCTGCGGCGGACATACGCACGCGATCTCGCGCTATGGCGTGACCGATCTGCTGCCGGCCAACGTTCGCATGATCCACGGGCCGGGCTGTCCGGTCTGCGTGCTCCCGGTCGGGCGGATCGACATGGCCATCGGGCTCGCGCTGGCTCGCCCGGAGGTCATCATCTGCACCTATGGCGACTGCCTGCGGGTGCCGGCGTCGGGTGGTCTGTCGATGCTCAAGGCCAAGGCCCGTGGTGCCGACATCCGCATGGTGTACTCCGCCGCGGATGCGCTGGCGCTGGCGCAGGCCAACCTGGGGCGCGAGGTGGTGTTTTTTGCGATCGGCTTCGAGACGACGACACCGCCGACCGCGCTCGTGCTGCGCGCCGCACGGGAGCAGGGGCTCGGCAACTTCAGCGTGATCTGCAATCACGTGCTGACGCCCTCGGCAATCTCGAGCATTCTCGAGTCGCCCGAGGTCCGGCGTCTGGGTACCGTGCCGCTGGATGGCTTCGTCGGGCCGGCCCATGTGTCCACCGTCATCGGCAGCCGCCCCTACGAGTTCTTCGCCGAGGAATACCGCAAACCGGTGGTCATCGCCGGTTTCGAACCACTGGACGTGATGCAGGCCATCCGCATGCTGATCCGCCAGGTCAACCAGGGTCGGGCGGAGGTCGAGAACGAGTTCAGCCGGGCGGTCAGCCGGGAGGGCAACCTCAAGGCCCAGGCGCTGGTGGCCGAGACCTTCGAGCTGCGGCGCAGTTTCGAGTGGCGCGGCTTGCGTGAGGTGCCTTATTCGGCCCTGCGCATACGACCGCCATTCGCGCGATGGGATGCCGAGACGCGTTTCGATCTGACCTACCAGCCGGTACCCGACAACAAGGCATGCGAATGCGGCGCGATTCTGCGCGGCGTCAGAAGACCGACCGACTGCAAGCTCTTCGGCACGGTATGCACACCGGAGAACCCGATGGGTTCGTGCATGGTGTCGAGCGAGGGTGCGTGTGCCGCACATTACAACTACGGCCGCTTCCGCGATGTGCCGCTGAAGGTCGAGACCATGGAGACGAGCACATGAGTGTGGTGAAACCCGGCTACGTGCGTCCGCTCGACGTCCGCCAGGGCTGCATCGACATGGGGCACGGCGCAGGCGGACGGGCGATGGCGCAACTGATCGGCGAGCTGTTTGCCCCCGCCTTCTGCAACGCCTATCTCGACCGGGGCGACGATGCTGCGGTGCTGCCGGCGCTGGCCGACGGCGAGCGGCTGGTGATGGCGACCGACGCCCATGTGATCAGTCCGCTGTTCTTCCCCGGTGGCGACATCGGCTGTCTGTCGGTGCATGGCACGATCAACGATCTCGTGGTCATGGGCGCCCGCCCGCTCTATCTTGCGGCGGCCTTCGTGCTCGAAGAGGGTTTTCCGCTCGCGGACCTGAAGCGCATCGTCGAGTCGATGGCCGCCGCATCGCGCGAGGCCGGCGTGCCGGTGGTCACCGGCGATACCAAGGTCGTCGAGCGCGGCAAGGGCGATGGGGTATTCATCACCACGACCGGTGTCGGGGCGCTGGCGGTTGGCTGCGAGCTGAGTGGTGCGAATGCGCGGCCCGGCGATGTCGTCCTTGTCTCCGGAACGGTGGGTGACCATGGCATGGCGATCATGGCGCAGCGCGAGTCACTGGCCTTCGATGCCGAGATCCGCTCCGACACTGCGGCCCTGCATGGGCTGGCAGAGGCCATGCGCGCCGCCGCCCCGGGGCTGCGGGTACTGCGCGACCCGACCCGCGGTGGTCTGGCGACGACGCTGAACGAAATCGCCGCCCAGTCCGGGGTTGGCATGGAGCTGCTCGAATCGGCAATACCGGTGCTGCCGCAGGTCGATGCCGCATGCGAGTTGCTCGGCCTGGATCCGCTCTATGTCGCCAACGAAGGCAAGCTCGTCGCGGTCTGCCCCGAATCCGAAGCCGACGGCTTGCTGGCCGCGATGCGCGCGCACCCGCTGGGTGCGAGTGCCGCGCGCATCGGCGTGATCACCGAGGACGCCAACCGCTTCGTCCAGGTGCGGACCGGATTTGGCGGGCGCCGGATGGTCGATTGGCTGTCGGGCGAACAATTGCCGAGGATCTGCTGACCATGCGTGTGCTGCTGCTCACCCACAGTTTCAACAGCCTGACCCAGCGTCTCTATGCCGAACTGGCGGAAGAGGGGCACACGGTGTCGGTGGAGCTCGACATCGCCGACTCGGTGACCGAGGAGGCGGTAGCACTGTTCAAGCCGGACGTGGTCGTCGCCTCCTTCCTGAAGCGTGCGGTGCCGGCATCGGTCTGGCAGCGCGAACTCGTCCTCATCGTGCACCCCGGCATCGTCGGCGACCGCGGTCCTTCGGCGCTGGACTGCGCGATCATGAACGACGAACCCGATTGGGGGGTCACCGTGCTGCAGGCTGAAGCGGAGATGGATGCCGGGCCGGTATGGGCCAGCGTCGGCTTTCCGATGCGCGCGGCGACCAAGGCGAGCCTGTACCGCAACGAGGTCACCGAAGCGGCCCTCGATGCGGTGCGCGAGGCGCTTTCACGGGTGCCGGACTGGCGTGCCGGGTGCTGGCAACCGACTCCACTGGCCGCTTTCGGCCAAACCCGAGGACAGGCGCGACCGCTGATGCGCCAGCACGACCGTGCCATCGACTGGCAGCGCGAGCCGACCGCCCGTGTGCTCGCGCGCATTCGCGCCGCCGACGGCTTCCCGGGAGTGGCCGATGAGCTGTTCGGTACCCGCTGTCATCTGTTCGACGCATCGCCGGCGGTGGTCGATTGTCCGCCTGGGGCGCCTGGCGAGTTGGTCGCGCGTCGTGGCGGGGCTTTGTTGCGTGCGACCTGCGACGGTGCGGTGTGGATCGGCCATGTCAAGCGGGCCGACGCACCCCATCCCTTCAAGTTGCCGGCGGCCGAGGCCTTCGCCGCCGAGGCGGCGGCCTTGCCCGAGTGGGCGACCCATCCATCTTCACTCTCACGGAGCCCGGCCGGGGGCGAGCTGCACTACCGTGAGAGCGCCGATGGCCGGGTCGGGTATCTCGCTTTCGAGTTCTACAACGGTGCGATGTCCACCACGCAGTGCGAGGCGCTGACTGCCGCACTGCACGAGGCCGCGCAGCGGCCGACGCGGGTGCTGGTGCTTGAAGGCGGTGGCGATTTCTGGTCCAACGGCATTCACCTGAATGCCATCGAAGCTGCGGACTCGCCCGCAGACGAGTCGTGGCGCAACATCAACGCGATCGACGACGCCTGTCTTGCGATTCTGACCATGACCGACAAGCTCACCGTGGCCGCGGTGCGCGGCAATGCCGGCGCCGGTGGCTGCTTTCTGGCGCTGGCGGCCGACGAGGTGTGGTTGCGTGACGGGGTGATCCTCAACCCGCACTACCGCAACATGGGCAATCTTTACGGCTCGGAATACTGGACCTATCTGCTGCCGCGGCGCGTCGGCGCCGAGGACGCTGCGGCCATCATGCACAACCGGCTGCCGCTACTTGCGCGCAAGGCGGTCGCCAGCGGCTTTGCCGATGCGGTGCTCGCGGGCGGGCGCGAGGCCTTCGCCAAGGTCTGCGCGCAGCGCGCGCAGGCGCTCGCGAACGACCCGGCGCTGGCGCAGCGGATCGCGCGCAAGGCCGCGCGGCGGGCGGCCGACGAGGCGGCCAGACCGTTGGCCGAGTATCGGGCGTCCGAACTGGCGCACATGCGGCGCAACTTCTACGGCTTCGATCCAAGCTATCACGTCGCACGCTATCACTTCGTGTTGAAGAGTCCGCACTCGTGGACGCCGCGCCATCTCGCGCGCCACCGGGACCTGGGCTGGCGGGTGCCGGACCAGGCCGGTGAGCGGTCCGAGCCGATTTCCAACACCGCCTGAACGAACGGCCGCCATGTCCTCACGCCTGCCCACCGTACTGGTCGTCGATGATGAAGTCCGATCGCAGGAGGCCTTGCGACGTACCCTGGACGAGGATTTCGAGGTATTCACCGCGTCTTCCGCGGCCGAGGCTGTTGCGGTGCTGGAGCGCGAGTGGATTCAGATCGCGCTGTGCGACCAGCGCATGCCGGGCACGTCCGGCGTGCAACTGCTGCGCGAAGTGCGCGAGCGCTGGCCGGACGTAGTGCGCATCATCATCTCCGGCTATACCGACTCGGAAGACATCATCGCAGGGATCAACGACGGCGGTATCTATCAGTATCTGATGAAGCCCTGGCAGCCTGATCAGCTGTTGCTGACGCTGCGCTCGGCGGCCGAGATGCATCGTCTGCAGAGCGAAAACCAGCGCTTGTCGCTCGAACTCAAGGTGTCCGGGCCGGTGCTGACGCAGCGTGTGTCGGGCAAGCGCGCGACTCTGCGCCGCCGCTTTGCGCCGGATGCCTTGCTGCGGGCGCCGGATTCGCCGATGAACGCGCTGTGTGATCTGGTCGCGCGCATTGCCGACTTCGACATACCGGTGCTCCTGACCGGGGAATCCGGCACCGGCAAGGAGTTGCTGGCGCGCGCCTTGCACTACGGCAGCGCGCGTGCCGAGCACGGTTTCGTCGTCGAAAACTGTGGCGCAGTGCCGGATACGCTGCTCGAGTCCGAGCTCTTCGGGGCGCGCCGCGGCGCGTACACCGGTGCCACCGAGGATCGTGAAGGTCTGTTCCGGCAGGCCGACGGCGGGACCATTCTGCTCGACGAGATCGGCGAGACCTCCGCGGCCTTCCAGGTCAAGCTGTTGCGCGTGCTGCAGGAAGGCGAGGTGCGCCCGGTGGGGGCGAGTCGGCCCGTGTCGGTGGATGCGCGGGTGGTGGCGGCGACCAATCGCGACCTCGAAGCCGAGGTGCGTGCCGGTCGGTTCCGGGAAGATCTCTACTACCGCCTTGCCGCGATCACGATTGCCGTGCCACCGCTGCGTGACCGGCCGATGGACATTCCCCTGATCGCCCGGCATCACCTCGATCTCATCGGCGAAAGCCTGGGGCGCGCGTACAGGCCGTTCGATGAGGAGATTCTTTCATGCCTCATCGCTTATCGCTGGCCGGGCAATGTCCGCGAGTTGCGCAACGAGATCATGCGCATGGCGGCGCTCGCCGACGGCGACCGGCTGTCGGTTGCGCATCTTTCGCCACGTGTGCTGCGGGCCGCAGACGACCACCAGGAGGCTGAGCTTTCCCTGCTTGCAGGGCTCGATGGCGATCTGAAGACGCGCCTCGAAGCGCTCGAGGCGCGTATCGTGAATGAAACCATGCTGCGTCACCGCTGGAACAAGACTCACGCGGCAAGCGAGCTCGGGCTGTCGCGGGTCGGCCTGCGCAACAAGCTGGTGCGATATGGGCTGGAGCGACGCAAGTGATGTTCGAAGGAGGAAGGCCATGAATCTGCTCTGGCTGCAGTCCGGTGGTTGCGGAGGCTGCACGATGTCGCTGCTGTGTCATGAGCCCGGCGACGTCGTTGGTGTGCTCCGCGACGGCGACCTTGAGTTGCTCTGGCATCCGGCCCTGTCCGAAGCGACGGGGTCCGAAGCGGTGGATATCCTGCGAGCGTGCATCGAGCGTCGTACGCCGCTTGATGTGTTGTGTGTCGAGGGTGCACTCTTGCGCGGTCCTGGTGGAAGCGGCCGGTTTCACATGCTGGCCGGTACCGGGCGGCCGATGATCGACTGGGTCGTCGAGCTTGCCGCAGTGGCACGATACGTCGTGGCGGTGGGCAGTTGTGCGGCCTTCGGCGGCGTCTGCGGTGCCGGGCCGAATCCGACCGAGGCCTGTGGGCTGCAGTTCGAGGACGAGCATCCGGGCGGTTTGCTCGGGCCGCAATTTCGCGCGACCAGTGGCATGCAGGTCATCAATGTGGCCGGTTGTCCGACGCACCCCGGCTGGGTTGTCGAGACCCTGCTGGCATTGGCGATGGGCGAGTTCGGCCCGGATGATCTCGATGCGTTCGGGCGGCCGCGCTTCTATGCCGAACAACTCGTGCATCATGGCTGCAATCGCAACGAATACTATGAGTTCAAGGCCGCGGCGCGCCACATCTCCGAACTGGGCTGTCTGATGGAAAACCTCGGCTGCAAGGGCACGCAGGCGCATGCCGACTGCAATGTCCGGCCGTGGAACGGCACCGGCTCATGCACCACGGGTGGTTACAGCTGCATCGGCTGCACCGAACCCGGCTTCGAAGAACCCGGGCACCCGTTTGCGCAGACGCCCAAGGTGGCCGGTATTCCCATCGGGCTGCCCTCCGACATGCCCAAGGCCTGGTTCGTGGCGCTTGCGGCGCTGTCCAAATCGGCGACCCCGCAGCGCGTACGTGCCAATGCCACCTCCGATCACGCGCTGGTGCCGCCGGCGATCCGGCAGACGCGATTCAAGGGGTCCCGGTGAGCGACGCACGCCGCATTCTCGTCGGGCCGTTCAACCGGGTCGAGGGTGACCTCGAGGTGGATCTTGATGTGGTCGCCGGCCGGGTTGAAGCTGCTCGCGTCAGCTCGCCGCTGTATCGTGGATTCGAGCAGATCATGGAGGGCAAGCACCCGCACGATGCGATGGTGCTGGTGCCACGCATCTGTGGCATCTGTTCGGTGTCGCAGTCGGCGGCGGTGGCTGCGGCCTTGCGTGACGCGACCGGGCTGATCGCCCCGCCGAATGGTGAACGGGTTGCGAATCTCGTGCTTGCAGCGGAGAACCTTGCCGACCACCTGACGCATTTCTACCTTTTCTTCATGCCGGATTTCGCCAGGGATGCGTATCGCAGGCGGTCGTGGTTCGATGATGCCCGCCAACGTTTCAAGGCGGTGGAAGGCAGCGCGCCGGCAGCGGTCTTGCCCGCACGGGCTGCGTTTTTGCATCTGACCGGGATGCTGTCGGGCAAATGGCCGCATACGCTGGCCTTGCAGCCCGGAGGGGCGTCGCGTGCGGTGGCCGCCAACGAGAAGGTACGCCTGCTTACCCTGTTGCGCGCATTTCGCAGCTGGCTGGAACAAACGCTGTTCGGCGCGCCACTCGAGGAAATCTCGGCGATTGCTTCGAGCGATGCCTTGCACGCGTGGGCGCAACAGCGCGCTGCGGATGCGTCCGACTTTGCCCGCTTTCTGGCGATTGCCAGGGAACTGGGCTTGCAGCGGCTGGGACGAGGGAGCGAGCTGTATCTGGCGTTCGGAGCCTATGAGATTGAAGGCCGGCACCTGTTCGCGCGGGGCGTACGAGGTGTCGGCGAGGCCGGACGCGCCTTCGACCCGGCTGAGATCACCGAGGATGTCAGCCATGCCTGGCTGATGGACGATGAAGCGCGGCATCCTCTTCATGGCCGGACGCTGCCGCTCCTCGACAAACCCGACGCCTACACCTGGTGCAAGGCCCCGCGTCTGGCGGGGGAGGTCGCGGAGTGCGGCGCCTTGGCACGGCAGTTCGTCGCCGGACATCCGCTGATCGTTGATGTCGTCACCCGCGACGGCGGAAGCGTTTTCGCGCGGGTGCTTGCGCGCCTTCTGGAACTCGCACTGGTCGTGCCGGCAATGGAGCGCTGGGTGCGAGAGATACGGCCCGGCGAGCATTTCTGCGTGCACGGCGAGCTGCCGGACGAAGCCAGTGGAGTCGGCCTCGTCGAGGCGGCGCGCGGCGCCCTGGGCCACTGGCTGGTGATCCGGCGGGGCAGAGTAGGCAGTTATCAGATCGTCGCACCGACGACCTGGAATTTCTCGCCGCGCGACCGTGCGGGCGTGCCCGGCGCGCTCGAGCAGGCGTTGGTGGGGGCGCCGGTGGGTGACAATGAGACAGTACCGCTGGCGGTGCAGCACATCGTGCGGTCCTTCGATCCGTGCATGGTGTGCACTGTCCATTAGGGTTTCTTTGGAGCGTGACATGAGCGACAACCCTCCAAGCGATAGACCTGGCGCGAGGCGGCGCGTCAGCCCGGGCAGCGAGCTGGTCGGCGTCGGGGAAGAGGTGTGGATGGACGTCATCCAGAAGATGGATGAGGTGTATTCCGACTTGCTGCAGTACGAGGTGGCGCTCGAAGAAAAGAACGCACGCCTGGAGGAGTCGCAGCAGTTCATCCTCTCGGTGCTGACCTCGATGTCGGACATTCTCGTCGTCTGCGACCGCCTGGGCGTGATCGAAGACGTCAACAGTTCGCTCGAAGACTTCTGCGGCCGCTCGGCCGAGCAACTGCGGGGAACGAGCATCACCGAGCTGTTTGCCGACGAAACCTCTCGCCGGCAGGCGCAATCTCTGCTGGCGATGGCCGGGGACAAGGGCATGTACGATTGCGAGCTTCCGCTGCGTGCCTATGACGGCACGCCGGTGCCAGTGTCGCTCAACTGCACGCCGCGATATAGCGCGGTCGGAAAGTCCCTCGGCATGGTGGTGACCGGCCGCCCGGTGGGTGAGTTGCGCCGTGCCTACCAGGCGCTTCACCGTGCGCACGAGGATCTCAAACGCACCCAGCAGCAGTTGCTGCACTCCGAAAAGATGGCGTCTCTTGGCCGGCTGGTGGCCGGGGTGGCGCACGAACTCAACAATCCGATCAGCTTCATTCTCGGCAACACGCATGCCCTGCGCCGCTACGCAGAACGCATGCACGAGTATCTCGACGCGGTGCATGCAGGCATGTCTCCGGAGGGACTGGCGGCGCTGCGTGAGGACTTGCGGATCGACCGCATCCTGTCGGACCTGTCTCCGCTCATCGAAGGCACGATCGAGGGTGCAGAACGCACCCGCGACATCGTCGACGGCCTGAAGCGCTTCTCGGCGATAGACCGCGACGAGAACAAGTCCCTGGATCTGGTCGAGGTCGTCGAACGGGCTGTGCGCTGGGTCACCAAGGCCGCTCGAGAGCAGTTTCGCGTGAGTCTGTCCCTGCCGGTATCCCTGCCGGTATCCGGCTCCGCCGGGCAGCTGCAACAGGTGGTCATGAATCTGGTGCAGAACGCCTGCGATGCGACCGCCGATATCGAAGCGCCAAGCCTCGAGATCGTGGCCGAAATCCTCGGTGACGAGGTGCAGCTGCGTTTCTTCGATAATGGACCGGGCATCGGTCCCGCGCATCTGCCGCACGTGTTTGACCCCTTTTTCACGACCAAACCGGTGGGCAAGGGTACGGGGCTCGGGCTGGCGATCAGCTACGGCATCGTCGAGCGTCACCGTGGAAGCTTGCGCGCGGAGAACCGACCGGAGGGTGGCGCGGTGTTCACCCTGAGCCTGCCGCGCGACCGGGCGGCACGCTGACGCGGGCTCGGTACTGGAAGCCCGCTTACCGGTGACGGGTTTGCAGTGCGAAGCCGCTTTGCTCCAGAAGTGACAGTCAGGCGGCCTTTTTTCCAAAAACACGCGGAATAATAGTGACTTAGGGAGCAGGCACGTTTCTTGTTAGTGGAGTGCATACATCCGATCGAATCGACGATCCACGGGGGAGATGATGCACAAGGAACTCAAGGAACTTGCCGAAGCCTGGTACGCGCGGCCCATCGAAGACCGACTTGGCATGACGCGGCGCGGCTTCATGCAATTCTGCGCGACGCTGGCAACCACGCTGGGACTGAGTCGGGGCGCGGAAGCCCAGATACAGAAGGCGATCGAACAAGCACGGCGACCGTCGGTGATCTGGCTGCATTTTCAGGAATGCACCGGTTGCACCGAATCCATGTTGCGTGCCGAGCATCCGACGTTGGAGAAGTTGATTCTCGACGTCATATCGCTCGACTACCACGAAACCCTGTTCGCGGCGGCCGGCCACCAGTTCGAGGCCGCCCGAATTCAGGCGATGACCGAGAACAAGGGCAAGTATCTGCTCGTGATCGAAGGCGCGATCCCGACCCGTGAAAACGGCATCTATTGCAAGATAGGCGGGCACACTGCGATCGACCTGGCCCGAGAATGTGCGGCGGACGCCGCAGCGGTGATCGCGATCGGTTCCTGTGCCGCCTGGGGTGGCATGCCTTCGACGTCGCCGAATCCCACGGGTGCCACCGGTGTCGACAGCATCCTCGACAGACCGGTCGTGAATATCCCCGGGTGCCCGCCCAATCCCTACAACTTCCTGGCGACGGTGGTGCATTTCCTGACATTCGGCACTTTGCCGGAAGTCGATCATGAGGGGCGACCGCTTTTCGCCTACTCGCGCCTGATTCACGACCATTGCGAACGTCGCGCGCATTTCGATGCCGGTCGCTTTGCGATGGAGTTCGGTGACGAGGGGCACCGCAAGGGCTATTGCCTTTACAAGCTGGGTTGCAAGGGCCCGGAAACCTATGCCAACTGTCCGACGGTGTTGTTCGGCGACGTCGGCGCCGGCACCTGGCCGGTCGGCTGCGGCCACCCCTGTATCGGCTGTACCGAGCAGGGTGTCGGGTTCGAAAAGCCGATCCACACGCTGGCGCAACTCAAGAGCGTTCATCCGCCGATCAGCTTCCCCCGCATCCACGAGCAGCAGGGCAGCGGGGCGAAGACCGGCGAGGCCGCAGTCATCGCCGCCGTGGCCGGTGCGGCGGCAGGCGCTGGCGCCATGCTGGCCCGCAACCTCGGCAAGGCTCGTCCGGCCGACGCACCGGCCGAGCGCACCGACAAGGACGGAGGCTCGGCATGACATCCCGGCGCGATTTCCTGAGAGGAACTCTGGCTGGAACCGGTGCGGTCGCGGCGGCGGCAGTTGCCCCGCGCGCTGAAGCCCGGCCGATGCCGGAGCGCTCGCCCGACGCGGTGGGTCTGCTGTTCGATGGCACCCTGTGCATCGGGTGCAAGGCCTGCGTATCGGCGTGCAAGGAGGTCAACGACCTGCCGCTCGACTACAACTCGCCGGTCGATGCCCTGTGGGACACGCCGCTGGACACTACGGCGCGAACTTTCAACGTGATCAAGGTGTACAAGGACGGCGATCTGTCCCAGAAGGATTCGGTCGAGAACGGCTATGCCTTCACCAAGGCCTCCTGCTATCACTGCGTTGATCCGTCCTGTGTGTCGGCGTGTCCGGTGTCGGCGATGACCAAGGACAAGGTCACCGGCATCGTCGAGTACGACGCCAACATTTGCATCGGGTGCCGCTATTGCGTCGCCGCCTGCCCGTTCGGGATCCCCAAGTACGACTACGATTCACCGACCGGCGCGATCGGCAAGTGCGAACTCTGCCGTCATCGCACGGAGGACGGCCAGTACGCGGCCTGCGCCGAGGTTTGTCCGACCGGGGCAACGCTGTTCGGAAAGGTCGGCGACCTGCTCGAAGAGGCTCGGCGTCGGGTTGCGCTCGAGCCCGGCGGCACGACGGTCTATCCCCGTGGCGACATCACCAACGGGCCGGACCAAAGTTGGGAAGGGCCGGTCGCGAACTATCAGCAGCACATCTACGGCGAGCACGAGGGCGGTGGCACCCAGGTCTTGCATATCGGCGCGATTCCGCACCAGAAGCTCGGCTTGCCGGCCCTGCCGGAATACTCCTACGCGTCGCGCTCGGAGGGCTTGCAGCACGGCCTGTACAGCGGACTGGTGTTGCCGCTCGCGCTGTTTGGTGCGATGACCTGGGCAGCCCGGCGCAACAGCCGTCATGACGATGAAGAAGGAGGTGAGAAATGAGTTCGCACGGTCATGTCGAGCATGCGCCGGTAGGCGGGCGGTTGTTCACGCCGGTCACCTTCTTTCTGGCGATGCTGGTGATTCTCGCGCTGGCGGTGCTTGGGGTACGTTTCATTCACGGCCTGGGCGCGGTCACCAACCTCAACGACGGCTATCCCTGGGGCATCTGGGTGGTGGCTGACGTGGTGATCGGTTCGGCCTTTGCCTGCGGTGGTTTCGCGGTGGCGGCGCTGGTCTACATCTTCAACCGCGGTGAATACCATCCACTCATCCGTCCCGCGTTGCTCGCGAGTCTGCTCGGCTACACGCTGGCCGGCGTGGGTGTGCTTTTCGACCTGGGGCGTTACTGGAACTTCTACCACATCTTTCTGCCGGGCTATGCACACGTCAACTCGGTGATGTTCGAGGTCGCGTTGTGCGTGTCGCTCTACATCATGGTGCTGTGGATCGAGTTTTCCCCCGCGATCCTCGAGAAGTTCGGGCTGAAGCATGCCCGCAAGAAGCTGGTCGGGACGATGTACATCTTCATCGGCCTCGGCATGGTGCTGCCGATGATGCACCAGTCCTCGCTCGGGTCGCTGTTGATCGTGTTTGGCCACCAGGTCCATCCCCTGTGGCAGACCATGTGGTTGCCGCTGATCTTCCTGCTGACTGCCATGTTGATGGGCTACGCGATCATCCTGTTCGAAAGCTGTGTAGCGGCCGCCGGCTATCGACGCTCGGTCGAGGTGCATCTGCTCAATCCGATGGCCCGCCTGATGCTGTGGCTGCTCGCCGGCTTTCTGGCCTTCCGTTTCGCGGATCTGATCGCTCGCGGCGCGCTTGGCTACGCTTTCGAGGGCAGCCTGCAGGCGATCTTCTTCTGGCTGGAGATTGCTTGCTTTGCGCTGACCTTCTACCTGCTGCGCTCGAGCGAGGCGCGTCGAAATCCTGCCAATCTGTTCCTGGGCGGCGTCGCACTGCTGATGGGCGGCATCCTGCTGCGCATCAATGCCTATCTGATCGGCTACGACCCGGGCGCGCACTGGAGCTACTTCCCGTCGGTGGGTGAGCTCGTGGTCACCATCGGCATCTTCGCGCTGAAGATCCTGGCCTACATCATCATCACACGGCGTTTCCCGGTGCTGCCGCGCGAACACGCGCCAGCCACCCACTGAGGAGAATGAACAATGACGCAACGAATCACGATTGACCCGGTCACGCGCATCGAAGGACACCTGCGAGTCGACGTGGAGGTGGACGATGGGCAGGTGAGCAAGGCCTGGTCGTCGGGCCAGATGTATCGCGGTGTGGAGAACATCCTGATCGGGCGTGACCCGCGCGACGCATGGGCGATCACCCAGCGTATCTGCGGCGTCTGCACCACGGTTCACGCGATCTGTTCGGTGCGCGCGGTGGAGAATGCGCTGGATCTCGAGATCCCCCTCAACGCCCAGTACATTCGCAACCTGATCATTCTCGCGCATGCGGTACACGACCATATCGTGCACTTCTACCACCTGTCGGCGCTCGATTGGGTCGATGTCGTCAATGCACTCAAGGCCGACCCCGACAAGGCGTCGGCGCTGGCCGAAAGCCTCTCGACGTGGTCTGGCAACTCCAGGCACGAGTTCCGCAAGGTGAAGGATCGCATCTCCGGTTTCGTCGCCACCGGTCAGCTCGGCATCTTCACCAACGGCTACTGGGGACACCCGGCGATGAAGCTGCCGCCGGAGGTGAACCTGATCGCAGTGGCGCATTATCTGCAGGCCCTGGAGGTTCAGCGTCACGCGAACAAGATCGTTTCCATTCTCGGTTCGAAAACGCCGCACATCCAGAACGTCGCGGTGGGCGGAGTGGCCAACCCGATCGCCACCGATTCACAGGCGGTGCTGACCATGGAGCGGCTGATGGCGGTGCGCGAGTGGATCGGCAAGCTCGAGGACTTCGTGAAGAACGTGTACCTCGTCGACGTCGGCGTGATCGGTGCCTTCTACCCGGAGTGGACCACCTACGGCCGCGGCATCGTCGACTATCTTGCATCGCCGGACATCCCGCTCGACACCAAGGGCACCCGGTTCGCCCTGCCCGGGGGCTATGTCGCCAATGGCGACCTGGGCCAATACACGCCGATCGGCAGCTTCGCCGACGCCGGGTTTCGCGACGGCGTCAGCGAGGCGATCAAGCACTCCTGGTATACGTACAAAGGTGGTGAGAACGCCTCATTGCACCCCTACGAGGGAGAGACCACGCCGCACTACACCGACTTTCAGGACGACGGCAAATACTCCTGGATGAAGTCTCCGACGTATTACGACAAACCGATGCAGGTGGGGCCTCTGGCCCGGGTGATGACGATGCTGGCGGCCGGCCACGAGCCGACGACGCGTTATGCAACCGAGACGTTGAACCGGGTGTCGTCCATAGCGGGTATCGAGGTCGGGCTGGACGCGATGCATTCGACGATCGGCCGTCATGCCGCTCGCGCGATCTCGTGCGCGGTCCAGGTGGACGAACTGGCGAAACAGTGGGACCTGTTGATTGCCAATATGGCCAGCGGCGACAAGTCGACCTTCAACGCGCCGACTTTCCCGCGCGGCGAGCAGCGCGGCTTCGGCTTTCATGAAGCACCGCGGGGCATACTGTCGCACTGGGTCGTCATCGACAACGGCAAGATCAAGAACTACCAGTGCGTGGTGCCGACTACCTGGAATGCCGCCCCGCGCGACAATAAGGAGCGGCCGGGTGCCTACGAGGCGTCGCTGGTCGGCAACCCGGTTGCCGATCCGGATCAACCGCTCGAGGTGTTGCGGACGGTGCATTCATTCGACCCCTGCCTGGCGTGTGCGGTGCATGTACTCGACACCGAGCACAATCAGGTCGTGCAAGTGAAGGCGGCTTGACGATGACCAGTCTCGACGCCGCAACCGACCCGCAGCGGGCAGTCCTGCTCGGGGTGGGGAACATTCTGCTAACCGATGAAGGCGTCGGGGTCGAGGCGGTGACGCGGTTTGCCGCGACGCATGATCTCCCGTCGGGGTTGTCGGTGCTCGATGGCGGCACCAGCGCTATGGAGATGCTCGACGACCTGGAGGACCTTGACCTGCTGGTCGTGGTCGACTGCGTCCGGGTCGGCAAACCCCCGGCCAGCGTCGTCGTGTTGCAGGACGACGAGGTGCCGGCTTTCTTTCGCACGCGTCTGTCTCCTCATCAGGTCGGACTGTCCGACGTCTTCGCGACCATGCTGCTGACCGGCCGTGCGCCGAGGAGGATCGTCATCGTCGGCGTCCAGCCGGTCGAGGTCTCGACCGCGATGGGCTTGACTGCCGAGATCGAGGCGGTGATGCCGCAGGTAATCGACGCGGTGCGTCGGGCGCTGGCCGAAGGCGGTTACCCCACGCAACCTCGCAAGGTCGTCGCCGGAGCTCACTGAGATGTGCCTGTCCGTCCCGATGCAGGTCGTGGAGAACCTCGCGGACGGCGATCTGGCCATCGTCGAGCGTGCCGGGCGTCGACAGCAGGTCAACATGCTGCTGGTCGGTCCGCAGGGGTTGGGCACCTGGGTGCTGGTTGCGCTCGGATTCGCCAAGGAAGTGGTCGAACCGGGGGAACTCGCGTTGATCGAGGATGCGCTCGCTGCGTTGGCGGCTTCGCTCGACGGTGATTATGACCCCGCGACCCATTTCAGGGATCTCGCATGAGCGAGACTCAGGGCTTTCTGCGCAACGTCCGAGTGCCTGCGCTGCGTGCGCCTGCGGCGCTACCGGCGACGATTCGTGTTGATGACCCCTCACCGGTGCTCGCGGCTCACTACGCTGCGATCGCCACGACACGCATGGCGGGCTTGCCGTTTCTGAATCCGGCGCTTGAGGTCGAGGTTGCGCAATGCCGGCGGTTGGCAGGAGACTGGCTGGCGGTGGTGATCACGCCCTGGAGCATTCTTCTTACGCTGGTGTTCGGCGGGGGCGCGCTATGGCGTGACGCAGGACAGGGCGAGCGAGTTCGCTGCGAACTGCCGGTAGGTGAGATGGCGTTCATCGCCGATGTAGGCGAGAACGGCTTGGGGCCGTTCCTGTATTGTCCGCTGATCGCGCCTGCGCAAGGTATCGAGTCTCAGGCCTGTGCGAGAGCGATCGCGGCCGAGGCGATTGACGCCTGCTTGCAGGCAGCGCCGGTACTCATGCCACAAGCGGATCGGTCGGACAGCGAGCCGCAAGGCCTGACACGGCGAACGTTCCTGCTCGGCAGGCGGGTCTGATCTGAACCAGGTGCAAGGGCGTCCGGCCGCCCTCTGAGCATCAGAGGGCAAAAAAAAGCAGCCCGAAGGCTGCTTTCGCGATTTCTCGTTTGAACAGAATCACCAGAGCTTCTCGAGCGCCTTGAGAATATGGCTTCGGTTGAGCTGGCCGATCAGTTTGCTTTCGCTCACGACCGGATAGCTGCGAAAGGGTTTGGCCAGGAACAGTTCAGCTGCATCTGTCAGGGTGGCGTCGCCCTCGAGGGTCAGCACGTCCTTGGTCATGAATTCACGGACCTGACCACCGCGCTGTTCGTGGTAGGAAGAGTTCAACGCCACCTTGATGCAGTCCTTCTCGGACAGGAAGCCCACGACTTTTCCCAGGTGGTCGACGACCGGGGCGCCGGTCATCTCGTGCTTGAGCAGGTTGTGAATGGCGTCCAGCACGTCCATCTCGGGATGAAAGCTGAGCGGATCTCCGGACATGTAGTCCTTGACGAGCAGTGATCGGAGCATGGTCTCTCCTTTTCAGTTGTTCTGTTCTTGTGCCTGCAGACGGGCGAGTCGCTTGGGGCAAGGCTTGTCGCACCCGGCCTGACACTCGATACCCATCTTGTTCATGCCACCGCAACTGCCTGCAATCGGTTTGCGACCCGCGATAACGCCAATCGCCATGCCGACGATGGCCAGAGCCATGACAAAGAAAGTAACCAGAAACATCGACATAAAGCCTCCTGCAGTGTTTGGCCGGGGCGCCTCGGCACCCCGGCGCGAGGCGTCATCCGCCGAAGTCGTCCAGCATGATGTTTTCGCGTTCGACGCCCAGGTCGAGCAGCATCTGGATCACGGCCGCGTTCATCATCGGTGGTCCGCACATGTAGAACTCGCAATCCTCCGGCGCCGGGTGGTTCTTGAGGTAGTGCTCGTAGAGCACGTTGTGGATGAAGCCGGTATAGCCTTCCCAGTTATCTTCGGGCAGCGGGTCTGATAGTGCGACATGCCATTCGAAGTTTTCGTTCTCGCGCGCGAGCATATCGAAATCCTCGACGTAGAACATTTCGCGCTTGGAACGGGCGCCGTACCAGAAGGAGACCTTGCGCTTGGTCTTGATCCGGCGGAGCTGGTCGAAGATGTGCGAGCGCATCGGCGCCATGCCGGCGCCGCCGCCAATGAAGACCATCTCGGCGTCGGTGTCGCGAGCGAAGAACTCGCCGAACGGCCCGGAGATCGTGACCTTGTCGCCTGCCTTGAGATTGAAGATGAAGGACGACATCTTGCCCGGCGGGACACCCTCGGCGCGCGGCGGCGGCGTGGCGATCCGAACGTTGAGCATGATGATGCCCTCTTCTTCGGGGTAGTTCGCCATCGAGTAGGCGCGCACCACGTCCTCGTCGACCTTGGAGACGTACTGCCAGACGTTGAAGCGGTCCCAGTCTTCGTGGAAGCGTTCGTGGATGTCGAAGTCCTTGAAGTTCACGGTGTGAGGGGGCGCTTCGATCTGGATGTAGCCACCAGCGCGGAAGTCGACATGCTCACCGGCCGGCAGCTCGAGGACGAGCTCCTTGATGAAGGTCGCGACGTTGTCGTTGGAGCGCACGGTGCACTCCCACTTCTTGACGCCGAAGACTTCCTCGGGAACCTCGATCTTCATGTCCTGCTTGACCGCGACCTGACACGACAGGCGCTCGCCCTCGCGGGCCTGACGCTTGTTGATGTGACCGGTCTCGGTCGGCAGGATCGCGCCGCCGCCTTCGAAGACCTTGACCTTGCACTGTGCGCAGGTGCCGCCGCCGCCGCAGGCCGAGCCGACGAAGATGCCGGCGTCGGCCAGTGCGCCGAGCAGCTTGCCGCCGGTGGGCACTTCGATGGTCTTCTCGTTGTTGATGTTGATCTTGACGTTGCCCTGGGCGACCAGCTTCGAGCGCGCGCTGAGAATGATGAATACCAGCGCCAGCACGATGGCGGCGAAAAAGATGACACCTAGAATGATTTCTGCCATTTGGAGATTCCTCGTCGCGTCAGAGCTGGATGCCGGAGAAGGCCATGAAGCCGAGCGACATCAGACCCGTTGCGATGAACGTGATGCCCAGACCCTGGAGGCCGGCAGGGATGTCGGAGTACTTGAGCTTCTCGCGAATGCCCGCCAGCGCGGTGATCGCGAGCGCCCAGCCGACGCCGGTGCCGATGCCGTAGGTGATGCTCTCGCCCAGGTTGTAGTCACGCTCGACCATGAACAGCGTGCCGCCGAGGATCGCGCAGTTCACCGTGATCAGCGGCATGTACACCCCCAGCGCGTTGTAGAGCGCCGGCACGTACTTGTCGAGAAACATCTCGAGGATCTGCACCAGTGCAGCAATGACGCCGATGTAGCAGATCAGGCCGAGGAAGCTCAGGTTGACCTCCGGCATACCGGCCCAGGCCAGTGCGCCGTCGCGGAGCAGGTAGTAGTAGATCAGGTGGTTCACCGGTACCGTGAGGGCCTGAATGAAGACCACCGCGACGCCGAGGCCAAAGGCCGCACTGACCTGCTTGGAGATGGCCAGGAAGGTGCACATCCCGAGGAAGAACGCGAGCGCGAGGTTCTCGACGAAGACCGCGCTGATGAACAGGTTGAAGTAGTTTGCCATTTACGACACCTCGGACTGTTGTGCAGTCTGGATCTTGAAGTCGGGTTTCTCCACTTGAGCCGGCTTCCAGGTGCGTACGCCCCAGATGATCAGGCCGATGATGAAGAACGCGCTCGGCGGCAGCAGCAGCATGCCGTTGGGCACATACCAGCCGCCGTCCTTGGCCAGCGTCAGAATCTGAACGCCGAACAGCGAGCCTGAACCCAACAGTTCGCGGATGAAGCCAACTGCCATGAGAATGGCGCTGTAGCCCAGCGCGTTGCCGAGACCGTCCCAGAAGGCCGGAAGCGGCGGATTCTTCAGTGCGAAAGCTTCTGCACGACCGAGCACGATGCAGTTGGTGATGATCAAGCCGACGAACACCGACAGTTCCCTGGACAGACCGTAGGCGAAGGCCTTGAGCAGCTGATCGACCACGATCACCAGCGAGGCAATGATGGTGATCTGGATGATGATCCGCACGCTCGACGGGATGTGATTGCGGATCAGGCTGATGATCACGTTGGAGGCACACAGCACTGCGATTAGCGCGAGGCTCATCGTCAGTGCGGTGGACATCTTGGTGGTGACCGCCAGCGCCGAACAGATTCCGAGCACCTGCAGGATGATCGGATTGTTGTCGGCGATCGGCTTATTGATCAGGTCCTTTGTTGTTTCAGCCATGGCTTAGCCCCTCTCTGCACGCAGGCGGGCCAGCAGCGGGCCGTAGCCGCTGTCTCCCAGCCAGAAGTTGATCAGGTTCTCGACGCCGCGCGCAGTCAGCGTCGCACCGGCGAGGCCGTCGATCCGGTGCTCGGCGTTCGGGGTGGTGGCCTCGACCGTGCCCTTGATCACTTCGATCACAGGGCGGCCGGCGTCGTCGAATGCGACCTTGCCGTTCCATAGTGCGCGCCAGTTCGGGTTGTCCACCTCTCCACCAAGACCGGGGGTCTCGGCGTGCTGGTAGAACTTGAGACCCTGGATGGTGCGCATGTCGCCCTCCAGTGCGAGGAAACCGTAGAGCGTCGACCACAGACCTGCGCCATGCACCGGCAGAATCAGGGTTTCGATGTCGCCGTCACCGCCGCGCACCTTGTACACCGGCATGTAGGACGGCAGGCGCTTGATATTGGCGGGATCCTCTGCGCGGATCAGCGCCCTGGACAGCTGCGGGTCCTTGCTGGCCCGTTCGATGCTGAAGGTGTTGACGTCGTGCGCGTCGGTGGCCTGGCCATCTGTCAGCCGGATGAGCACCGGCTCGATAGCCTGAAACGCCTCCTGGAAAGTCTGGCCGGGGCGTTGTACGCCAGCAACCTCGACGATGTTGCGAATGCGATCGGCTTCCTGGTTGGCGACCTGCAGCGGGCGCAGGCCGACTGCGGCCGAGGCGACCACGATCGAGCAGGACAGGCAGACCGCGAGTGCCATGAAGATGGTCTTCTTGGGATTGTCGTTCGGCAGCGCCAGGATGGCTCCCAGCGGGCCGCCGGCTGATTTCTGATCAGGCGCTGACATGGCGGCGCTCCCTCCGTCGGATGTTCGATTGGATGACGACGTAGTCGATGAGAGGCGCGAACAGGTTGGCGAACAGGATCGCCAGCATGATGCCCTCGGGGAAGGCGGGGTTGATCGCGCGTATCAGGACGGTCATGAAGCCGATCAGGATGCCGAACACCAGGCGGCCGGTGTTGGTCATCGAGGCAGAGACCGGGTCGGTCGCCATGAAGACGAGGCCGAAGGTCAGGCCGCCCACGACGAAGTGCCAGTAGAACGGCATCGCCATCATCGGTCGCGCGTCGCTTGCGAGCAGGTTGAACAGCAGCGAGGTGGCGATCACGCCGATGACCACGCCAAGCATGATCCGCCACGAGGCGATGCGGGTGTAGAGCAGGAACGCCATACCGATGAGGATCGCCAGCGTCGAAGTCTCGCCCAGTGAGCCCGGCATCAGGCCGACGAAAGCCTGCCACCAGGTCAGGCCGCTCTCGGCGATCGCCGCCATGCCGCCGGTTTCGCCGAGTCCGAGCGGAGTGGCGTGAGACCAGCCGTCGACCGCGACCCAGACCTGATCACCCGAGATCTCGGCAGGATAGGCGAAGTACAGGAACGCCCGCCCGGTCAGTGCCGGGTTGAGGAAGTTCTTGCCAGTGCCGCCAAATACCTCCTTGCCGATCACGACACCGAAACTGATGCCGACGGCCACCATCCAAAGAGGCATCTCCGGCGGCAGCGTCAGCGTGAACAGCATCGAGGTGACGAGGAAGCCTTCGTTGACCTCGTGGTTGCGCACCGTGGCGAACAACACTTCCCACAGACCGCCGACGATCAGGGTCGTCAGGTAGATTGGCAGGAAAAGCAGGAAACCGTGCACCAGGTTGGCGAATGGGTTGGACGGGTTGAAGCCGATACCGAACATCGACAGCAGGCCGCCGCGCCAGTCGTCTCGGGCGACGCCGAGCTCGGCCAGCGCCAGGTTGGCCTGGTAGCCCGAGTTGAACCACGCCCAGATGATGCAGGGAATCAGCGCCACGACCACGTAGCTCATCATGCGCTTGAGGTCGATGGTGTCACGCACGTGCGGGGCAGTGCGTGTGGAATTGTTGGGTGAATACATGAACGTATCCACCATCTCGTAGACAGCGTAGTACTTCTCGAACCGGCCGCCCTTGTGAAACTGCGGTTCGATGCTGTCGAGGAAACGTCGCATGCGTGACATCAGCCTTCCCTCTCGATTTGAGTCAGATTTTGACGAAGCACGGGTGCGTAGTCGTACTTGCCCACGCAAACGAAGGAGCACAGCGCGAGGTCTTCCTCGTCGAGCTCCAGGCAGCCCAGTTTTTGCGCCATGTCCGTGTCGCGCACCAGCAGATAGCGCAGCAGTTGGGTGGGCAGGATGTCGAGCGGCATGACGTCCTCGAAGGCGCCCACTGGCACCATCGCGCGCGGGCTGCCGTTCTGGTTGGCGGTGAAGTCTATCGCCTGTCCGGACCCGCGCTTGAACGCGTTGAACGTGACGTTCAGGAACGAGAACTTGAGCTTGCCTGCCGGATTGAGCCAGCCGAGGACTTCGCGCGGCGAGGTCTCCTCGATGACACTGATCTGCAGGTGGTGGCAGCCGAGGTAGGAGGACCAGCCCGCGGCCCGACGGCCGGAGAGCACCGATCCGGAGATCGCGCGATTGTCCCCGTCATGAACCTCGTCTTCGAGCAGCTCCTCGATACAGGCTCCCATACGGGTTCGCAGCAGTCGCGGCTCCTTGACCTGCGGGCCGGCGAGCGAAACGACCCGCTCGGTGCTGAGCCGGCCGGTGACGAAAAGCTTGCCGATTGCGATGACGTCCTGATAGTTCAGGTGCCACACGGTCTTGTGAGCGTCGACTGGGTCGAGAAAGTGGATGTGCGTGCTTGGCAGGCCAGCCGGGTGCGGACCCTCGAAGCTTGCCGTCACAGCGTTTGCCGGCAGGCCGGAACTCGGCAGTGCGGCATTGGCTGCCTTGCACATCCAGAGCTTGCCGTCGGTCAGGCGCGAGACCACGTTGAGGCCATTGACGAAGGCCTCGCCTTCGGCTTCGATGATCGGCGCGGGATCGGCCGCAAGCGGATTGGTGTCCATTGCTGTGACGAACACCGCAGCAGGGCGGGTGGTCGGGTCGGGCAACTTGCCGAATGGCCGGGTGCGCAGTGCGGTCCACATGCCGGAGGCAAGAAGATTCTCGACGACCTGTTCTCCGCTCAGCCCGGCGAGTTCGCTTGCCGGGTAGGCGGCAAAGGTCTCTTCCTCTTCGGTTTCGTCCAGGCGGATCACCACCGACTGGAGCATCCGGCGGGCGCCCCGGTTGATGGCGACCACTTCGCCGGCGCCTGGCGCGGTGATGCGCACGCCGGGCAGTTTCTTGTGTTCGAACAGGGCCTGGCCCAGCTTGACCCGATCGCCTTCGGCGACGAGCATGGTGGGCTTGAGATCGACATGATCCACGCCCAGAACCGCCACATGTCGAACAGGCCGGGCGGCGTGTATACGCTGCTCCGGCTTGCCGGCAATCGGCAGATCCAGGCCTTTATTGATCTTGATGTGCATAGAGGTCTCGATCGTGGTTGTCGGGCGCCGAGCCGTCTGCCTGACAGCGATTGGTCTGAGCGACCGGCCTCCCGATCGGTCGCATCAGACTGTTGCTGCCGCTCTGCGTCGGCGTGAAAAAATCCGCGCTATTCTACGTTTTTGCGGCGCTCCCATCAAACAGTCTCCAGTGATATGCGAGTTGCGCTAAGGGTTTACGAGCGGTTGCATCTGAACAAGGCCAGTTTTCGTTCGCGCGTACCGGCCGCCATTGCGAATCAGGGCAAGCCCCAAGGGGGCGCACGCGATACAATTTTGGCCTTTGACTGCTGGGCGGGTTCCGGCCGGCGTGCGTGGAGTCGGATGATGCGACAGTGGAAGCCCAACGTGACCGTGGCGGCAATTGCCGAGCGGGATGGGCAGTTCTTGATGGTCGAGGAGCAGACAGACGAGGGGCTACGTTTCAATCAACCCGCGGGCCATCTCGAGCCAGGAGAGTCGTTGCTCGAAGCAGCCGTGAGGGAGGCGCTGGAGGAGACCGGTCATCGTTTCGTGCCCGACAGTCTCGTGGGAATCTATCAGTGGCCGCGTCCGCAGGGCGACATCACGTATCTCCGCTTTGCATTCGGTGGTGTGGTGGCGTCGCTGGACACCGATCACGTGCTGGACGAGGGCATTGTCCGCGCCCTGTGGTTGAGTCGGGACGAGTTGCGCGATTGTGCCGACCGCCATCGCAGCCCGCTCGTGATGCAGTGTGTCGAAGACTGGTGTGCCGGGAAACGACACGATTTGTCGCTGATCAGACATTACGCGGCATGATGCGCGTGATGGTTTCGCCTTGCCGCGTCCGTGCTTGGGTGTTACGAGCGGTGCTCGCAGGGTTCATGCTGTTTTCTGTCGTCGCCCAGGCGGCATCGGATGCGTCCATCGATTTGTGCTTCAATTACGGCTGCAATGCCGAGGTTCCGGTATGGTTTCGCGGGGTGGATCTGGTAGATGTGCGCGAGTTGTTGGCGCAGGCTGCGGATGCCGAATCGGAGCGCGAGGCGATCGCTCAGGCACTGGCACGGCTCTACCGGGTCGCCGGTGAGCAGACCCCGATCTTTGCCGATCGAGCGGGAAATCTTCGAGATGCGGGGGTTGAAGGACGCATGGACTGCATCGATCACTCGACCTCGACCACCCGGTTACTCGAATTGCTCGAAGCAAGGGGGTGGATGCGATTTCACCGTGTGGTCGAGCCGGCGCGGCGGGCCCGCCTCATTCTCCAGCACTTTTCGGCAGTGATCGAAGAGTCTGATGCACCGGCCGTGGGTTCGGTCGATGAGCGGGAAATGGATTATGTCGGTTATCTGCTGATGCTGTGCGATTGCCCGGACGTGCTCGACGACCTCGAAGTGGAAGGGGGTAACGGCCTGGCGGTTGCCCCCGGTGCGCGATTTGCGGTCGACAGCTGGTTTGTCGATCATGGTGAGCCGGCGGTGATCCTGCCGCTGGCGGACTGGTTGAAGGGAGAAGGACCGAATGTCCAGTAAAACGGACCCCAACGGCGCGAAGGTCGTGGTGGGCATGTCCGGCGGTGTAGACTCGTCGGTTGCGGCGATGTTGCTCAAGCAGCAGGGCTATCAGGTCACCGGCCTGTTCATGAAGAACTGGGAGGACGACGACGACTCCGAGTACTGCTCGACTCGGCAGGATCTCGTGGATGTCGCTTCGGTTTGCGACGTGCTCGGTATCGACCTCGAGGTGGTGAATTTTTCGGCCGAGTACAAGGATCGGGTGTTTGCCGAGTTTCTCGCCGAGTACGAGGCGGGGCGGACGCCGAACCCCGACATCCTCTGCAACTCCGAGATCAAGTTCCGCTGCTTTCTCGATCACGCGATGCAACTCGGTGCCGAACGTATCGCCACCGGACACTATGCCCGGGTGCGCGAGTGGCACAACGACGGCCGCAGTGAGTTCCAGTTGCTCAAGGCCGAGGACGGCACCAAGGATCAGAGCTACTTCCTCTACCGTCTGAATCAGGCCCAGCTGTCCAAAACCCTGTTTCCGCTCGGTGACCTGTACAAGCGCGAGGTGCGTCGCATGGCGGCCGAGGCCGGGATGCATGTCGCCGAAAAAAAGGACTCGACCGGCATCTGCTTTATTGGCGAGCGCCCTTTCCGCGAGTTCCTGATGCGCTACCTCCCGGCACGCCCGGGTGAGATTCGCGCCCTCGACGACGATGTGCTGTTGGGCGAGCATCAGGGGTTGATGTATCACACCATCGGTCAGCGCAAGGGCTTGCATATTGGCGGCATCAAGGGACATCAGGACGCCGCAGGTGAGCATGATGCCTGGTACGTGGCCGGTAAGGACGTCGAACGCAATGTGCTTTATGTGGTTCAGGGGCATGAGCATCCCGCGCTTCTGCGTGACAGACTGAGCGCAGCGCAGCTCAACTGGATCGCCGGGCGCGATCCCCATACTCACTGGGTTTATACCGCCAAGCCCCGCTATCGCAGCACCGACATGCCGTGCGAGATAGACCGCATCGAAGGCGGCCGGGCCGAGATCGCGTTCGCGCAGCCGCAATGGGCGCTAACGCCGGGACAAAGCGTCGTCGTCTACGAGTCGACGGTGTGCCTTGGCGGCGGCATTATCGAGTGACGTGGTGCGCTTCGCTCACCGCGTGTGAACGAAGCGACCGCGCCAACTGATTGCTCCGTTGCCTGACTGCAAGCACTCAGTTGGTCGCGTGGCTGCTGAAACGCGCGGTGACGAGTTGCGCGTAGCGCTCGCAGCGCTCGATGTATTCGCGGGTGCTTTTCGGCATTGTGACGCGTGCTCGCGTCACGTAGCTGATCAGCTCTCCACCCTGGCGCAGCAACTGCTGGCCGTCGGCAGCGAGCTGGAGGAGGTCGGGTGTGGCAGCCCCGGCGAGCTTGGGCATGAAAGCCTCGAGGTGCTCGTGCGCTACCGCGAAATCTGTCCAGATGTTGAAGATGTCGGCGTCAGTGCGCAGGGTCTCGCATTTGCGTTTGGCCGCGGTGCCGAGTCGGCTGATCTCCACAGCCGCGCCCTCGAATAGCGGGTTGGGACCGAACGCTGCGCACATCGTCTCGGTCAGCCGATCGATGTTGCGCAGGGCCTGGGCGATCTTGATGTACCGACTCTCGTAGAAGGCCTCGATCGGGATCGAAAAGGCACGAAAGGGTTCACCCCACAACTCGTCGATGCCCTCGTCGCCGCTGATATGGCGAACCAGTTTGCCGAGGTTCAGCGCCTCCTGCAGGCACTGGCCGCATTCTCGCATCAGCGCGCTGTCCTGGGTCACATCGACGCCCTCCTGCTGGAGGTCGACCAGTTTGGTGAAGATGTCGGTGGCGCGGTTGAAGAGGGCGCCTGCCAGCATGGCGCCTTTGACCCGTTTGCGCTCCGGATCGGTTTCCTCCTCGAAAGCCGCACGGGCCTCCTTGAGACGCTTGCCGGGGATGTTGATGCCATGCTCGACATGGTTGAACAGCCGGCGGGTGAGGGCCTCGATGAGGCGTCGCTTTTCGACGAGGCTGTTCTGCGGGGCCTCGTATGCCTTGATCCAGTAACCGTCGTAGAAGACGCGTCTGACGCCGTCATCGTCACGGATCGTTCCGTTTTCAGGGGTCGTGTTCATTTCTCGCTTCGGTCGTTTTGGTCATGCCACCGGAGCTCCGGTGGATGAGCGTTGGCCGAAGGATACGCCTGTTGGCCGGGGGGAAAAAGCCCCAGCGCTCTGTGTGGTTGGTGACCGAACGGATCCGAGTAGGAATGCCCGGCCCGGTTTCTTTGCCCGGGCCGGGTTCTGCACTGGTTGCGTGCTGATCCTACTTGTCCAGCAAGTCGTTGGCGATGACGGTGCGCAAGACGGTCTGGGTTTCACCGTTGCGGACCCGGTTGGTGAACCACCACAGCCCGCCTTTCTTGACGGTCCAGTCGGCCTCGGTTCCGGATAGCAGCAGTGCCGCGATCCGTCCTAGGGTGGGTTGGTGCCCCACGATGAGACAGGCGCCGGAAGCATCCGGCCAGCCGGTGGCGGCGAGTATGTCGGCCACTGTCCGCTCGGGCCCAAGCGCGGAGACGATCTCGAAGTCGTCGGTGAATGCTTCGGCCGTCTGCCTGGTGCGCACCGTCGGGCTGACCATCACCTTGAGCCGCTGCGGTCTGTTGCGTTTCAGCCAGTCTGCTATGCGTTGTGCTTGCTTGATGCCTCGCGGGGTCAGTTCGCGCGCATGGTCCGGTGTGCCATCCACCGCTTCTGCGTGGCGCCACAACAGCAGGTCCATTGCCTCCTCCTTCGTTTTCGAGCTTGCCGCGCACGGCTGCGTCGGCAAGCCACGGATTGTTGCAGAAGAAGATTACAGTGCAGTTACTTGCCCTGAGTGAGCTTCTTCCAGCGAGCGCTTTCCTTGAGCAGCGGAGCGAGTTCCCGAATCGAATTGCGACATGCCTTGGCGTATTGCGGGCCGTGCCAACCGCAGCTGAAAGCTGCCGCGCGTGCGAGTTCGACATCGTCACCCGCCATCGCGGACAGGCGATGACGCGCGACATCGAGATCGTTGATGAAACCCAGCGCATTCTGCGCTTTGGCGAGGGACTTGCCGAAGCGAACCACTTCGCGGGGATGCAGCAGAGGTGTGAAGAACTCGATGCCGTAGCGCAGTTGCTTGAGCGCGATACGCAGGGCGTGCAGGCGCGCCGGTATGAGCGTTCGGGCAGCTTCGAAACGCCTTTTTACGCGCTTGCGTATCCGGCTCAGCTGCAGCCGGGCGAAGGTGCGCAGGTCGACCGAACGGTGCAGTGCGTTTTCCGGCATCGCGTGCAGGGCGGCCATGAAGCCGATGATCAGACGTCCTTGTTCGGCTGGATCCAGCCGGGCAAGCGCCGCGTCACGCGCGCGGTCACGTTCGATGCGCACCTTCTCCTGCAGACGGCCGAGGGCGGCATCCTCGTCTGCGGTGGTGCCGGCCACCGGCGCGAGGATCTCGTCGCTGAGCACATCCAGATCACGGGCATCCCCGAAGCTGTTCGCATTGTTGCGCAGGCGCTCGCTCCAGTCGGCGACGAAGGTTTCCGGCAGGGCGGGGGCAAACAAGCGCAGCAGGGACCGCAGACGTCGCTGGGACACCCGCAGCTGATGGATGAACTCCGGGTTCGTGCTGTCCATGGCGCCGATGGCGTTCGCCTGCCATTGCTGCACGCAACTGAATGCCAGCGTGGTGAAGGCTTCGACCGGGCCTTGATCGGGCGTGATCGTCGAAGCCGCCGCGCGCAGGGGTTCGGCCTGCTGGCCGTTGTGCAGGCGAAAGCCTCGCTCGGCCTTGCTGACGTCGCTTGGCACCAATGGCAGATCGGCGGCGAGGCGGCAGGCGAGCAGCAACAGGTCGAGCGGCTTGCCCTCGACCAACTCGAGTTCAAGCTCGCAGATCGGTGCGACATGCTCACCACACACGACCTCGCCGGTGTCGATCATCAGCAGTATGCGGACGTCGCGTTCGCAGTGCTCGCGTGTTTCACGCCGGAAGCGAGTGGAGAACACCGGCACCAGTTCGTCTCGGCGGGCCTCCAGCAGCTTTCGCACCGCACCCGCGTCTACCTCGCTGAAATCGAAACCGCCGTCGAACGGCCGCTCCCACTCCGGGCGACTCGTCAGCCCGCCAGTCGATTGCGCCGAGCATTTGACGGTCTGCAACAGCAGGCGCCCCTGGCGACGGGTTCGCACGGCGATACGGCGCTTGCGCAGGGCCAGGTCGGCGGTATCGAAGTAGGTATTGTCCAGCGTGCGGGTCGGGCCGGGTTTGGCGGCCGCCTGCACGATGGGGTGGCGGCGCAGCGCGGGAAGGGCCTTGCGCGGCAGGGCCAGCTTGAGTTCGATTTCCTGGCTCATCGGTGTGGACTGTGTCGGAGCTTGCGCTCCGGCACGAAGTCTGTGATTCGAGCGGCCGATTGTACTCCGGGCCCGAATGCGTTTGTGTTACAGCCGAAATCGGGCCGGCCGACAGCCGATTCAGCTTTGCTGCAAGCGCGCAGGCTCCGTGTCGGCGTATGGGTCCGCTTCCGTGGTGCCGAATACGAATCTCCAAAGCTGCATCACCGGCGCGCGCGCTGTTTCGACCTGCTCCACAGCGACGCGCGAGGGCTGGCCGTTGAGTCGCTGGCGGTGTTGCAGGCGCCGCAACAGGCGGTAGGCGTCACCGCACTGAAGCGCGAGCTCTGACGGGATCAGGCCCAGCTCGCCGGCGATCCGCAGCAGCGCGATGTTGCCCAGATTCTCGGTCAGCGCCTGATGTTGATGCGAATGCCACAGCACCAGGTACTGGATGAGAAACTCGACATCGATGAGGCCACCATGGTCATGCTTGAGAGCGAACAGTTCGCTCTTGCCGGCGTGGGCGTCGCGCATGCGGCGGCGCATCGCGAGCACCTCCTCGCGCAACCGAGCCGGGTCGCGTTTCTGACGCAGGATCTCGCAGCGAATACGCTCGAAGCCCTCACCGATACGCGGGTCTCCGGCGGCGAACCGCGCCCGGGTCAGTGCCTGGTGCTCCCACACCCAAGCCGCCTCGAGCTGATACTTGCGAAAAGCCTCGAGCGAGGTTACGAGCAGACCGGCGTCGCCGTTGGGGCGCAGGCGCAGATCGGTTTCGAACAGAGTGCCTGCCGCGGTCTGGGTGGACAGCCAGGTGTTGATACGCTGCGCGAGCCGGGAATAGACCTCCATGGCCTCCGGGGCGTCGTCGTCGAACAGGAAGATTATGTCGAGGTCCGAAGCGTAACCGAGCTCTTTGCCGCCCAGCTTGCCGTAGGCAATTACCGCGAAGGCCGGGGTGTCGCGGTGGGCCTTCTTGATCTTTCGCCATACCAGCGGCACGGTCAGCTCGAGAATGAGGTCGGCCAGTGCCGACAAGTGGTCGGCAAGCCGTTCGACCGTGAGTTTGCCGGCGATGTCCTGGGTCAGCAGCCGGAAGACCTGGGCATGATGCTGTTCGCGCATCATGTCCATCTGCCGCTCCATGTCGGGCTCCTCGGCGTCGAGTGCGGCGCTCAGTTCCGCACGCAGACGGGGCCAGTCCGGTTCGGTTTCCAGATTTCGATCGTCCAGCAGTTCATCGAGCAGAATCGGATGGCGAGTGAGGTATTGCGCCGCCCAACTCGATGCGCCCATGAGGTCCGCGACCCGCTTCAGGGCTTGCGGATATTGCTGCAGAAGGGCCAGATACGCGCCACGGCGGGAAATGGTTTCCATCAGCTCGAGGCAGCGGAACAGGGTCTGATCCGGGCTCTGGGTCGCCGCGGCTGCCTCGACGACCCGGGGCATCAGTGCGTCCAGACGGCTGCGGATATGGTTGGGCAGCTGCTGGTAACGCGAACTGGAATGGATTGCCCCCAGGCGACGTGATACCGCCTGGGGGTCGTCGTAACCGAGCTCGGCGAGGATCGGGTCGACGTCGTCCGGTGAATCGCTGGTGCTCCACACGCGATCGAGTTTGTGGGCTTCTTCGCTGGGATCGCTGAACACGTCGTCGAAATGACGGCTGACCACGCTCCGCCACACCTCGAGTTGCTGGTGCAGCGCGTCGAAACTGTCGAAACCCGCCGCCTGGGCGATCAGCTTGCGGTCGCTCTCTTCGGCGGGCAGATCGTGGGTCTGGGCGTCATCGAGATACTGCAGACGATGTTCGAGATTGCGCAGGAATACATAGGCCTCGCTAAGTTCGGCGACCGTATCGGGTGCGAGAATGCCCCGCTGCGCGAGTTCGCCGAGCACCTTCAGCGTCGGACGGATCTGCAGCCCGGGGTCGCGTCCGCCGCGAATCAGCTGGAAGACCTGGGCGATGAACTCGATCTCGCGGATCCCGCCCGGTCCGAGCTTGACGTTGTCGGCGCGGTCGCGGCGCGTGACCTCGCGCCGGATCTGGGCATGGAGGTCGCGCATCGCATTGATCGCACCGAAGTCGAGGTACTTGCGAAAAACGAAAGGACGAGCGACGGACTCGAGTTCGCGGAAACGTTCGCCGTCGAGCACCCGCGCCTTTATCCACGCGTAACGCTCCCACTCGCGGCCTTGAGTAATGAAGTAGTTCTCAAGCATGTCGAACGAGCACACCAACGGTCCGGAGTCGCCGTTGGGACGCAGCCGCATGTCGACCCGAAAGACCTGTCCTTCCTCGGTTACCTCCGAAAGCGTCTTGATGATGCGCTTGCCGAGGCGCTCGAAGAATTCGAAGTTGCTGATCACTTTGTCGCCACCGGTGTCGCCATCTTCCGGATAGACGAAAATAAGATCGATGTCGGACGAGACGTTGAGCTCCCTGCCGCCGAGCTTGCCCATGCCGATGATGAGCAACTCCTGTATCCAGCCGGTCCGCGAGAGTGGTTCGCCGTGGCGGCGGACCAGCGCGTTGCGGGCGCTGTCGTGCGCTGCCCGGATGCAGGTCTCGGCCAGCACCGTCATGGTTTCGGTCACCTCGGCGAGGTCCGCATTGCCATTGATGTCGCGGGTGATGAGGTGGCACATCACCCAGATGCGCAGTCGCCTCAGTGCCGCGGGCAGGCCGGCTTCATCCGGCGCTTGTCCTGTGAGCCAGTTTCGCATCGTGTCTGCATCGAGCGGCTCGGTGATCGATTCGCGAAGCCGTTCGGCAAGCCATGGCCGGCTCTGCAGCATGCGGGCGAGGTAGCGCGAGAAGCTTGCAGCATTGCTGATGCCGTGTGGCAATTGTTGAGAATCGAAAGACATCGGGTGAGTATCCGGTTCATTGTTAAAATGCTCGATTCGATGCGGACTCGGCATGCATGCAGCGGCGAACCGCGAGTGATCGCCCGCTTGCGATTGTAGCCAAGTCCGCCGGACCGTATTCGACATGGACAACACTTCTCCGCCTGACAGACAGACAGCGGCCTCATCCGAGCAGCGTTCGGGCAGTGCGTTGAATCGCGCGCTGGTCAATGTGGGCATGCTTGTAGTGTTCGCCGTCCTGTTGTCAGCGCTGGTTCTGCGCGAAGTCGTGATGCCGAGGGCGCAGGACTACGTACCCACCGTCGAAGCCGCGCTGGAGCAGGCAATTGGCGCCCCGGTTCGTATCGAGTCGCTTTCCGCCGATTGGCACGGATTCCGGCCCCGCCTGCATGTTCGCGGACTGCGCGTCGTCGGCCCGCAAGGCGAGACGGTGCTCGGCTTCGATGAGGTTGATGCCACGCTGGCGTGGTCATCGCTCGCGCTGTGGCAACCCCACTTTCACCGCCTGGTCATCCACTCACCCCGGCTAACGGTGCATCGTGAGATCGATGGGCGTATGGGGGTGGGTGAGATCGGCCTCGAGCGCGAGCAGGCGGTCGAGAACCAGGCTGCAAGTGCGCTGCTTGCATGGGCGCTGGCTCAGCGTGAGGTGTTGATGCTCGGCGCCAGGGTGCAATGGCTGGATTGGTCGCGTGCCGCGGCTCCACTGGTGGTCGAGCAAGTGGATTTCCGCTTGACCTCGGAGCTTGGGCGCCACCGCTTCGCTATCCGCACCTCGGCCCTGGGCCACTTGTGGCAGGGGCTCGAACTGCGCGGGGATCTCGACAGTCCCGACGCCTTCGATCGTGAGACCTGGAATGGTCAGCTCTACTTCGCCATCGACGAGCTGGATTTCACCGCAGCCCAGTTCTGGCTGGATCTGCCCGAGATGCCGGGTGGCTACGGCAATCTGAGGGCCTGGCTCGATTTGAGGCGCGGGGTGATTCAGGCCGCAACCCTCGACCTTGCGCTGGCTGATCTCGCGGTTCGCCTGGCTCCGGCGCTGCCGCGACTCGAACTCACCGACGTCGACGGCCGAATCAGCATCGCGTCGCTCGACCGCTTCTCACTCTCTTTAAGGGGACTGGGTTTTACTGCCGCCGATGGCGAGCGCGTCGGCCCGCTGGATTTCGAACTGGAAACCGACGGCCCGCTGGATCGGTTTGCCCGCGGGGCGCGGGTGTCGTTCGACCGGGCTGATCTCGCACAGGCCGGCAGGCTGGCCGGCTACCTGCCGTTGTCGTCCGAGATGCGTGAGCTGATCGAACAGACGCAGGTCTCGGGCGTCGTCAGGGACTTCCGGGCGGATTGGCGGCAAGGGGGCTCCTCTGTGGTTCAGTGGCAGTTACGTGCCACCTTCGACGATTTCTCGTCGCAGGCGATCGGGCAGCTGCCGGGCGTCACCGGTTTAACGGGCATGGTCGACGGCGACCGCGATGGCGGTCGGTTCCGGGTCGCAGCCAGCGAGGCGGCGGTGTCGCTGCCCGCGGTTTTTCCGAACCCGACCATTCCTCTGGAGCAGATCTCGGGCGAGGGCAGCTGGGCTCGCCGTGATGGCCAATACGCGATTTCGGTCAGTGAGCTGCGCTTCGAGAATGAAGACGCGGCTGGCACCTTATCGGGTGCTTACCGGCTCGGGGTAGGGCGACGAGGAGAAATCGACATGGTCGCGCGCCTCACGCGTGGCGATGGGGCTGCGGTGCCACGCTATCTGCCGCTTGTGATGAATCCAGCCGCACGGAGTTGGCTGGCATCGGCGCTCGAGGGCGGCACTATCCAGGATGCACGGCTGCAGTTGCGCGGAGAGCTCGATCGCTTTCCGTTCGATGATGGAGCGGAGGGCCAGTTTCTGGTGACTGCGCGGGTGTCCGGGGTCGGCCTCGATTATGCGGAGGGCTGGCCGGCAATCGACGACATCGATGGCGAGCTGCGCTTCGAGGGCCGTGGCATGCGCATCGAGACCGAGCGCGCGAACATACTCGGCGTGGCGCTTGGCGACGTGGTCGCGGAGATTCCGGCGTTTGGTGCAGAGGGAGGCGAACTGCTCAGCGTCAGCGGGCAGGCGCGCGGGGCGACGGCCGATTTTCTGCGCTTCATCGAACAGAGCCCGGTGCGTGGCGTTGCCGGCGCCTTCACCGATGGCATCCGGGCGACAGGGAACGGGCAGCTGAACCTGGAACTGGCGCTGCCGATTCGCAACCTGTCTGCGACACGGGTCAATGGTGAATACGGCTTCAGCGGCAATCGCCTGAGTCTTATCGAGGGTTTGCCGGAAGTGACCGAGGCGCGAGGTCGCGTGCGATTCTCAGAGCGCAACTTCGAGATACCCGAGGCAACCGGCAGAATGCTGGGCGAGGCCTTGAGAGTGCGCGCCAGCACCGACGAAGGCGGCCGTGCGCGTTTTCGCGCCGAGGGGGGCGCGACGGTGCGCGGCCTGCGGGAGCATCAGGATTGGCCGTGGCTGGTCCATCTTTCGGGCAGCACTGCCTGGAGCGCGGACATCGATGTCGTCGAAGCGGGGGTCGATGTGCGTGTCGAGACCGCACTCGAGGGCGTTTCGTCCAGTCTGCCGCAGCCCCTGAACAAGCGAGCGACGGAGCCGTGGCCAAGTGTTTTCGAGATGCGGCTGCGCGAGCGCGGCGCAGTGCGGACGATTGCGCTCGATCTCGGCGGGCGTGCATCGCTCGCGCTGGCGCTCTCCGGTCAGGGCGATGCGATGCGGCTCAGCCGTGGTGGTATGGCATGGGGTCGGGCGCTGGACGAGATCGACGCAGGCATCAAGATCACCGCCGCGTTCGATGCACTGGATGCCGACGCCTGGCGACGCGCGGTGTTCACCGGCAATGGCGAGGACCGGGGCTGGCTCGCCGCCTTGTTCGCGCAGGGCGCGGCCGATGTCTCACTCGGTCGCTTGACGCTCTTCGGTCAGGATTTTCGTGATGCCGAACTCGGTGCCCTCTTTGATGCGAGAGGCTGGCGCGGGCGTGTTGCGAGCGACCGTGTCGCCGGCAGTTTCGACTGGCGGGAAACTGATGGCGGCGTGCTCTCGGCGCGGCTGACCAGGCTTGCGCTCGGCCAGGCCGGCGAACGCCCTGCGGAGACGACGGCGCGTGACGAAGACGCGGAGCCGCTGCGCCGGCTGCCCGCGCTGGACATCGTGGCTGACGATTTTGTTCTCCGTGGTCGCAGCCTTGGTCGCCTTGCGCTGGAAGCCAGAAACGAGAATCCGTTCTGGCGTCTCGACCGTTTCGAGATCGCCAATGACACGGATCGACTCCGCGGGTCGGGTCGTTGGTTGACCGGGAGCGACCTGCTGACCGAGCTGGACTTTCGCCTCGAATCCAGCGATGTCGGCGCCCTGCTTGGACGCGTGGGCTATCCCGACGTGGTCAGTCGCGGTCGAGCCAGTCTGGAGGGCAGGGCGAGCTGGCAGGGGACGCCGTTGCGATTGCATTATCCGTCTCTGTCAGGCGCATTTGACGTCGATGCGGCCGACGGCCAGTTTCGCCAGCTTGAGCCCGGGGTGGGGCGTCTTCTCGGTGTGTTGAGCCTGCAGGCTCTGCCGCGCCGTCTGGCACTCGACTTTCGCGATGTGTTCAGTGAAGGTTTCGCCTTCGAAAGCGTTTCCGGTAGCATCACCATGGATCGTGGGGTGATGGCCACCGAGGATCTGCGGATTGCCGGACCCGCGGCCAAGATCTGGGTCACCGGCAAGGCTGATCTCAACCGCGAAACCCAGGACTTGCGTGTCATCGTGCAGCCCACGCTCAGCGAATCGGTTGCAGTCGGCGCGGCTGCGGGCCTGATCAACCCCGTGGCCGGTGTCGTCGCGCTGCTCGCACAGCGGATCATGGCCGATCCGATCGAACGCATGTTTGCCTACACGTATGAGATCACCGGTACCTGGGCGGACCCCCGGGTGGAAAAACTGAGCGGTACGGCGCGCGGTACCGAGGGTTCTCAGGAGCCAGTTCAATGACGCAGCAAGCTGTGAATGCCGTCGGTGGTCAGATCGCCGCGGTGCAAATGGTGTCGGGGCCGGATGTCGGCCCCAATCTTGAGGTGGCTGCCCGTCTCGTCGCCGAGGCCGCGGAGGGCGGGGCGCAGCTTGTCGCGCTGCCGGAGTACTTTGCGATCATCAGTGGCGACGAGCGCGCCAAAGTCGCTATCCGCGAGCGTGATGGCGTGGGCCGGCTCCAGGACTTTCTCAGCGAAACCGCCAGTCGCCACGGCATCTGGCTGGTTGGCGGCACGGTGCCATTGGTTGCCGAGGCCGATGGCAAGGTGCGCAACACGACGTTGGTGTGCGGACCGGACGGAAAGCGGGTGGCCCGCTATGACAAGATTCATTTGTTCGGCTTTTCGCGCGGGCAAGAACGCTACGACGAAGCCGAAACCATCGAGCCTGGCGACAGCGTGGTCACCTTCGATTCGGCAGTCGGTCGGGTGGGGCTCTCCGTGTGTTACGACCTGCGCTTTCCGGAGCTCTATCGGGCAATGGGTGCGGTGGATCTGATTCTGGTGCCGTCGGCGTTCACCTACACCACCGGCAAAGCGCACTGGGAAATACTGCTGCGTACCCGTGCGATCGAGAATCAGTGCTATGTGATGGCGCCGGCTCAGGGCGGGCGCCATCCCAGCGGCAGGGTGACCTGGGGCCACAGCATGATCGTCGACCCCTGGGGCGAGATTCTGGCCTGTCGCGACGAGGGGGAGGGCGTGGTTGCCGGGCTGCTCGAGCCGTCCCGCATTGCCGCGGTGCGCGAGAGCCTGCCTGCGCTGCGCCACCGCCGTTTGTGAACCGGGCGCCTCATTGATCGTTTTACCGTGTCGCTTGTCCCACAAGCGTTCGCGTATTCACTGGAAGAAAGCATGACTCATCAGACTGACGCTCTCGCAATCGCCGATCGTTACCTGCTTGACCCCAACCAGCTTGGTCACGCGGAGATCGAGCGGGTCTTCGGCACTCTGTTGCACCATCGGCTCGATTATGCCGATCTGTATTTCCAGTATCACCGGTCCGAGGCCTGGAGCCTGGAAGAGGGCATCGTCAAGTCCGGCAGTTTCAACATCGAGCAGGGCGTCGGCGTTCGCGCGGTGTCAGGCGACAAGACCGCCTTCGCCTATTCTGACGATATCTCCTTGCCGGCGCTGACCGCCGCGGCGGAGGCGACGCGGGCGATCGCCGATGCCGGCGGCAGCGGCAAGGCAGCTGCGACATCTCGGCGTCGCGCCGACAAGGCGCTCTACCGCGCTGACGATCCGCTGGGTTCGCTCGACGATGCCGCGAAGGTTGCCTTGCTCGAGAGGCTCGAGGGATTTGCGCGTGCCGAGGATCCTCGGGTGACCCAGGTCATGGCTCATGTCGCCGGCACCTGGGAGGTCGTGCTGGTGGCCCGGAGTGACGGCCGGCTTGCGGCCGATGTCAGGCCTCTGGTGCGGGTGTCGCTATCGGTCATCATGGAAGAGAACGGCCGCCGCGAGCAGGGTAGTGCAGGCGGTGGCGGTCGCTTTGACTATGCCTGGTTCGACGACGAGCGGCTGCGTGAATACGCCAGGGCGGCGGTGCATCAGGCGCGGGTCAATCTCGGTGCCGGACCCGCCCCGGCCGCTACGATGACCGTCGTGCTCGGACCGGGCTGGCCCGGCATCCTCTTGCACGAAGCCATCGGCCACGGGCTCGAGGGCGATTTCAACCGCAAGGGCAGTTCGGCGTTTTCGGGCCGGATCGGCCAGCGGGTCGCCGCGCCCGGGGTCACGGTGGTTGACGACGGCACCATCGCGGATCGTCGCGGTTCGCTGACCATCGACGACGAGGGCAATCCTACCGAACGCACGGTACTGATCGAGGACGGCGTCCTCACCGGCTACATGCAGGACATCATGAATGCCCGTCTGATGGGTGTGGCGCCGACCGGTAACGGCAGGCGTGAGTCGTATGCTCACCTGCCGATGCCGCGGATGACCAACACCTACATGCTCAATGGTGGGCATGATCCGGAGGAGATCCTGCGCTCGGTGAAGAAGGGCCTGTATGCGGTGAACTTCGGCGGCGGACAGGTGGACATCACCTCGGGCAAGTTCGTTTTTTCGACTTCCGAGGCCTATCTCATCGAGAACGGCCGGGTGACCCGTCCGGTCAAGGGGGCGACCCTGATCGGAAACGGCCCGGACGCGCTGACGCGGGTGTCGATGATCGGTAACGACATGGCGCTGGATCCCGGTGTGGGCACTTGCGGCAAGGAGGGGCAGAGTGTGCCGGTGGGGGTCGGGCAACCGACTCTGCGTATCGATGGTCTGACTGTCGGCGGCACTGCCTGAGGATTGGCAGCCGGTACCGGGTGGATGTCCGGCACTATGCTTATGGCGTCTTGTCTGCCCGCCCGGGCTTGTTTGTAAAGATATCTTTCCCCGCGCCGGGAATCATGCGGCAGGGGCGTAAACTGTGCAGCTCAACGTCGTATTGAATCGAGGTGGGGCTGCGGCGGCGATCGGCCGTTCCGAGTGCCCGTCCCGATGCTTGCCAGGAGAAATCATGTTCAACAAGCCCAATCTCTTTCCCAAGACCAACGAACCCCAGGCGCTGCGCAGTGGTCGCCCGGCAGGCGCCCCCACGGGTGCAACCGGCGGGATGAGTGATTCAGGCGGTATGCCCCGCGAAAGTGGCAGCGCACCGTCCTCGAGTTTTGGTGCCGGCAGTGCGCTCGCGAGTGCATCGCGCCGGGAAGAGGCTGCCAAGCCTGGCGAGAGCCGGCTCATCGTTGGCCCGGACGTCAAGCTCAAAGGTGCCGAAATCCTCGACTGCGACACCCTGGTCGTCGAAGGTCGGGTCGAGGCGACGATGGACAGTCGTGTGCTGCGCATTGCCGAGAATGGTTCGTACTCGGGTACCGTTGGTATCGACGTTGCCGAGATCAATGGCAGCTTCGACGGTGAGCTCACCGCGCGCAGTCAGTTGATCATCCATGCTACCGGCAAGGTGAGCGGCAAGATCCGCTACGGCAAGATCTTTATCGAGGAAGGCGGCCAGATCTCTGGTGATATCCGCGCACTCGACGCTGGCGATGCCGGGCGCCGGGTGGCCGGCGCATCGACGTCGTCAGCGAAGCCCGAAGCCGCAGAGAGCAAGACGGAGACCGGCACCTGATCCGCGTCATGCCCGGTCTCATCGCAGGGTGACGACCGGGATGCCCTTGAGGCCTCCCGCGCGGGCCTGATCGAGCATTTTTTCGGGTACCGCATCGGCGAGAACTGGCGCGAGGCCCAAGCGATGCGCGAGCGTCGCCTCCTGCTTCAACACTTCGGCAAGGCAGCGAGCCTTGACATGGCCGAAGCCCCGAATCCGCTCGGCGAGCGAGGCCAGTTCCGTAGCGGTTGCGAGGTTCTCGCTCGAGAGCCGCGGCAGCAGCGATTCGATCAACGCCGCGTAGTGTTCAGACAACGCACGCTCCATGCGCCGCTCGGGGTTGCGTCCAAAGGGGTCGAGCCAGGTGCCGCGAAGCCGTTTGCCTCGTGCCAGCCAGCGCATGGCCTTGTGCATCCATGAGCCGTAGCGGACCTTGGCCGGTGGTCGCCCGTCCTTGCTCCTGACCAGAATCGGGGGTGCCATGTGGAAGGCGAGGGTGAAGTCGCCGTCGAAGGTCTCTTCCAGTGCCTGACGGAAGCGCCCGTCGGTGAACAGCCGTGCGACCTCGTATTCGTCCTTGTAAGCGAGAAGTTTGGCGTAACCGCGCGCCACCGCGTGGGTGAGCGGCAGTGCCGGATCGGCGCCGAGCGCCTCTTCTGCGGCACGGGTGCGCGCGACCAGTTCGGTGTAGCGGGCGGCATAGGCGGCGTCCTGGTAGCCGGTCAGGTGTTGCACTCGATGTGCGACGAGCCCCTCGAGCGTCATCGGCTCCGGCTTTGGCTCCTCCGCCAGCTCCAGCACCGTGGCTAGCTGCTCTGCGGTCAGCCGGCCGAGGTGGAAGGCCATGCGGTTCATCTCCACCGCGACACCGTTGAGTTCGATCGCCCGTTCGATTGCGGCCAGCGAAACCGGCACGCGGCCACGTTGCCAGGCATAGCCGAGGAGCAGCATGTTGGCGCCGATCGAGTCGCCCAGCAGACGCAGAGCCAAATCATAGGCATCCACCATCTCGAGTGCATCCGCACCGGCGGCGAAGCGAAGCTTGTCCTCGAGTGCCTCGGCATGCAGGCTGGCGTCCGGGTTGCGCACGAAGGTGTCGGTGGGGTTTCGATGGCTGCTCGCAATGATGCGGGTACGCCCGTGGCGTACTGTCTGTAGCGCGTCGGCGCTGGCGCCGACGACCAGGTCGCAGGCAAGAAGCAGGTCGGCCTGCTGGGTATCGATGCGGACCTGATTGAGCAGTTCCGGCCGCCTGGCCCAGCGGATGAAAGCCAGTACCGCGCCACCCTTCTGGGCGAAGCCCATGAAATCGAGCTGCGAGCTGGCGAAGCCGTCCAGGTGGGCCGCCATACTGACCAGCGCCCCGATGGTGACCACGCCGGTGCCGCCGATGCCGGTGATCAACATGTCGTAGGGTGCATCCTCGAGCTTCGGTCGGGGCTGCGGCAGGTGTTCGATGAGCTCGCCGAGGCGGTCGCCGGACAGCCTCGCAACGCGCTTGCGCAAACGAGCGCCTTCGACCGATACGAAGCTTGGGCAGAAGCCCTGCACACAGGAGTAATCCTTGTTGCATGAGGATTGCTCGATCTGGCGTTTGCGGCCGAGCTCGGTCTCCAGCGGCAGCACCGACAGGCAGTTTGACTGCGTGCCGCAATCGCCGCAGCCCTCGCAGACCTCGGCGTTGATGAAGATTCGTCTGTCCGGGTCGGGATACTCTCCCTTCTTTCGCCGGCGCCGCTTCTCGGCTGCGCAGGTCTGGTCGTAGATCAGACAGGTTACGCCGTCTATCACGCGCAACTCGCGTTGAACGGCATCGAGCTCGCCGCGGTGGTGAAAATTAGTGCCTGGCGGGAACAGACTCTCCTGGCCGCGGTACTTTTCCGGTTCGTCGCTGACGATGGCGAGCTTTCGTACCCCTTCAGCCTCCACCTGCCGCGCGATGCGTTCGACGCCGATGACGCCGTCCACCGGCTGGCCTCCGGTCATCGCCACCGCGTCGTTGTAGAGGATCTTGTAGGTGATGTTGGCGCGTGCCGCGATCGCCTGACGGATGGCGAGCACACCTGAGTGGAAGTAGGTGCCGTCGCCGAGGTTCTGGAACACGTGCTTGCGACCGGTGAAGCGGCTGTGAGCCGCCCAGTCCACGCCCTCGCCCCCCATCTGAATCAGGCCGGTGGTCGACCGCTCCATCCAGGAGGCCATGAAATGACAGCCGATGCCGGCCTGCGCTATCGAGCCTTCCGGTACCCGGGTCGATGTATTGTGCGGACAGCCGGAGCAGAAGTAGGGCAGTCGCCGCACCGCGTCGCCTTCGTTCGACAGCAGTTCCGGTGCGGTGAAGTCGCGCACATGTTCGCGACGGTCCAGCGCCGGTTTGTGCGCTGCCAGCCATTCTGCAAATGCCGGCATGATGCGTGACGGGCGCAACTCACCGAGGGCGGAAAGCAGTGGGGGTCCCTCGCGGTTTTGCTTGCCGATCACGACCGGCCGCGCGCCGCTCCGGTTGTAGAGCATCTCCTTGAGCTGGCGCTCGACGACGGGTGCCTTCTCCTCAATGACCAGCACCTCGCGCAAGCCGCTCACCAGCGCATCGATACGGGTCGGCTCCAGCGGAAACACCAGGCCGACCTTGTAGATCCGGATGCCTGCCTGCTCAAGATCTTTCAGCGACAGCCCTAGACGACGCAAAACTTCGAGGAAGTCGTAGTGGGCCTTGCCGACGGTGACGATGCCAAGGTCGGCCTGTGCTGCGGTTGTTATCCAGCGGTCGATGCTGTTGTCGCGGGCGAAGGCGCGCACCGCGTCGAGCTTGAGCTCGAGGCGGGCCTCGAGGGCGAGGCTGGGCAAGTCAGGCCAGCGGTAGTGCAGACCGCCACCCGGCGGCGCAAAGTGCGCTGGTGGTGGAAAATCCGTGCGCACCCGGTCGAGATCGACGGTCATGCCGCTTTCGACAACTTCGGAGATGGCCTTGAAGCCCACCCAGTTGCCCGAAAAGCGGGACAAGGCCCAGCCGTAGAGACCGAACTCCAGGTATTCGGCGACGTTGCCCGGGTGCAGCACCGGCATGCTCCACGACTGCATCGTGAGGTCGCTCTGGTGCGGCATCGACGAGGACACACAGCCGTGGTCGTCGCCCGCCACCACGAGTACGCCGCCGTTGGGTGACGAACCATAGACGTTGCCGTGCTTGAGCGCGTCGCCGGCACGGTCCACACCCGGCCCCTTGCCGTACCACATGGCGAATACGCCATCGACCTCGCGATCGGGGTCGTTCTCCACCTGCTGGCTGCCGAGCACCGCGGTGCCGCCGAGTTCCTCATTGATCGCCGGGAGGAACTCTATGTGTGCGTCGGCGAGCATGCCTCTGGCCTTCCACAGCGCCTGGTCGAATCCGCCGAGTGGCGAACCCCGGTAGCCGCTGATGAAACCCGCGGTTTCCAGCCCACGGCTGCGATCGAGGGCGGCCTGCATCAGGGGCAGGCGCACCAGCGCCTGAATGCCGGTCAGAAACACTGTGCCGCCCCCGGCCTTGAGATTGTCGGTCAGGTGGTAACCGTTGCGGACGACGGGCTCGGATTCGCGGGGGATGTCGACTTCAACGGTCGGCAAGTCGCCCCCGCCCACTTGTGCGGCATGGCTTTGCATTGTCTCTCTCCGTTAGCGCCTGGCATCGCAGTGCGTGCCGGCGCATTCTTGTGTTTTTTCAGTCTAGAGCTGCGGAGTGGATCATGCGTTCCTATTCATTCGCGATTCGGAGTATCTTGAGAATAACTTGACTCCAATCAGAACATTAGAGGAATGAGAATGCTTGATCGGATTTCCCGTCGTTTGCTGTACGAATTGCAGAAGGACAGCCGGCTGTCAGTACAGGAGTTGTCGCGCAGGGTCGGCCTGTCGGCGACACCGTGCTGGCGGCGGCTAAAGGAAATCGAGCGTGCCGGACTGATACGTCGTCACACTGTGCTGATCGACCGTGAAGCCGTCGGGCTCAAGGAGTGCCTGCTCGCACATGTCACCCTGTTGCGGCACGCGGGCAATACGGTCGAGGAGTTCGAGCGGGCGGTGCTGGCCCATCCCGAGGTGATCGAGTGTTACAGCACCACCGGCGATGCGGACTATATTCTCAAGGTCGTCGTCGAGGACATGAAGGCCTACGACCGTTTTCTCCATCAGCGCATCTTCACGCTGCCCGGTGTTGCGAACGTGAGGACCGCGGTGGTGCTGCGGGAGGTCAAGTACGACACGGTCTTGCCGGTGGAGGCAGCGTGAGCGGTCGAGCGTGGGACGCCGATCAGTTGGGCGCGCGTGTATCGACGTTGTCGTCGGCAGCGAGCTGCAGGGTCGGGTAGATCCAGTTGCCTTCCCACGCAGTGCGCACCAGATTCGGGTAGGTTGCTCGACCGAGACTGCCGTTGTAACGCCCGAGCGCGCGGAAGAGGTCGCCTTTTTCGATGTCGAGATAATGGCGCAGGATGATGCTGCCGTAGCGCAGGTTCGTGCGCATGTGGAACAGGTTGTCGTCGGGCCGGCCGATGACATCGACCCAGAAGGGCATGATCTGCATGTAGCCGCGCGCGCCCGCGCTGGAAATTGCGTACTTGCGGAACGCGCTTTCCACCTGAATGACAGCCAGCACCAGCTGCGGGTCGAGGCCGGCGCGGGTGGCCTCGTAGTGGATGGTGACCAGCAACTCTTCGCGGTAGCGTTCGTCCGGCACCCAGCGGCGCAGGCGCTCGGACATCGTGGTGAGCCAGCGCTCGCGCTCGATCTCGTCCTCGATCAGCAGTTCCGGCACACCGCGATCACTCACCGCAGCGTGAAGCGCAGCACGCACGCTCGCAGACATTGGCTCGTACTGCTGCGGCCCGGCCATCGCAGGCAACGCCATAGAGCAGCCGATGGCCACTGCCAGAATGCCTGTTACGCGACGCGGGATGCGGCCGAGAGACATGGTGTCAGCTCGCTGTTGTCAGCTTGCCGCGGATGAAGTCGACCGCCTGGGCGAGCGGGATTTGCAGTGCTTCGACGTCACGTCGCCCCTGGTACTCGATGAGCCCGTCCTTGAGACCTCGGTCCCCGATGACGACCCGGTGAGGTACGCCGATGAGCTCCCAGTCGGCAAACATCACGCCCGGCCGTTCGTTGCGGTCGTCGAGGATGACATCGATGCCGGCCTCCAGCAGAGACTCGTAGAGCCGGGTAGCATGCTCGCGGACCGCGTCTGACTTGCCGAGACCCACCGGGCACAGCACGAGCTCGAACGGGGCGATGGCCTGTGGCCAGATGATGCCGCGCGCGTCGTTGTTCTGCTCGATTGCCGCACCGAGGATTCGGGTCACGCCGATGCCGTAGCAGCCCATCTCCATGTGCTGTTCGCGCCCGTTTTCGTCGAGGAAGCGGCAGCACATCGCTTCGGAGTACTTGGTGCGCAGCTGGAAGATGTGGCCGACTTCGATGCCACGGCAGATTTCCAGCGACCCCTTGCCGTCCGGCGAGGGGTCGCCGGCGACCACATTGCGCAAGTCGGCGACTTCGGGCTCTTCGAAGTCGCGGCCGATGTTCGCGCCGACGTAGTGCCAGTCATCGTCGTTGGCGCCGATGACGAAATCGGCCATTGCAGCCACCGTGCGATCCATTATCACCCGCCCCTTGAAGCCGATCGGGCCGAGCGAGCCGGGGTTGGCACCGAAAGCCACGAGGATGTCCTCCGGCGAGGCGAAGGTCAGCGGAGACAGTATGCCCTCGATCTTTTGTGCCTTGATCGCGTTGAGTTCGTGGTCGCCGCGCACCATCAACAGCACCGGCTCGCCCGCAGGCGTTTCGTCGCCTTTGACGACGATCGCCTTGACTGTGGTTTCGACCGGGATCTTGAGATAGTCGGCCAGATCCGCAATGGTCTTGACGCCAGGGGTATGCACCTTCTCCAGGCTGCGCGAGGGGCTGGGGCGTGCGACGCCCGGGCCGAACGCTTCGGCCAGTTCCACGTTGGCGGCGAAGTCGGAGTCGGGACAGTAGGCGATGTCATCCTCACCGGTCTCGGCGATGACATGGAACTCGTGCGAGCCGGTGCCCCCGATTGATCCGGTGTCGGCCGCCACCGCGCGGAAATCGAGGCCGAGCCGGGTGAAGATGCGGGTGTAGGTGTCGTACATGTTGCGGTATTCCCGCTCGAGATCCGCGTAGTCGGCGTGGAATGAATAGCCGTCCTTCATCGTGAACTCGCGCCCGCGCATGACGCCGAAGCGCGGGCGGATCTCGTCGCGAAACTTGGTCTGCACCTGGTAAAAGTGCCTGGGTAACTGGCGATAGCTCTTCAGCTCGCGGCGCGCGACGTCGGTGATTACCTCTTCGTGGGTCGGGCCTACGACGAAATCGCGGTCATGGCGGTCCTTGAGGCGCAGCAGCTCGGGTCCGTAGGCCTCCCAGCGCTGAGACTCCTGCCACAGTTCGGCCGGTTGCACCGCCGGCATCAACACCTCGATCGCACCCGCGCGATTCATTTCCTCGCGCACAATGGTCTCGACTTTGCGCAAGGAGCGAAGACCCATTGGCATCCAGGTGTAGATGCCGGCCGCGACCTTGCGAATCAGTCCGGCGCGAAGCATGAGCTTCTGGCTCGTGACTTCGGCGTCGGACGGGGCTTCCTTGAGAGTGGAGATGAAGAAACGGCTGGCGAGCATTCTTTGGGTGTCCGGGCAACAGGGTGTCAAAGTCGCGATTCTAGCAGTCTGGCAGCAATCGCAAGACGGTGTGCTGCATACCGGACGGTCGCGGCCACTGCGTTCCGCTGTATTGCCCAGTCGGTGTGCCGACGGGCGCACGAATGGAACCGGGAACCGGCGTCAGTGCGCGCTTTCAAACCACCGGCTTCTGTGGAAAAATTGCAACAATTCAAGAATCAAGGGTTAGATCATGCTCGATCGGGAAGGCTATCGCCCGAACGTCGGCATCATTCTGGTCAATGCGCGTAACGAGGTTTTTTGGGGAAAACGTGTTCGAGAGCATTCCTGGCAATTCCCGCAAGGTGGCATCAAGCATGGCGAATCACCACGCCAGGCGATGTACCGGGAACTGTACGAGGAGGTCGGGCTCAAGCCGGAACACGTCAAGATCCTGGGTCGAACGCGCGGCTGGTTGAGGTACGACGTTCCGAAACACTGGATCAGGCGCGAGTGGCGCAATACCTACAAAGGACAAAAGCAGGTCTGGTTTCTGCTGCGTCTGGTAGGGCGCGACAGCGATGTCTGCTTGCGAACCTGCCGCAAGCCGGAGTTCGATGCCTGGCGCTGGAGTGAGTACTGGGTGCCGCTGGACACGGTCATCGACTTCAAGCGCGGGGTTTATCAACAGGCATTGTCCGAGTTGGCTTTGCATTTGTTCCGGCACCGCGCGTTCGAACTGCCCGAGGCCTATCGATCGCTGGCCGAAGCGCGCGACGTCTGACTCGACGGATTCTTTCTCGAAACGGGGATCGCCGGTTGCGATCCTCGTTTTGTTGTGCCTGGCCCGATAAACGGAGTCTATTCAGGTATTAGCTAATCGCAATGACCTGCGTGTTGTCGCTTGGTCTAGAGTGGTCGCACTGGAACGTATCCAGAATCATTCTTTGGGTGCGTTACGGTCCTCTACACCACTTCGTAGCGACAGGAGAGAAGGATGCCTCAATTGAAAGGATCGAAGACCGAAGCCTGTTTGAAGGAAGCGTTCGCAGGTGAATCGCAGGCCAACCGTCGGTATCTGTACTTCGCGAACAAGGCCGACATCGAGGGTCAGAATGATGTTGCTGCGCTGTTCCGCTCCACCGCCGAAGGTGAAACCGGCCACGCCCATGGTCATCTCGAGTTTCTCGAGCAGTCGGGCGATCCGGCGACCGGCATGCCGATCGGCGCTACCCGTGAGAATTTGATGTCCGCGGTGGCCGGTGAGACCCACGAGTACACCGACATGTACCCCGGTATGGCCAAGACGGCGCGCGAGGAGGGGTTCGACGAGATCGCCGACTGGTTCGAGACGCTTGCCAAGGCCGAGCGTTCTCACGCCAACCGCTATCAGAAGGCGCTTGACGCGCTGGTTGACTGAGCGTTGCCCCCGGTGCCCGGGCTTGCGCACCGCGCAGCCCGGGTTTTCATGTGCCGTGCGCGGGCACGACCCGGCACGGCGTGGTCTGCTGATTCCCCCGCATGCAACGTGAGGAGTGGCCATGAGCGTACGCGAAGGAAACCTGGAGGCGCCAACGCGGCACCCCCTGGACTGGAAGAGCCCGGACTTCTACAACGAAGAGAAACTGAACGAAGAGCTGGAGCGCGTCTTCGACATCTGCCATGGGTGCCGCCGCTGTTTGAGTCTTTGCAACGCGTTTCCGGTCCTGTTCGATCTCGTCGACGAAACCGAGGAGGGCGAGGTTGAGGGGGTGGCCAAGCGGGACTTCTGGAAAGTGGTCGACCAGTGCTACCTGTGTGACGTCTGCTACATGACCAAGTGTCCCTACGTTGCGCCGCACCCGTGGAATCTGGACTTTCCGCACCTCATGCTGCGTGCGAAGGCGGTCAAGCACAAGAAGGGCGAGACCACGCTCCGCGACAAGCTGCTTTCTTCCACCGATACGCTTGGCAAGTTCGCCGGCATTCCGATTGTCACCGCCACGGTGAATGCGGTGAACAAGACCGGTGCAATGCGCTCGGCGATGGAGCGCATGCTCGGCGTCGACAAGAAGGCGTGGATACCACCCTACGCACCCAAGAAGTTCCGTGCGATAGCGCCCAAGTCCGATGCGCCCAAGGTGATCGATGGTGAGCGCACGCCCGGCAAGGTGGCGATCTACGCGACCTGCTACATCAACTTCAACGAGCCCGGGATCGGTCGCGACCTGCTCAATGTGCTTCGTTACAACGAGATTCCCTACGTCATCGTCGAAAAGGAAGCCTGCTGCGGCATGCCCAAGCTCGAGCTGGGCGCCCTGGACGCGGTCGCGGCCAACAAGGAGGTGAACATGCCCCGGTTGGCGAAGCTCGCAGCCGAGGGCTACGCGATCGTGACGCCAATTCCATCCTGTACCTTGACCTTCAAGCAGGAACTCCCGCTGATGTTCCCCGAGTGCGCCGAGACCCAGGTGGTCAAGGGGGCAATGTGGGACCCGTTCGAATACTTCATCGCCCGCCACAAGGATGGGCTGTTGAAAACCGACTTCAAGACTCCGCTGGGCAAGGTTGGCTACCACGTGCCGTGTCATTCACGCGTGCAGAACGTCGGCAAGAAGACCGCCGAAACCCTGCAGCTCATACCCGATACCGAGGTGAAGGTCGTGGAGCGCTGCTCGGGTCATTCCGGCACCTGGGGGGTCAAGAAGGAATATCACGCCACCGCGATGAAGATTGGCCGGCCGGTCTTCAGGGCGATGGGCGAGGCCGAGCCGGACTACATCAGTTCGGATTGCCAGCTGGCCGGGCATCACATCGAGCAGGGTATGGCGGAGGCCGGCATGAAGAAGGCCGAAATGGCCCATCCCCTGACGCTGCTCGCCAAGGCTTACGGCCTCACCGACTAACCGAATGAGTGGAACGATGATGATGGCAACCAAGATTACCCCCGAATCCCTGCTTTCGCTCGAGCAATACCACAAGCAACGCCCGCAGATTCGCGAGCGCATCATCGCGCTGCGCAAGCGGCGCACCGTTCATCTGGGCGAACATCTGACCCTGATTTTCGAAAACGAGGAGTTGATGCGTTACCAGATCCAGGAAATGTTGCGGGTTGAGAAGATCTTCGAGAGCGAAGGCATTCAGGATGAGCTCGATGCTTACAATCCGCTCGTGCCGGATGGCAGCAACTTCAAGGCGACGATGATGATCGAGTACACCTTGGAGCTCGAGCGCAAGGCTGCGCTCAGGCGGCTGCGGGGCATCGAGAACCAGGTGTTCGTCGAAGTCGAGGGGCAGAAGCGCGTGTATGCGATTGCGGATGAGGATCTCGAGCGAACCACGGAGGACAAGACCTCGGCGGTGCACTTCCTGCGCTTCGAGCTCACCCCGCCGATGTGCGCCGCGCTCAAGTCCGGCGCTCAGATGAAAGTCGGATGCGATCACAAGGAGTATCCGATGCACCTCGACGGCCTGTCACCCGAGACGCTCGCCGAGCTGGTATCCGATCTGGACTGAGAGACGCGAGCGACCGCACAAGCTGGAGTGGCTCTGCTAACATTCGCTCATGGCTTCGATCGATTCGTACTTCTTCCTGAATCCCCGCAGGGCCTTGGGTCTGGCGGGGTTTTTGTTTTTTCTCGGTGCCGCTTCAGGCGTGCAGGCCGGGCTCTTTTCCGACCCCGACCCGAACTGGGCCGAAGGTGTAGTCAGCTACCCTGAACCGCCTGCGGAGTCCTCTCTGCGTCAGTTTTTCGTCAGTGCCGCCAGTTCAAACCGTTTCTACCTGGACGAGCGTACGCTGACAGTAGGTGACGACGGCGTGATTCGCTATGTGTTGATCGTGCGTACACCGGGAGGTGCCGAGAACGTGAGCTTCGAAGGCATCCGGTGCGCAACAGGTGAGCGGCGAATCTACGCCCTTGGCCGCGCCGACGGAGAATGGGCGCCGGCGCGGCGCTCCGAATGGGAGCCCATCATCGACAACGCTTACAACCGGCCGCGGGCCGCGCTCGCCTTCGACTATTTCTGCGACGGGCCGGCGGCGCCGCGCTCGGCTGCGGAAGCGCTGCGCCTGTTACGGCAGGACCGGCGGCGTGTGACGCCTTGAACCTTGGATCAGGCGCTTACGTCGAGCGTCGATCCGGAGTGGAGCCAACATGATTGACCAGGCCATCATTCAGTTCGACCGTGCCCTGCGAACGCTTTTTGCGCCAGCTGCGAGTGCGAGACCGACGCCCGGTGCCGAAGCGCCGGATCTGACCCATGACGAGGGCGAGCGCCGAACCGCAGCCGCGCTGATGAGGATCAACCATTGCGGGGAGGTGTGCGCGCAGGCCCTGTACCAAGGGCAGGCGATCACGTGTCGATCAGAGTCGGTGAAGCGGGAGCTCGAACAGGCATCGCGCGAGGAAACCGAGCATTTGGCCTGGACCGAGCAACGGATTGCCGAGCTCGGCGGACACAAGAGCCTCCTCAATCCGATCTTCTATGCGGGCTCCCTGTCGCTTGGCATGCTTGCCGGCAGACTGGGCGATCGCTGGAACCTCGGCTTTCTGGCCGAGACCGAGCGTCAGGTTGAGGCGCACCTGTCCGATCACCTGGAGCGCTTGCCGGAAGGTGACGCGCGGTCGCGCGCCATTCTCGAGCAGATGCGTGAAGACGAACGGGAACACGCGGATATGGCAGTGCGCCTCGGTGCGCATGACTTGCCAATGCCAGTGAAGGGACTGATGAGGGTCATGTCCAGGGTCATGACCGCCACGAGCTATCGGATCTGACCGCCTCGACCTCTTTCGGTTCGGATGCGAGGGGCGTCAGTCGCTATCGACGACCTCGTAATCATGGGTGATTTCGGCGGACTTGCCGAGCATGATCGATGCCGAGCAGTATTTCTCCGCCGACAGCTTGACCGCCCGTTCTACCGCCTCGGCCTTCAGGCCCTTGCCGCTGACGACGAAATGGAAATGGATATGGGTGAACACCTTGGGGTCGGTCTCGGCACGGACCGCACTCAATCGGACTTCGCAGTCGCGAACGGGGTGACGCCCTCTCTTCAGAATAAGCACGACGTCGAAAGCGCTGCAGCCGCCGGCCCCCGCCAGCAGCATTTCCATCGGACGCGGAGCGAGATTGCGCCCTCCTGCCTCAGGTGCGCCATCCATCGCCACGAGATGACCTGAGCCGGTTTCCGCTACGAACGCTGCATCACCAATCCACTTGACCGAACATTCCATGCCTGACTCCAATCCAGTTTTGGGCTGCCTCTCGATCCGGGGCGGCCGGAGGCAAACAGTCGCGGCATTGTAGCGGATGTAGTTCGACGGGTAGCCGGCCCGTCCGAGACTCAAAGCGTGACGAATGCGTGGTGCAGTGCAGCAATTGCGTCGCCCGAAACGGGTATTCTGCGGATTGACGTCAGAGCAAACGAGATTCTCGACGAAGCGAATTGAGCCAGATCAAGAGAAACGGGGTGTATAAATTCAGTCTATCGCGAAATCAAAAGATTTGTAGTGCGGCGCACAAAAAACACTTGCGGCCTGGGAGATGGGTGTGGATAATCATTCTCAACCGAATCGAATTGCTCGATTCACCCGGTGTCTCCTCCACCCTCCTCCTTTGGTGTGGATTTAACGCAGTCCCACGCGGACTGCGTTTTTTTTGCATTCTTTCGCCCATCGGGTTTGACACCTGGCGGGCGCTTCATTTAACATTGCGAGCTTTCCGTTTATTGGCCGTCTCGCGAGGCCGGACAAGATCGAGGATTCGAATGAAAACGTTTTCTGCCAAGCCGCATGAAGTCACGCGCGATTGGTTTGTTGTCGATGCATCGGACAAGGTTCTTGGCCGTCTCGCAGCAGAAGTAGCCCGTCGTCTTCGTGGCAAGCACAAGGCCATCTACACTCCGCACGTCGATACCGGCGACTACATCGTCGTCGTCAACGTCGACAAGCTGCGGGTGACCGGCAACAAGGCCACCGACAAGAAGTACTACCGTCATACCGGTTTCCCGGGCGGTATCTACGAAACCAGTTTTACCAAGATGCAGCAGCGCTTTCCGGCGCGCGTGCTCGAGAAAGCAGTGAAGGGAATGCTGCCGAAGGGTCCGCTGGGCTACGCGATGCTCAAGAAGCTGAAGTGCTACGCGGGTGCAGAGCATCCGCACAGCGCGCAGCAGCCCAAAGTTCTCGAGATCTGACAGGAGCCGATCCATGGCTGTTAGCTACAACTACGGTACCGGCCGTCGCAAAACCGCGGTCGCACGTGTCTTTATCAAGCCGGGCAGCGGCAACATCGTCGTCAATGGCAAGCCGGTAGACGAGTTCTTCTCGCGTGAAACCGGTCGTATGATCGTTCGCCAGCCCCTGGTTCTAACCGAAAACGAGAACCGCTTCGACATCATGGTCAACGTCGTTGGCGGCGGTGAGTCTGGTCAGGCGGGCGCAGTGCGTCACGGCATCACTCGTGCGCTGATTGATTACGACGCTGAGCTCAAGGGCGAACTCCGCAAGGCGGGTTTCGTGACTCGTGATGCTCGCGAGGTCGAGCGTAAGAAAGTCGGCTTGCGCAAGGCGCGTCGTCGCAAGCAGTTCTCCAAGCGCTAATTCAAACGCGCTTCGTCAGAAAGCCGCCCGAGGGGCGGCTTTTTGTTTCTGGCGAGCGTGAGATAATGTCGGCGTTCTTCAGCGCCTCTTTCAAGGAGATTTACGCATGATCAAGGTTGGTGTCGTCGGTGGTACCGGATACACGGGCGTGGAGCTCCTGCGACTGCTTGCCAGGCATCCGGGGGTGGCGCTGCAGGCCATTACCTCCCGAGGTGATGCAGGCACTGCAGTCGCCGACATGTTTCCGAGTCTCCGCGGGTGGGTCGATCTGGCTTTCGTGACGCCTCAGGACGCCGATCTGGCTGCATGCGATGTCGTCTTCTTCGCCACGCCCAATGGCATCGCGATGAATCAGGCGCGCGAGCTGGTGGATGCCGGCGTGCGCATCGTCGATCTAGCCGCGGACTTCCGTATCCGTGACGTCGCCGAGTGGCAAAAGTGGTACGGCATGGAGCACGCGGCCCCCGAGCTGGTCGCTGAAGCCGTCTATGGGTTGCCTGAATTGAACCGTGAGCAGATTCGTGGTGCGCGGGTTCTTGCCAATCCCGGTTGCTACCCGACCGCCGTGCAGTTGGGTTTTCTGCCGCTTATTGAAGCTGGACTCGTCGATCTCGAACGACTGGTGGCCGACGCCAAGTCTGGTGTCTCCGGTGCTGGGCGTAAAGCGGAAATCCACACGCTTCTTGCCGAGGCGGCTGACAGCTTCAAGGCATACGGCGTTGCGGGGCATCGTCATCTGCCGGAGATCCGACAGGGGTTGTCGCTGTTGAGCGGACAGCCAGTCGGCCTGACCTTCGTGCCACATCTGCTGCCGATGATTCGCGGTATTCACGCAACCCTCTATGCGACGCTGACCGGTGAGGCCGACCTTCAGGCCTTGTTCGAGAGCCGCTATCGAGACGAGCCCTTTGTCGATGTCATGCCTGCGGGGGCGCACCCCGAGACGCGCACGGTTCGTGCAAGCAACATGTGCCGCATCGCCGTTCACCGTCCGCAGGGCGGTGATGTGGTCGTCGTGCTGTCGGTTATCGACAACCTGGTCAAAGGTGCGGCGGGACAGGCTGTACAGAACATGAACATCATGTTTGGTCTGGATGAGCGCGCCGGACTGGACATCGTTCCGGTGAGCCCCTGAACGAATCTGCAGGTTCGAACCGCACCGAGGCAGTGCAGTGTGGTGGAACTAGGTCTAAAATCGCAAGTCCAACAGCGCAATCGGGCAAACGTCGAATCAGACACATGAGTGACGCCCCGAAACTCAACAGAGGAGTGACAATGAATACTGCAGTCGAAACCCCAGAACTGCTCGTCTTCACGGACAGCGCCGCCAACAAGGTCAAGGAGCTGATCGACGAGGAAGGCAATCCCGACCTCAAGCTTCGTGTCTTCGTAAGCGGTGGCGGTTGCTCCGGGTTTCAGTATGGTTTCACCTTCGATGAAGAGGTGAATGAAGACGACACGCCGTTTGAGAAGAACGGCGTAACCTTGCTCGTCGACCCCATGAGCTATCAGTACCTGGTCGGCGCCGAGATCGATTACACCGAGGGGATCGAAGGTTCTCAGTTCGTGATTCGCAATCCGAACGCGACAAGCACCTGCGGTTGCGGATCCTCGTTCTCGGCCTGAATGCCGTCCGCTGTCGAAAAAAAAGGGCTCCTGCGGAGCCCTTTGATTTTCTGACTGCTTGAAATGCTTAGTCTTGCAGCCTGGCGACAGCCAATGGCTGGTAGTTCAGCAATGCCAGGCGGTCCAGCATGGGAGCAGTGTCGACCTTGAACCGGCCAATTTCGTCCTTGCTGAGTGGCTGAACCTGGGGAAGGGCAATCTTCATTGGGTCGTGCGGCACATTGTTGATGCGGATCTCGTAGTGCAAGTGCGGCCCGGTTGCCCACCCGGTCATCCCAACGTAACCGATGATCTGCCCTTGACGTATCCGCTGGCCGTTGGAAAGGCCCTTCGCGAAACCGTTCATGTGCGCATACAGCGTCGAATAGTTGTCTCGGTGCTGCAGAATGACGGTGTTGCCGTAACCGCGCTGGCTGCCTACAAAGCTCACTCGTCCATCGGACGAAGCCATGATCGGCGTGCCGGTAGGTGCAGCGAAGTCAGTGCCGTTGTGGCTTCGCCAGTTGCGGTGAATGGGATGCATCCGACGACCGAAACTCGAGGAAATTCGCGTGAATTCCAGCGGATAGCGCAGGAAGGCCTGGTTCAGGCCGCGGCCGTCGGGCGTGTAATAAGCTTCATTCCCATCGGCTTCGCGATAGAGGACGACGGTATGGGTCTGGCCCTGGTTCACGAATTCGGCTGCGAGAATGCGGCCGGCACTCACCGGGACGCCTTGGTCGTACACCGTTTCATAAACTACGCTGAAACGATCGCCTTCGCGCAGGTCACGTGTGAAATCGATCTGAGTACCGAAGATCTGGGCGAAACGGTTGGCGACGCTTTCCGGTACGCCGGCGGCGTCGGTCGCGCCGTAAAGCGAGTGCGTGATTGTCCCGGAACGCATCTCGACCAAGGTGTCGACTGCGGCCACGCTCTCGCCAACCTTCTCGATGCCGTTGGGGGTTCGTTCGATAATGAACCGTTCGGCGCCCCGTCCGACGGGAAGGTTCAGGCTCGACAGCAACCCCTCCGCATTCGTGGTCGCGACGAGAGACCTTCCCGCGCGAAGTTGGCGCAACACGTTGCGCGCATCTTCGTCGCTCATCAGAAACGCGATGACTTCGGCGTCGGAGATGCCCAGACGGCGAAGTATCGTTTGAATCGTGTCGCCGGGCTGGATCCGTTCGTCGAACACATAGGGCAGGGCGCTGTCATGTTCAACAGTCACCATTTCCGGAATGCCCAGTCGCTCGATGACGAGCTCCGGTTCGAAAGGCATCTGATTGTCGCCTGGTGCCACTGCAGTTGCCACCACGGCGCCGAGGAGTGTTGTTGCGACCAGCGCACTCAATACCGAATAACGCCTGACAGGTGAGTATTTGCCCGGGCGTTCCGCTAGAATCTCGGCTTTTTCCGTCTGCATGTGATCCCTTTGGCAAAAAATTTGTACGATTCTACCAAAAGTTTGCACATTGCCGCATAGTCTGGAGGGTTTCTGATGTATGTCAGCGAGGCGCTCGCGCACATCAAACGTGGTGCCGAGGAGCTTATCGTCGAATCCGAGCTGGTTTCGCGCCTTGAGGCCGGTCTGCCGCTGCGCGTCAAGGCCGGTTTCGATCCGACTGCACCTGATCTGCACCTCGGCCACACCGTGCTCATCAACAAGCTCCGCCATTTCCAGGAGTTGGGTCACGAGGTCATGTTCCTCATCGGCGACTTCACCGGAATGATTGGTGATCCGTCCGGCAAGAACACAACCCGCCCGCCGCTTTCGCGCGAGCAGATCCTCGAGAACGCGAAAACCTATCAGGAGCAGGTGTTCAAGATCCTCGATCCGGACAAGACGAGGATCTGCTTCAATTCCGATTGGATGGAAGGTCTTGGCTCCGCCGGCATGATCCGGTTGGCGTCTCTGCATACCGTTGCACGGATGCTGGAGAGAGATGACTTCTCGAAACGCTATGCCACTGGGCAGTCGATCGCGATTCACGAGTTCCTCTATCCTCTTTGTCAGGGCTACGACTCCGTGGCGATGAAGGCGGACGTCGAGCTCGGCGGGACGGACCAGAAATTCAACCTTCTGGTGGGAAGGGAGTTGCAGCGACACTATGGTCAGGCGCCGCAGTGCGTGCTCACAATGCCTCTTCTGGAGGGGTTGGATGGCGTCAATAAGATGTCGAAGTCGCTGGGCAACTACATCGGTATCTCCGAAGCGCCGCGCGAAATCTTTGGCAAGGTGATGTCGGTCTCCGACGACCTGATGTGGCGCTACTATGAGCTGCTGTCCTTCCGTCCGCTGACCGAGATCGAAAGCATGCGCGCTGCCGTGGCGGAGGGGCGAAACCCCCGCGACATCAAGGTGCTCCTGGCGCAGGAGCTGGTGGAGCGCTTTCACAGCAGACGCGAGGCCGAGGAGGCTGCCGAAGATTTCGAGGCCCGTTTTCGTCGCGGGCAGTTGCCCGACGACCTGCCTGAGGTGGTCGTGCAGGCTGCCGAGGGTGGGCTTTCGATAGTGCAGGTTCTCAAGCAAGCGGGCCTAACGGGGTCTACCTCGGAGGCGATGCGAATGATCGCACAGGGTGCGGTGCGTCTTGATGGTGAGCGAATCGACGACAAGGATCTCGTGCTCCCGACTGGGGAAGCCGTCGTGCTGCAGGTTGGGAAGCGACGGTTTGCGCGCGTAACGCTGCGTTGAGGGTCGTGTTCCGATCCAAAAGTGATCCAACTGGAGTTGACGCTGCGTTTGTTCTGTTTATAATGCGCGGCTTGCTTCGGCGGCGGGTTGTTTTTGTGGCTGTCGGGGTTGGAGGGGGAAGTGAAGCGCGTTTGGATTTGAGTGCTTCTGGGGGTTGACGAGTTGTTTGGTCTTCTTCATAATTCCGCTTCTTCGCTGCTTGGTCAGCGGTTCTTTAAAAATTTGAACAACCGATAAGATGTGGGTGCTCGGTATT
>NZ_WTVM01000019.1 GCF_012910885.1 Azoarcus taiwanensis | reverse complement strand
GCCGGGTCGCGTCGGCAAGCGTGCGCAGCACATGGAAATCGACGCGGTCGATACCCGGAATCGGTGGAATCGCCGGCGAGGCACCGGTGGCAAGCAGTGCACGCCGGTAGCCGATGCAGCTACCGTCGGAAAGATCCGCCGTGCTGCGGCCGGCGTGCAGTGCCTTTAACGCGGTGGCTCGCCGGTAGCTCACCTTGTTGCGAGCGAAGAAGTCGTCGTCGCGCAAGTACACGCTGTCGGGGGCGGAGCGGCCGGAAACCACATAGGGCAAGACAGTCGGGGAGTACGGAAGCTCGGGGTCGCGTGTGACCAGGGTCAGGCTGCCTTCGGGGTCGATCATGCGGATCGCGGTAATCGCCTCGAGTGCGGCGTGACTGCTGCCGACGACGAGGTAGTCGGTATGTTCCATGGTGATCTCCGTCAGTCGTTGGCGTTGAGCCAGACCGGTTCGTCCGGTGCGGGACCGTCGAGCAGGGCTTCGGTGGCATCGATGACGCGGTGGAAATGCTCGAGGGTCAGGTCGGCGCCGGCCAGGCCCCCGATGAAACTGGCGGTGGGCAGGTGGCGGCCAAGCCGGTAAAGCACGCCCAGCGTTTCGCGGTACATCGGGCCGCAGTTCCAGCGGAAGTCCACCGCGCGGTCGACCACACCGAGGGCTTTGATGCCGGACAATGCCTGTTTGAGCGCCTCGACCGGGAACGGACTGAAGGTCTTGATCTTGACCAGACCGACTTTCTTGCCGGCCTCGCGGGCTTCATCGACCGTGTCCTTGGCCGCGCCGGTCATGCTGCCGAGGGTCATGAGCGCGAATTCGGCGTCGTCCATCCGGTAGGATTCGACCAGTGGTGCAAAACGGCGCCCGAAACGCTGTGCCCATTCCTCGTGCGCTTCGGTGATTACGCGCAACGCGTTCTGCATGCCGCGGCACTGGCCGCGACGGTAGCGCACGAAGGACGACGGCCCCTTGCCACCAGAACCTCCGGTGAGCGGGTCCACCGCCATCGGTCGCAGTGGATCGAGTGCGACGTGCCAGTTGACGTTCTTGTCGCCAAGGAATTCGTCCACCTCCGCCTGGTCGGGCATCTCGACCCGCGAGGCCCCGTAGGAGAGATAGTTGCCGTCAAGGCATACGTTGACCGGCAGCATTACGTCATGGTGTTCGGCGATCTTGAAAGCCATCACGGTGGTGTCGAGCACCTCCTGGACCGACTCGCAGTAGATCTGTATCCAGCCGGCCTCGCGAACCGTCATCGCGTCCTGGTGACCGCCCCACACCGATTGCGGCGTGATCCCGTCGCGCGTGACGATGGTCATCACCAACGGCAGGCGCATGCCCGGTGTCCGGAAGTAGGGCTCGAACATGAACGCCAGACCGGGGCCGCAAGTGGCAGTGTAGGTTCGTGCGCCCGCCAGCGCCCCGCCCTGCAGCGCGGAAAGCACGGAATGTTCGCCCTCGGCGTCGACGATGTCGGCATCCATTCGGCCTTCGGCAATAAGCTTGGCGACATGCTCGACCAGCGAGGACTGTGGCGTGATTGGATACACCGCGACCATGTCGGGACGCGCCAGCGCGACGGCGAGGGCTGCCGCTTCGTTGCCTTCGCACAGGATCACCTTGTTGCCAGTGGCTTGCGGTGGCGTTTCGATGATGGTGCTCATGCCAAACCCTCCTGTCGCTGGATCACCGGACGCAGGCTGTGGCGGCCGACCGATGAGAAACTCGTTCGCGGGCGCATCACTTCACCTCCGGAATCATGACGATCGCCCTTTGCGGGCACTCGGTGGCGCAGATGCCGCAGCCCTTGCAGGTATCGAGATTGAAGTCGAACCACGCCGCATGTTCCTCGACGCACTGCACCGGACAGTAGAGCCAGCAGACTGCGCATTTGACGCACTTGTCGCGGTCGACGACAGGCCGGAAGCTGCGCCAGTCGCCCGGCATCATCGGGCTGAGTTCGGTTGCGACCGGACACAGGTCGTCCGGAACGTTGGCGACCTTCAGATCGAAGGTCGGATAACGGTGATGGCGTTCGCTCACAGTGTGACCCTCCGGTCGATCGTGTGCACCACGGTTTCGGCGTAACCGCGCTCCAGTGCGGTGAGGTTCTGGGCGAGGCCTGCGTCGCGGAACTCCGAATCCCTGATTGCCTGCCTGAGAGACTCGAGCGACACCACGCCGGTGGTGCGGGCAAAGGCTCCGAGCATCAGGGTGTTGGTAATCGAGCGGCCGAAGATTTCGTTGGAGATTCGGACGGCGTCGCACAGACCGACGGTGGCGACGACGTCCGGGATGAAGAGTGCGTCGAGCGGTTTCTGGGTGGTCTGGACAAGCGTGCCGCCGGGTTTCAGGCCGGCGAAGATGTCCACCGAGTTGGCCACGGTGGGGTCCACGCAGATGATGCAATCGGGATGATAGATGTTGGTCATCTGGCGGATCTCGCGATCGCTCGCGCGCAGAAAGGACACCACCGGGGCGCCGCGACGCTCGAAGCCGAATGAGGGGATCGAAACCGCGTACTTGCCCTCGGCGACCAGCGCCATCGCGAGCATCTCGGCGGCGAGAACCGCACCCTGGCCGCCGCGGCCGTGAATTCGGACTTCGTACATGCCATGTTCTCCTTGATCGGGGCGGTCGAATCAGCTCCAGCCCGGTTTGACGCCAGGGCGTGAGTGCCCCGGTGTGCGGGCCGGCACACGCTCGAGCGCGAAACCCTGGGTGTAGGCGAAGCGTGTGATCAGCGCTGCCTTGAAGTGCCAGCCCGTTGCCAGCACTGCGGCGCCGGCCAGAGCCAGCAGGGTGGGTGCGAAGGCGGGCACGAGCAGCGCAATCACGGCCAGCGTAGCCGGCAGGGCGTGACCGACGATGACGAACAGCCGGTGCGTCGCACCGATCTCCTGCAAGGCCTTGCGGGGCGCGCCGTTCGGGCGCTCCAGGCGGGTACGGTAGCGACGCCACAGCAACAGACGCGCGACGATCAACAGCAGGAGTGGTAGCGCGAACAGGGCGCCCGGCGCGTTTGCCAGGAAGAGCGCGAGGATCGCGAACAGGCCCGCACCCTCTGCCAGACCGGTGGCGACGAGCAGCGGTACGATCGAATCCTCGCGCCACGCCGGAATGCCTTTGGACGCCGACACGATGCGTGCTTGGCAGTAGAGAAAACCCAGGCCGGTCAGGGCGGTGAGCCATGCCAAAGCAATCGAACCCAACCAGGCTGCCGTGAGGCCGAGCGCGAACAGTGGCATTGCGATCAGGCCTTCGCGGGTCATCCACGAGGTTTTTGGGTGAAGAAGGACGTTCAGTGCGCGAAGGGGGCGGCCGATCTCGGCCCATACGCACACCAGCCCGACGCCCACACAGAAGAGCGCGAGCAGAACAGGTCCCAGCAAGGATGTGCCGTGAGCGCTTGCGCTCATTGCGGCCCACAGGAGCAGGCCGGTGCCGGTGCCGCCGCCGATGAAATTGGCCGCGGCACGCATGTCCCAGACTGCCTGGAGTTGCGGTTCGACGCCTCTCATTGTTTCTTGTCCCAAAGGTAGTAGAAGCCGGGACCGGTGCCCAGCTCCTCGTGCATGCGGAAGGACTCGTTCTCGCGCAGCAGTTGCGAGGCCCGGCTGTTCGGGTCTTCGATGTCCCCGAATACCAGAGCGCCGGCGATGCAGGCGTTGGCGCAGGCTGGCGTCGCGTCCGGGTCGACGCCGGGTTTCAGGCCCTTGGCGAGGCCATCGTCAATGCGGTCGACGCAGAACGTGCACTTGGTCGCGACGCCAATCTTGCCGGGGTCGGCGCGCTTGTCCTCGTTCGGGATCGCTCGGTCCCCGAAGGCGTTCTGGCGCTCGGTGACCTTGTAGCGCGCGAAGTACGGACAGGCGACTGAGCAGTACGCGCAGCCAATGCAGAGGTCGTAATCGATGGTCACGATGCCGTCGTCGCGCTTCCTGGTGGCGGTGGTCGGGCACACCGCCTCGCAGGGCGGCTCCTCGCAGTGTTGGCAGCCCACGGGCAGGAAGGTCCGCGACACGTCGGGATAGTCGCCTGCCTCGACGTCGAGCACCCAACGCCACTGCACCCCCGGCGGCGTGGCGTTGGTGTGCCGACAGGCGGCGGTACAGGTCTGGCACCCGACGCAGCGGCGCAGATCCACCACCATGGCGTAGCGTGTCATTGTGCACCTCCGATCCGCTTGATCGATACCGGCACGATGTCTGCTGCCGAGCCGGTTGCGTCGGTGAGGTCCATGAGCATCGGCACCAGGCTGTTCATGCTGGGCATCTCGAAGCCCTTGGCATAGGGGGTGATCCAGTGATCGAACTGACCGATCATCAGCAGCGTGTCGGGGCGGATGCCCTGTAGCAGTACGACCCGGCCGCGCGTCTCGCGCAGCGGCGACCGAACCTCGACGAGGTCGCCATCCTCGATGCCCAGTTCGGCCGCCCGCCCAGCGTTCATGATGACTCCGCGGTGGCCCTTGATGTTCTGGGATATCTCGCGAACCATCTGCAGGCTGACGTTGCCACCCCACGAGTACTGCATGCTTCGTGCGGTCAGCAGCCAGAAGGGGTAGTCTTCTTCGCGCCCGCCGAGATTCGAGAGCACGGCGCTTTTGATGAGCGCGCTGAAGTCGTGGAACACCGGGAGCGGCTGATACTCGAGCAACTGCCGATCCCACCAGTCGATGCCCGACTCGTGCAAGCGGTTGCCCAGCTCCTGCCCGATGCGGAAGATGCGCTCCTGATAGGGCAGTTCGAAGCGCATGTTGTTGTCGACCAGGTGCGGGTACAGGAACCACTGCAGTCGCGGGTAGTCGATGGTGCGGAAACCATGCTCCTGCCACCAGTCGAGGCCATGGTCCTCCTCGCCTTCGGTGAGTTCGGCGCTGGCCGCGCGGCAGCTCGCGTCCCAGATGGTTTCGACGGAGTGCGGAGTGGCCGGATCCAGCGTGAAATCGTAATTGGGCCCCTTCAGGGGCACGCCCGCGGCCCCGCGGTTAATTGCCTGGTTGTACTTCTCGAGGATGCCGGATCGACGAGCAAGCTCGGTCGCGATCCAGGTGAAGTCGCGTGCCTCGCCTTGCGCCGGCACTGCGGGCTGGCGGAGCGCGAAACCCTGGTGATCCCAGAATTGCTCGACGTACTTCGTGCCGCCGATGCGGATCATCTGCAAACTTTCAAGATCAGTGCAGTCCGGCAGCAGCACGTCGGCGAAGTGATTGGTTTCGTCGTGGGTGTAGGCGAAAGCCACCACGAACGGGAATTTCGCCACCACGTCGGCGATCGCGGGGGTGTCCCAGAACGAAATGACCGGGTTCGTACGGTAGAAGAACCAGACGTCCGGCTGGGTCGGCTCGGGGAAGTTCTCGAAACGGTGCCGCTGCTGCATCCATGCGAGGTGGGTCGGACCGAGTGCAGCACTCCATGCGGAGTTGGCGACCAGCGGAACGAGTGTGCGATTGGCGTTGCGGATCTGCGGGCGGGAGATCCAGTTCTCCTTGTCGGTCGGGTTCCACGGGTAATCCATGAAACCGTCCAGCCCGGGCTTTGCGCTGCTCTGGCGATCATTGGCCGGGCGGTTCAGGCGCACTGCGGTGCCGATGGTGCCGCCAGGCACATCGAGCGCACCCACCAGACAGGCGAGCAGCGTGCGTGCCCAGCAGCAGTCGTAGCCGCCCCAGCCATTGTTGACGGTCTTGCCGAGCGTGACCGCGACCGGCCGGAAGGGCAGGGTTCGACCTTCGATCTCGATGGTTGCGCCGACCTCCGCGTGGTCCAGGTATTCATTGGCCACGCGTCTGATCGTCGCTGCCGGCACTTCGCAAATCGTCTCTGCCCATTCCGGCGTGAACGTGCGCTCGTGGTCAAGCAGCATCTGGAACGAGGTCGCTACCTCCACGCCGTCGTGCCTGAAGATCGCTTCGTCCGGTCCCACCTCGATGCCCGATGCCGTGAAGCGGCCATCCAGTGCGGGATCGTTGCCCGGCGTGTCGAACGGCACGGCCTTGCCCTGGGTCAGGTCCCAGACAAGCGGCTTGCGCGTGTCGGGATCGCGGAGGTAGTAGCCGTTCGGGCCGACCAGGTAACCCGATGCGGTCATGTGTTTCAGGAAGGGTACGTCGAGACGCTCGCGATCGTTCTCGTGAATCAGCACGTAGATCATCGCGTGCATGAAAGCCGCGTCAGTCTTCGGCTTGATTGGCACCCATTCAGCCGAGCAGCCGCCGGTGACCGAAAGATGCGGTTCGATCTGTACGCGCTTGACGCCCTGCTCCACACGTGCGTTCGCATGCCGCCACACGCCGCAGACGCCGCCGGAAGCCTCGATATTGCTGCCGAAGGAGACGATGTAGCGTGTGCGGGGCGTGTCCGGGCACACGATGAATGCGCGATGCCACAACTCGCCGTACAGGTGCTCGGAGTGATAGCACTTGACGCCCTGACCGCTGCCGAAGCTCAGATCCACCGGGCCCCATGCGCTCAGAAAGGCGGGAAAGGTACCCATGTACGCGGTTGGTGTCCCGCCGCCGCCGAAGCTTGCGGCCAGCCGGGGATAGCCGGCGCGGTCAAGCAACCCCTCGGCGCGGACTTTGGTGAGCTTCTCGGCGACCAGGTCGAGCGCCTCGTCCCAGGTGATCTCGACGAAACCGGGATCCTCGTCCTTGCCCTTCTTGGGGTTGGTGCGCTTCATCGGCGCGAGAACCCGGTTCGGGTTGTAGGCCTTCTGGATAAGTCCGAAAGCTTTTACGCAAACGCGCCCATCGGCAGGGTGCACCCCCTGCGCGTCGAAGTTCGGCTCGATCGCGGTGGCGACGCCATCTTCAACCTTGACCTTGAGCAGATCCGGACCGGCCACGCATTGATAACAGTACGTCGCGACTTTGCCGGTTCGTTCCGGCGTGCTGGCCGTCATGTTTCTCCTCCTCATTCGTGCAGTTCCTCTGACGAGCTGAACAGCACCGACCGTGTAGAGCTGGAGTCGAAAGCTGGTGGATGCCCGGATGCGTGTGGGCAGTCACGCAGATTCTTTGACCGTTGGGTCGATTCTATTTTGGGGAGACTCTGCATCCGTTGACATAGGTCAACAGATGACGTTTACGTCAACGCAAATAAATATTGTGCTTGCGTTGACGTGCACGTAAAGTTCATGTGATCGTCACTGGTGTACAAGCGGTGCGGAGTTCATGGCTTTTGGACTACACTGACCGCGCCCGCAATGGACAGACCGGTGTGTGAGACCTGACGGGAACGCGCGGTGTCGGCGTTCCTTCGATGAATCAAGCGCGGCAAGCGTTCGCGCGATAGTGGATGGGAGTTCTGATATGTACGTTGAAAACATCATGACCCATGACGTCGTCACCGTGGCCGCGGATGCCGAGTTTGGACAGCTGACCGAAATCATGCGCTTGAAGAAGGTGCGCCATGTGCCTGTGGTCGACTCGGAGCAACGCATCCTCGGTATCGTTTCGCATCGGGATGTCCAGCGCGCTCAACCATCGATGATCACCACGCTCGACATTGGCGAGATCAAGTACCTGTTGTCCAAGGTCAAAGCGGGCGACATCATGCACAAGAACGTCGTGACCTGTTCGCCGAAGACGCTGATCGAAGAGGCCGCACGCATGATGAGGCCGAACAAGATCGGCTGCCTGCCGGTGGTCGATGGCGGTCGATTGGTCGGCATCATTACCAGTGTCGATCTGCTCGATTTCTTCCTCGACATCACCGGCTGCTGGGTCGAGAACACCACGCGGGTCACGGTTCGACTGGCCGATCAGGCGGGACAACTGGCCGCGCTGCTGGCAAACGTCAATGCGCAGGGGGGGTATATCGTCGCGGTGGTTTCGCCGCGTACGCCGCAGGCAGAAGGGCGCCGCTCCGCGGTGATCCGCTTCGAGGCGACGGACCCCCAGACGGTGATCGACGGCCTGAAACAAGCTGGATACGACCTGACAGTGGACGAAACCACCGGCGGCTGAGCTTTTCACGCTCAAGAAAGTCCTACGCGGGTCACAAAGCCCGCGTAGGTGTGAAAAGCCACTGACTGATTTCACTCGACCAGAGGGCTCGGCAGCTGCGGTGCCTGCATCACTCCTGCAGCAGCGGCGGGTCCGGATCCTCGTTCCAGCCCTTGGCTGGTGCTTCGAAGCGCGCCAGCCACTTCTCCAGCAGCGAGACGTGTTCAACCTCGGTTTCGCGCAGTTCGGACGCAAGCTTGCGCACGTCTTCGCGATCACTTTGCGAGGCGAGCTTCTCGTAGAACTCAACGCCGAGACGTTCATGCTTGAGCGCCAGCGCGATCGCGTGATAGGGCTGCATCAGATAATGCACTTCGCGTGCGCTCGGCGAGGGTGATTCCGGGCTTTCCGGCGTCTCCCAGGCGTAGTCCCACGGTGCAATGTGCGGCAGCTCCACGCCTTCGCTGAGTTCGGTCACATTGTGCACATGCAGCTGCTCGATCTCGGCGAGCTTTCGGAACAGCTGTGCGACATCGGGATTGTTGTGCACTTCCATCTGGTCGGCCAGTTCGTTGTAGCGCTCGACCGCTTCGGTCTCCATCGCAAGTGCATGGGCGAGCAACTGCTCGACGCTTTCGATCGGCTTGCCTTCTTCCTGCCCTGGGCTGCTCATATCCGGAACTCCTTCTCCAGGTCGCGTACTGACTCGACGCGAGCCTTCATGCTGGGTTGAAACGGTTTGCGATCGCCGCGGAAGAGAACGCCAATGTTGAAGCCGTCGTCGGTCATCAGCCGCCGCGCGGCACGTGCGGCATCGGTCGTGGCGTCCACAGGTGCCTGGCGAATGCCGGCCTTCCAGTCCCGTTGTTCCGGCCGGAAGGTCACGCAGGGGCTGAGAATCTGCACGAAGGAAAAGCCCGGATGCCGTATCGCCTCGGCGATCATGCGAGCCGAGTGGTTGGGGTCGCCTGAAAAGCTGCGCGCGATGAAGTTGGCGCCCGAAGCAAGTGCGATCACCAGCGGACGGAACGGGTTGATGCCCGTGCCTTCTGGCGTGAGTTTGCTTTTCTCCCAGTCCGGTGCCGTGGTGGGCGATGCCTGCCCTTTCGTCATGCCATAGACCTCGTTGTCCATGACGATATAGGTCATGTCGACGTTCCTCCGGCACGCATGCATGAAATGATTGCCGCCGATCGAAAAGCCGTCACCGTCACCGCCGGAGGCGATGACCGTCAGCTCCGGGCGGGAGATCTTGAGACCTGTGGCGATCGGCAGCGCGCGACCGTGTACCCCGTGAAAACCGAACACATTGGTGTAGGCAGGGATTCGGGACGAGCAGCCGATGCCGGACACGAGGGCGACGTTCTCGGGTGGCACCGACAGTTCCGCCATCGCTTTGGTGATGGACGAGAGGACCGAATAGTCGCCACAACCCGGGCACCAGACCGGTTTGACGTCCGACTTGTAATCGCGAGCACTAAAGCTCGGACATGCAGAGACTGCTTCCATGATCAGCTCCAATTGGCCAGTTGACCGAAGACTTCGGCGGGACGGATGGGCAGCGGGCCCGGGCGGTGGAAGGCCCGGACGCTGCCGGGCAGGTCGTAATGCGCGCGCAGGTAACGATGGAACTGTGCCCCGTGGCTTTGCTCGACGATCAGTACGCGCTTTACGCCATCGAGTGCGGCAGCCAGTTTCTCAGGCTGGACCGGCGACAGCAGACGAACGGACACCAGGCGCGCCTGGTTGCCTGCCTCGCGCCAGCGCGCGAGCGCCTCGCGAACCGGACCAGTGGTCGAACCCCATGTCACCACTGCGATGTCGCCTTCTCCCTCGATATCGGCCCAGTGCTCGCCGTAGTCGTAGGCGGTGAGTTTGCGCAGGCGCTTGTCGAGCTGGGTGCTGTGATCCACCGTATGGCTCGACGGGGTGCCGATCTCATTGTGCTCCAGGCCGTCCGCCGTGTACTGATAGCCCTTCATGCCGGGCTGCGCCATTGGCGATACGCCCGAAGGAGTGTTGAGATAGCGGCGGTAACGCCCTTCGAGCGGACCTTCCGGCCGCAGGCGGCAGGCAAAAAAGCCTGGATCGGCGGGTGCTTCGATCGTCGCACGGCTCTGACCAAGCGATTGATCGGACAACACGATCGCCGCAGTCTGCAGTGCCTCGGCAAGCTGGACCGCCCACTGAGTGGTGAAGGCGCAATCGGCAAGCGTGTTCGGGGCGAGCACGAGGTGGGGCGCGTCACCGTGAAGGCCGTACAAGGCGATGTTCAGGTCGCTCTGCTCCGACTTGACCGGGATCCCGGTCGACGGGCCGCCGCGCATGACGTTGACTACGACGATGGGCACCTCCGACGCGACCGCGAGGCCGATCGACTCCATCATCAACGCCAGCCCTGGACCCGCAGTCGCGGTAAGCGAGGGTGTGCCGCCGTAGGATGCGCCGATGATCTGGTTGATCGAGGCGAGTTCATCCTCGGCCTGGACCAGCACACCGCCGAGTTTCGCGAGATTCGGCGCCAGCCACTCGAGCACTTCGGTGCCCGGCGTAATCGGATAAGCCGCGACGAAGCGGATGCCGCCGCGCACTGCGCCGAGGCCCGCTGCCTCGTTTCCAGTGATGCTCCACAGCGACTCGGCTTTGACGCCATCCGTTTCGAGACGTGCGGACGCCGGCAGATTGGCCGCATATTCCATTCCCGCGCGCATCGACGCTTCGCTGGATGTCAGCGCCTCGGCACCCTTCTTCTTCAGTGCCTCGTGCAGCACAGAGTTCACCGCGTCTTCGGGCAGTCCGATCAGCGCGGCCACTGCGCCGAGAGCGATCATGTTTGCGCGTCCGCCTGGGATGTCCTTGCTCATCTTCTTGAAGGGTATTTCGGCGCGGCGGGTGCCCTTCGCGCTGATCTGCTCGGGGAAGTCACCTCCTTCCGGGTCGCCGAGGACCAGTCCGTCGGAAGTCATCGGGATCTCGGCCGAAAAGCGGCCAACGTTCTGCCAGTCGATGGCGACCAGCAGGTCGAAGTAGTCGTCGTGAGACTCGACCGGCTCGGTGGACAGGCGCAGCATCGCCGCGGCTTCTCCGCCGCGAATCTGAGCACCTGACGAGCGAGTCATGTAGCCGTGCCATCCGGCGCGTCCGGCTGCGTCCAGCAACATGTTGCCGGCTGTCATCACGCCGGCGCCGCCGCTGCCGGCGAAGGTTATTGAAACCGATCGGGCTGTCATTCGTGTTCTCCAGGTTCAAGCGCTGACCGGCGAGGCCGGTCCGGAAACTGCCAACAGGACGGAGGGTTCAGCCTTCGGGCGGAAGTCTCCGCGACGCCTTTGCTACAACGACCACTTATCGGCTACCGAGGGTGGCGAATTGTCTCATTGACGGGTTCGAAGTTTACGTTGACGCAAACGTCACTTTGTTGACATAGGTCAACCCCCCTCCTTTCACTCTCAATTAACGTTTGCACAACCGCCCGGTAACGCTTCACGTATGCCGAGACGGAGTTCCAGCTGCAAAGTGACGTTCACGTCAACGTCCGAAGCGGAAAGCAAACGGAGGAGTGAGATGAGCAATTCCCCTTATCGATGGCTGATGTCCGGCGTGGGTGAGCCGATGGTGCGCTCCGAGTTCGAGGTCGGCGAGCTCGACTCGAACGATGTCGTCGTCGAGATCGCGGGCTGTGGCGTGTGCCATACGGACCTGGGTTTCTACTACGACGGTGTCCGCACCAATCATGCGCTGCCGCTCGCGCTTGGTCACGAGATCAGCGGGCGTGTCGTCAAGGCGGGTGCTCAGGCAGGCGAATGGATTGGGCGAGCAGTCATCATCCCGGCTGTCATGCCTTGTGGCGAATGTGAGCTGTGCCAGGCCGGTCACGGCACGATCTGTCGCAACCAGCTGATGCCGGGGAACGACATTCAGGGTGGCTTCGCGTCGCACATCGTCGTGCCGGCACGCGGACTGTGTCCCGTCGATGAAGCGCGTCTTGCCGCCGCTGGACTTCAGCTGGCCGACGTCTCGGTGGTCGCCGATGCGGTCACGACGCCTTACCAGGCCGTACTGCAGGCAGGGGTTGAGCCCGGCGATCTGGTGATCGTCATCGGCGTCGGCGGCGTCGGTGGCTACGCGGTCCAGATTGCGCGAGCCTTTGGTGCGGAGGTGGTTGCGGTCGATGTGGACCCGGTGAAACTCGCACTCATGAGCAGGCACGGAGCAGCGCTCACATTGAACGCTCGTGAAGTCTCCGGTCGTGACATGAAGAAGGCGGTCGAGGCTCACGCCAGATCCAATGGGCTGCGGATGACGCGCTGGAAGATCTTCGAGTGCTCCGGTACCGGTGCCGGTCAGAGCAATGCCTTCAGTCTGCTGACCTTTGGCGCGACCCTTGCCGTGGTCGGCTTCACGATGGACAAGATCGAAGTCCGGCTATCCAACCTCATGGCGTTCCACGCGCGCGCGATGGGCAACTGGGGGTGCTTGCCCGAGCACTATCCGGCCGCACTCGACCTGGTCCTGAACGGCAAGATCGATCTCGCCAGCTTCGTCGAGCGACACCCGCTGGACCGTATCAATGACGTCTTTGCCGACGCACATGCGCACAAGCTGACGCGGCGCGCGATTCTCACGCCAGCCGCCTGAGCCATACGGATTCCCAAGGAGACAGCCCAATGAACCAAACCACTGCGACGCTCATCGAACAACTCGCCCCCAAGCAACTCGCCGACCACAACCTCGTCCCGCAAACCGTAATGCCGGGCGTGCTCTACGAGAAGCGCCCGGCGCGCAATCGCGCCGGAGAGATCGTGCCGGATCTGTACAACGCATGGATCACTCTCGACAACCCCAAGCAGTACAACTCGTATACCACTGATATGGCCAAGGGCCTGATTCTCGCCTTCAGGGCCGCGTCAATGGCGCGCGACGTGGTCGCGGTGGTGTTTACCGCGACCGGCGACAAGGCTTTCTGCACCGGTGGCAACACCAAGGAATACGCTGAGTATTACGCTGGCAACCCCCAGGAGTATCGGCAGTACATGCGTTTGTTCAACGACATGGTGTCGTCCATTCTGGCGTGCGACAAGCCGGTCGTGTGTCGCGTGAATGGGATGCGTATCGGCGGTGGTCAGGAAATCGGCATGGCGGCGGATTTCACCATCGCGCAGGATCTTGCGAACTTCGGCCAGGCCGGCCCGAAGCATGGTTCCGCGGCAATCGGTGGTGCAACCGATTTTCTGCCGCTGATGATCGGATGCGAACAGGCGATGGTCTCGGGCACCCTGTGCGAGCCGTTCTCGGCGCACAAGGCCTATCGTCTGGGAATCTGCACTGAAATCGTCCCGGCGCTCAAGATCGACGGCAAATTTGTGCCGAACCCGACTGTGATCACCGATCGCTATCTCGACGAGTTCGGTCGCATCGTTCATGGTGAGTTCAAGACCGGTGAAGCGCTAGCTGAGGGCAAGGCGCTGCTGAAGCAGGGCGAAGTCGATCTTTCGCTGCTGGATGAGGCGGTGGAGAAACTGTGCGCCAAGCTGCTCGACACCTTCCCTGAGTGCCTCACCAAGAGCTTTGAAGAGCTGCGCAAGCCCAAGCTCGATGCGTGGAACCGTAACAAGGAAAACAGCCGAGCCTGGCTCGCCTTGAACATGATGAACGAAGCTCGGACGGGTTTCCGTGCGTTCAACGAAGGCAACAAGGACACCGGTCGCGAGATCGACTTCACGGCCTTGCGGCGCGCACTGGCGAAGGGCGTGCCCTGGACGCCGGAACTGATCGACAGCCTGATGCCGGGAGCCGAGTGATGAGCGAGGCCACTTCCCCGCTGAAGGTCTGGCTGGAGCGCGACGACGGTCTTCTGCGTCTGCGCCTTGCCCGACCGAAGGCCAACATCGTCGATGCCGCCATGATCGGCGCACTGCAGGCCGCACTGCAGGCACATCTCGGCGCGACATCACTGCGTGCGGTGCTGCTCGACGCCGAGGGGCCGCACTTCAGCTTTGGCGCAAGCGTTGAGGAGCATCTGCCCGGGCAGTGCGCCGAAATGTTGAAGAGCCTGCATGCCTTGATCCGCGTGATGCTCGACAGTCCGGTGCCGATCATGGTCGCGATCCGCGGCCAGTGCCTGGGTGGCGGGCTCGAGGTTGCGGCGGCGGGGAACCTGCTGTTCGCGACTGCGGATGCAAAGTTCGGCCAGCCCGAGATTCGCCTGGGCGTGTTCGCGCCTGCGGCCTCCTGCCTGCTGCCGCCGCGAATCGGTCAATCCCGCGCGGAAGATCTGTTGTGGTCCGGGCGCAGTATCGATGGTGCCGACGCGCATCGCATCGGACTCGTCGATGGCCTTTTCGACGACCCCGAGGCTGCGGCCCTGGCGTGGTACGACGAGCATCTGGCGAAGCTCAGTGCCAGTTCGCTGCGTTTCGCAGTCAAGGCGGCGCGCGGCGATCTGGTCGAACAGATCAAGCAAAAACTGAACACTGTGGAAGCCCTCTATCTTGGCGATTTGATGGCGAGCCACGATGCGGTGGAAGGGCTGCAGGCCTTTCTCGAGAAGCGTCCAGCAAACTGGGAGAACCGTTGACCATGAGTACCGCAGAAATCATTGCGCGCTGTGAGGCGCTATACGACGACCTCGACTTTACCGCCTCCCGGCAGTGGAAGGAGGCCGATCCCGATCGTAAAGTGATCGCCTACATGCCGGTCTATGTGCCGCGCGAGATCATCCATGCGGCCGGCATGTTGCCCCTGGGCATCATGGGCGGCGGTGACCAACTCGAGGTGATCCACGGCGACGCCTACTATCAGAGCTATATCTGCCGGATTCCACGCTCGACCATCGAACTCGGCCTGTCCAAGCGCATGGACTTTGTCGATGGCATGCTGTTCCCCAGCATCTGCGACGTGATCCGCAACCTGTCAGGGATGTGGAAACTCATGTTCCCGGGCAAGTACGTGCGCTACTTCGACGTGCCGCAGAACTACCGCGACGATGTCGGTGGCAACTACTACGTCAATGAACTCAATGAGTTGCGCGAGGGGCTCGAGGAGTTGTCCGGGCGCAAGATCACAGACGACGCGCTGCGCGCCTCGATCGAGGTCTATAACGAGAACCGCCAGCTCGCCATGGACGTTTATGCGATGCGCTCGCGTGAGCCCTGGAAGGTTCCGTCGGCCGATGTGTATCTGCTGATGCGCGCCGGCCTGGTGTTGCCGGTGGAAGAGCACAACCAGATGCTCAGGGACTACCTTGCGGCCGCGGAGAAAGTCGATGCGCCCAAGCGCGACAACTGCCGGGTCGTCATCAATGGTTCCTTCTGCGAGCAGCCGCCGCTGAACCTGATCAAGTCCATCGAGCTCTCGGGCTGTTACATCGTCGATGACGATTACATGCTGGTGCACCGCTGGCTCCAGAAACCGGTGTCGACCAGCGGCGACCCGATGGAGAACCTGGCCCTCGCCTTCCTGCACGAATCGGCCAGCACAGCCGCCAAATATGACACCCAGGAAGAAGACAAGGGCATGTTCCTGCTCGAGCAGGTACGGAAGAATGCGGCCGAGGGCGTGATCTTTGCGGCCCCCAGCTTCTGCGATCCGGCGCTGCTCGAGCGTCCGATGCTCGCCGACCGGTGTTCGGAGCACAACGTTCCGTACATCTCCTTCAAGTACGCGGAGAACTCGGGCCAGATGCAGCCGATCCGCGAGCAGGCCGGCACCTTTGCCGACTCGATCAAACTGTGGAGCTGACCATGAACACGAAAGTGGATACCGAAGTCATCAAAGAGCCTTCCATGCTGAAGCAGAAGGACATGATCGCGGGCAACTACGATCGGCTCACCAGCACCAGGGAGTCCGGCGAGAAGATCGTATCGACCTTCGTCCCGGGCAACCTCAACGAGTTGATCATGTGTTTCGACATGGTCAATAACCTCCCCGAGACCAACGCCATCCAGAACGGTCTGCGCAAGCAGAGCGGCGCGATGATCATGGACGCGGAGAAGAGCGGGCACTCCGAGGACGTCTGTACCTACGTCAAGGCCGACATCGGCATGATGGGCCGCGGCAACATTGCGCCCAACGGCAAGCCGATGCCTGCGCCCGACATGTTGCTGCTGTCCTATACCGGTTGCTTCACCTTCATGAAGTGGTTCGAGCTGCTGCGCCACGAGTACAAGTGCCCGACGGTCATGCTGCAGATTCCGTATCAGGGCGACGGCAAGATCACGAAGAATATGCGCGACTTCGTCGTCAAGCAGCTCAAGGAAGAAGTGATCCCGATGTTCGAGCAGGTCTCCGGGGTCAAGTTCGACATCGACCGCCTGCGCGAATACCTGAAAAACTCCGCCAAGGCCGAGGATGATCTGGTGTGGGTACTCGAGAGTGGCAAGAACAAGCCATCGCCGATCGATGCGTACTTTGGCGGCGTGTATTACATCGGCCCGATCTTCACCGCCTTCCGCGGCACCGAGGATGCGGTCGAGTACTACGGTTTGCTGCGCAAGGAGGTCGAGGAGCGTCTGGCAGCGGGCAAGGGTCCGATCACGCCCGAAGGCGATCTCCAGGGCGAAAAGTATCGTCTCGTGGTGGAAGGCCCCCCGAACTGGACCAGTTTCCGCGAGTTCTGGAAGCTGTTCTATGACGAGGGCGCGGTCGTTGTCGCGAGTTCCTACACCAAGGTCGGTGGTCTGTATGACCAGGGTTTCCGCCACGATCCGAACGATCCACTCGGCACGCTCGCCGACTACTGCCTCGGTTGCTACACCAACAACAACCTGCCGCAGCGTGTCGAGCTGCTCGAGAAATACATCAACGATTACCAGGCCGACGGGTTGTTGATCAACTCGATCAAGAGCTGCAACAGCTTCTCCGCCGGCCAACTGCTGATGATGCGGGAGATCGAGAAGCGCACCGGCAAGCCGGCGGCGTTCATCGAAACCGACCTGGTCGACCCGCGTTACTTCTCGCATGCGAACGTCAAGAACCGCCTGGAAAGCTACTTCCAGATGATCGACCAGAAGCGCAGCGGTGCATCGCTGGCCGCCGCATAAGGAGCGAACCATGGAGTGTTTCATCGGAATCGACCTGGGTTCCACGACGACCAAGGCGGTCGTCATGGACGACAAGGGACAGGTACTCGGCCGGGGCATCACCAATTCGCGCTCGAATTACGATACCGCGGCGCGCGTGTCCAAGCTCGAGGCTTTCATTGACGCGAGGCTGAGCCTGATCCGACGTGAGCTCGACAAGGAGCCCGCGCTCGCGGGCCGCGTCGATGACGTGCTCGAGGGGCTGACCCGCAACTTTCGTCGGGAGCAGTTCATCGAGCAGCTCGGCGATCTCGAGCAGACGTGCATCAGCAACGTCGACGGGCCGCGCTTTGCCGGCATGGAAAAGCCGATCATCGAAGCGCTCACCGAGACCTTCCGCCGGTTACGCGACGACGAGGCCGACAAGCTGTTTGCGCCCGACGCGCAGCGTAAGTCCGACTTCTTTCGCGACATCGCCGGTTCGCGCTTCATGCAGATCGGCGAAGAGGTTGCCCGTGGCGGCGGGGTCAGTTTCGATCATCTGCTGCACATGTACGACAAGTCGATCATCGAGGTCGAGAACCGCCCGCCCTCCGGTGACATGAACCGCAAGTTCGTCAGTGCGATGGAGCGGGTGCGTGATGAGATCGCCGGTGAACTGCTCGATACCGCCGCGCTCGAAGCGCCGATCAAGGTGGCCCTCGATGTCGATATGAAGGAGCGCTACGTCGTTGGCACCGGCTACGGTCGCGTGAGGTTGCCGTTCCCGAAAGAGCACATCCGTTCGGAGATTCTCTGTCATGGCCTCGGCGCGCACCTGATGTACCCGGCGACCCGGACGGTGCTCGACATCGGCGGCCAGGATACGAAGGGCATCCAGATCGACGAGAAGGGCATCGTGGTGAACTTCCAGATGAACGATCGCTGTGCGGCGGGAACCGGACGCTATCTCGGCTACGTCGCGGACGAGATGAACATGGGCCTGCACGAACTGGGTCCGCTGGCGATGAAAGCGAGCAAGACCATCCGCATCAACTCGACCTGCACCGTGTTCGCGGGTGCCGAGTTGCGGGACCGGCTGGCGCTGGGAGACAAGCGCGAGGACATTCTCGCGGGCCTGCACCGCGCGATCATGTTGCGTGCGATGTCGATCATCTCGCGTTCCGGTGGCATCACCGACCAGTTCACCTTCACCGGCGGCGTGGCCAAGAACGAGGCGGCCGTCAAGGAGCTGCGACAGCTCGTCAAGGAAAACTACGGCGACGTGCAGATCAACATCGATCCCGATTCGATTTATACCGGTGCTCTGGGCGCTTCCGAGTTCGCCCGGCGTGCCGTGATGGAGGCATGACATGACAATCACAGCAGGCATCGACATCGGCACCGGCGCAGTCAAGACGGTTCTGTTCAGGGTTGAAGGCGACAAGAGCGAGTGGCTGGCAAAGCGCAACGACCGGATTCGCCAGCGCGACCCGTTCAAGCTCGCGGAGCAGTCCTACAACGAATTGCTGGAAGAGGCCGGCATCAAGGGTGCCGACGTCGATTACGTCGCGACCACCGGTGAAGGCGAGAGTCTTGCTTTTCATACCGGCCACTTCTATTCGATGACCACCCATGCGCGCGGCGCAATCTTTCTCAACCCAGACGCGCGTGGGGTGCTCGACATCGGCGCCTTGCACGGCCGGGCGATCCGCTGCGACGAACGCGGCAAGGTCGAGCAGTACAAGATGACCAGCCAGTGCGCCTCCGGTTCAGGCCAGTTTCTGGAGAACATCGCCCGCTATCTGGGCATCGCGCAGGACGAAATCGGCGCGCTGTCGCAGCAGGCCGACAACCCCGAAGTGGTGTCCAGCATCTGCGCGGTACTGGCCGAGACTGACGTGATCAACATGGTTTCGCGGGGGATAAGTGCGCCGAACATCCTCAAGGGGATACACATCTCGATGGCCGGACGGCTAGCCAAGCTGCTGAAATCGATCGGCGCCCGCGACGGTGTGGTGCTGGCCACCGGTGGTCTGGCACTCGATGAGGGTTTGATGACCACGCTCAACGAGTCGGTCAAGGAACAGAAGATGACGGTGCAGGCGCTGAACCACCCCGACTCGCCCTTTGCTGGTGCGATCGGCGCGGCGTTGTGGGGCGCATTCCGCCACGAAAAGCTCGCCCGCCTGGGCGAACAGAGGGTCGCCGCGTGACCATTCCTTACAGGAGGAAGCAATCATGGCTTTGATAATCAACGACGACTGCACGGCCTGTGATGCCTGCGTCGAAGAGTGTCCGAACGAGGCGATCCGCGCGGGCGATCCGATCTACGTCATCGACTCGATGAAATGTACCGAATGCGTCGGCGCCTTCGACGAGCCGCAGTGCCGGCTCGTCTGTCCGGCCGACTGCATCCCGGACGATCCGAATTATCGCGAGTCGAACGACGAGTTGATGACCAAGTACCAGAACCTGCACGGTTGAACGGGAGGCATCATGACCGCAACAGACAATGGCGTGAGCATGCGTCCGATGGTCGCGAGCGATCTGGAGCAGATCGTGCGGCTGGATCGTACGACCGGCGGTGAGGCCAGAACGGGCTTCTTCGAGCGCAGGCTGCGGGCGGAGCAGGCGCGCCCCGAGGGGTTTTTTTCGTGTGTCGCGCAGTCGGGCGACCAGGTGGCGGGATTCATCCTTGGGCACCTGCTCGACGGCGAATTCGGGGTCAAGGGCAAGGTTGCGGTGCTCGACGCGATCGGGGTCGATCCGGCGCTCAGGCGGCGCGGCCTCGCACGTACCCTGCTTGGCGAATTCGACCGCAGTGCCCTAGCGCGAGGCGCCAGTGAAATGCGAACTCAGGCGGAGTGGGATCAACCCGGCCTGGTCGAGTTCTTCTCAGCCGCGGACTTCAGGCTTGCGCCCCGCGTCGTGCTCGAGCGCCCCACCGAATTCGTGAGCTTCTGAAGCTGCCCGGAACCGAACCCAAGACGGAGACAAACGATGTCCAGTCGCCCCCATCCCACAACGAAACAGCTACTCGATCAGTTCTCGACCGAACCCGACTACAGTGACCCGAGTCCCGACGAATTCGAAGCCCTGTCACGCGACAAGGTTCCGGTGCGTTCGCTCGCTGCCGAGGATCTCCACGCCGTCGTGCGCATCGACCGTCACGGCACCGGCACCGACCGCATCGATTACTACCGGCGCAAGTTCGAAGAAGCCCTGGGAGACTCGGGGGTCCGGGTATCACTGGTCGCCGAACAGGACGACATGGTGGTCGGGTTCATCATGGCGCGGGTCGACTATGGCGAATTCGGCCGAGCGGCCACCAGCGCGGTGATTGACACAATCGGTGTCGATCCGGGCATGACCGGTCGTGAGGTGGGACGTGCGCTGATTTCTCAGCTGCTGGCCAACCTCGCATCGCTGCGCGTCGAGTCGGTGCGCACCGAGATCGAATGGAACCATTTCAGTCTGGCGCGTTTCCTCGAGCGCTGCGGCTTTCGACCGGGTCAGAAGCTCGCGCTGTCGCGTGCGCTGGCTTGAGTTCCACAAGGCTTGGCATGGAGGAGTGGCATGAGGCTTGATGACGGGATTCGCGGTCGCGTTGCCATCGTCACCGGCGGCGCGCGGGGTATTGGCCGGGTGATCACCGACGTGCTGATCGAGTGCGGCGCGACGGTACACGTGTTCGACATGGACGGCGACCACCCGGTCGCGACCGTGCATCAGGTCAACGTGGCTGATCCTGACAGCGTGGGCGCTGCAGTGGCTTGCCTTCCGCAACCCGCCACGATGCTGGTCAATAACGCCGGCATCACCCGCGATCGCAGCCTGCTGAAGATGAGCGACGCGGAGTGGAAATCGGTGATTGATGTCAATCTCGGCGGTGTCTTCAATCTCGTGCGCGCCTGTGCGCCCGCGATGGTTGCCTCGGGCAAGGGCCGCATCGTCAACATCACTTCAATCAACGGCATGCGGGGGAAGTTCGGTCAGGCGAACTACAGTGCTGCCAAGGCGGGGCTTATCGGCTTGACGAAGACCGCTGCGCGCGAGCTCGGGCCCAAAGGCATTACCGTCAACGCGGTCGCACCGGGAATGGTGATGACCGAAATGGCGCGTGCGTTGCCGGCGGAGGTGATCGATCGTGCCCGCAGCGAGGCCGTACTGGGCGAACTCGCCCGCCCGGAAGATATCGCTGCGGCAGTGGTTTTCCTGCTTTCGGATGCGGCCCGCATGATCACCGGTGAGGTGCTGCGTGTGGATGCCGGTCAGTATATGTGAGGCAAAGGACACGAATCATCATGCAGCCTGAGGCCGTTTGCCCCAGACCTGCCGAGGAGGCAAAAGCGTCACCCGTGTCATTGTCAGTTGGTACGAAGAGCTTCAGAAACAACTGTTGACTCCACGGTCGACGAATCAGCTACTATTGATCTCGTCAACCGTTGAGCTTCCAGGCTGAAATCGTTTGACCGTAGTGCCCGTCTTCGGACTCGATCCGATTGCGGTAAATCATAAACAGGAGGAGACGTCATGAAATTCAATAAGGCTTTGCTTGCCGCAATCGGGCTTGCGTTCTCGGTCGGCGCTGCGCACGCGCAGATCAAGGTTGGTGTCACCGTTTCAGCCACCGGACCGGCTGCTTCGCTCGGCATCCCTGAGCGCAACACGGCCGATCTGATGCCGAAGGAAATCGCCGGCCAGGCGATTCAGTACATTGTTCTTGATGACGCCTCCGATACCACCTCGGCGGTGAAGAATATCCGTCGATTCGTCGACGAAGATCGCGTCGATGTCGTGCTCGGGTCCACGACCACGCCGAACTCGCTCGCAATGATCGAGGTCGCGGCAGAGTCCCGCACGCCGATGATTTCCTGGGCTGCGTCCAGCCGCATCGTCGAACCGGTAGACGACGTGCGTCGCTGGGTCTTCAAGACGCCCCAGAACGACCAGCACATGGCGACCGCCATCATCGAGCACATGACCAACCATGGCATCAAGACGGTGGGCTTCATCGGCTTCGCCGACGCTTACGGCGAGGGCTGGCTCGAGCACTTCCGCACGCTCGCGGGGCTGCGCGGACTGGATGTCGTCAGCACGCAACAATACAACCGTACCGACACCTCGGTGACCGGGCAGGTGCTGCAACTCATCTCGGCAAACCCGGATGCGATTCTGATCGCAGGCTCCGGCACTCCGGCCGCGCTGCCGCAGCGCACGTTGGTCGAGCGCCGCTATGCCGGAAAGATCTATCAGACGCACGGTGTGGCCAACAACGACTTCCTGCGCGTGTGCGGTCGCGACTGTGAAGGTACCTTCCTGCCCGCCGGCCCGGTACTGGTCGCAGATCAACTGCCGGACAGCAACCCGGTCAAGGCGAGTGCGCTGACCTACATCCGTGCGTACGAAGCCGCGCACGGTGCCGGCAGCGTGTCCACCTTCGGCGCGCATGCCTGGGACTCCGGCGTATTGCTCGAGGCAGCGGTGCCCGAGGCGCTGAAGGTTGCGCAGCCTGGCACCGCCGAGTTTCGCGCAGCACTGCGCGACGCACTCGAGAACGTGAGTGAAGCCGCGGGTGCGCACGGCATCTTCAACATGAGTCCGACGGACCACCTGGGTCTCGACCAGCGCGCTCGCGTCATGGTCCAGATCCAGAACGGCACCTGGAAGCTCGCAGACTGATCCTGACCTGGAGGTCGGCTGAGGGTGGGCGTGGTGCCCACCCTCACGCGAGGTGCGTCGCGCCTCGTGACAGCGCCGGCAAGAGGAAGGGTCATTTGACTCGGAGTTTAGGCATCCGGATCGGATGGGAACGGGTTTTCCCGTCTCGGGTGCACAGACAGTAATCCGGTTTCCGTTGTTTTTCTCGGAAGGGTAGTCGCGCTTGGCGCACTGCCGGGGGTGTTGTCGCGCCGATGGATGCGCACCGCCGGTCGCTTGGCCCAAGATGAGAGACGGCGGCTGGAGAGCGGGGGTAACGCATGGACTTGCAAATAGCGCTGATCCTCGGGCAGGACGGCATCACCAACGGAGCTATCTACGCGCTTCTGGCGCTTGCGCTCGTGCTGGTGTTCGCTGTCACCCGGGTGATCTTTATTCCGCAGGGGGAGTTCGTCGCCTATGGCGCGCTCACCCTGGCCATGATCGAGAACGGATTCTTTCCTGCAACGATGTGGTTGCTGCTGGGCGCGGGTGTCGTGGTCACGCTGGCGGACGGTGTGTCCGCTATTCGTGCCGGCCAGTCGCGCAAGGTGGTGGGGATCGCCGGCGTTAATCTCATTTATCCGCTGCTGTTGCTCGCGCTGGTCTGGTCGCTGCCGCTGCGTGACCTGCCATTGGCCGTGCAGGTGTTGCTGACGCTTCTGATCGTCGTGCCGATGGGCCCGATGATGTACCGCCTGGTCTATCAACCGATCGCCGATGCGCCGGTGCTCGTGCTGCTGATCATGTCGATCGCAGCCCACGTCGCGATGGTCGGACTCGGTCTGGTCTTTTTCGGCCCCGAGGGGTATCGCACCTCGCCGTTCTCGAATGCGCGCTTCGAGATTGGGCCGATGTTCGTCACCGGGCAGACGATCTGGGTCATCCTGTCGTCCCTGGTCTTCATCGTTGCCCTTGCGCTGTTCTTCAGCAAAACGATCTACGGCAAGGCATTGCGGGCGACCGCGATCAACCCGAACGGCGCCCGCCTGATGGGGATTTCACCGATGCTTGCCGGCAAGCTGACCTTTTTCCTCGCAGCGTTGATTGGCGCGCTGTCTGGTGTGCTGATCAGCCCGATCACGACCATCTACTACGACACCGGCTTCCTGATCGGCCTCAAAGGCTTCGTCGCCGCGATCATCGGGGGACTGTCGAGCTATCCGATTGCCGCTGCGGGCGCGCTGATGGTTGGGCTTCTCGAGTCCTTCAGTTCTTTCTGGGCGAGTGCCTACAAGGAGGTCATCGTCTTCACGCTCGTGATCCCGGTTCTGGTCTGGCGATCACTGACCACCCATCACATGGAGGAAGAGGAATGAAGTTCGAACTCTCTCCGAAGGTGTTGATGATTGTCCTTGTGGTGTTGCTCGCGCTAGCGCCGCTGGTCCTCAAGCCGTACCACATTACTGTCCTCAACTACATCGGGCTGTACTCGATGGTGGCGATCGGACTGGTGCTGCTGACCGGCGTTGGCGGGCTGACGAGCTTCGGCCAGGCTGCGTTCGTCGGCTTGGGCGCCTACACGACTGCGGTGCTGACCACGGCGAGCGATCTGCCGGGCTGGCTGGCATGGATGGGATGGTCGCCCTGGTTGTCACTCGTCGCCGGTCTGATCGTCACCGGGACGAGTGCCTATCTGATCGGTCTCGTCACGCTTCGGTTGTCAGGCCACTTCCTGCCCTTGGGGACCATCGCCTGGGGTATCAGCCTGTACTTCCTCTTCGGTACGATGGGTCTTCTCGGCGGACACACCGGCTTTGGCGGGATTCCGCCTATCGCGGTCTTCGGCTATGAGCTTCGCCAAGGGCATCAGATCTTCTATCTGATCTGGCTGTTCGTGTTGCTCGCAGTGATCACCACCCTGAATCTGCTGGACTCCCGTGAGGGGAGAGCGATTCGTGCCCTCAAGGGCGGCATGATCATGGCTGAGGCAATGGGGGTGAATACCGCGCGCTCGCGCATGGTGATCTTCGTCATCGCCTCCTTGCTTGCCTGCGCTTCGGGTTGGCTTTACGTTCATATGCAACGCTTCGTGAATCCGACGCCGTTCGGTATCCACATGGGTATCGAGTATCTGTTCATGGCGGTGCTCGGCGGTGCAGCGCACGTCTGGGGTGCGATCATCGGTGCAACCGTGATCACCGTGCTCAAACAGTGGTTGCAGGACATTCTGCCGGCGATTTTTGGCCAGGCCGGAAACTTCGAGGTGATCTTCTTCGGTGCCTTGCTGGTGTTGATCCTGCACCGGGCGCGCGGTGGCCTGTGGCCGATCCTGACTTCGCTGACCCAGCGCGTCGTACCGGTGCGCGCCGAGCAGAGGCAGATCGATCGCAACGTGGAGCCGCTGCCCTCGCGTGAATTGCCGTCGAAAGGTGAGCTACTGCTCGATGCACGCGAGGTTACCCGCCGCTTCGGTGGTTTGATCGCCTGCAACCGTCTCAGTCTCGAGGTGCGTGCCGGTGAGATTCTGGCGCTGATCGGACCCAACGGTGCCGGCAAGAGCACGATGTTCAATCAGGTCTCGGGTGTCGATGTGCCGACCTCCGGCAAGATCACCTTTCTCGGCAAGGATGTGACCGGCAAGACCTCGCGCGAGATCGCGCGCATGGGGATGAGTCGGACCTTCCAGCACGTCAAGCTATTGCCGACGATGAGCGTTATCGAGAACGTCGCCATCGGTGCGCACCTTCGGGGCAACCGTGGCGTGCTGTCAGCGGCTTGGCGGCTGGACCGCCAAGAGGAAAAGCGGCTGCTCGCTGAAGCCGCAAAACAGATCGAGCGAGTCGGCCTGGGGGACTACATGTTCGTCGAAGCCGGCAGTCTGGCGCTCGGCCAGCAGCGGATCGTCGAGATTGCCCGGGCGCTGACGTCCGACCCCTGCCTGCTCTTGCTGGACGAACCTGCAGCCGGTCTGCGCTACAAGGAAAAGCAGGCGCTTGCCGAGTTGATGCGCAAGCTGTCAGCGGAAGGCATGGGCATCCTGCTCGTCGAGCACGATATGGATTTCGTCATGGGCCTGGTCGATCGCGTCGTCGTGATGGAATTCGGCGAGAAGATCTCCGAAGGCCTTCCGGAGGAGGTGCAGAAGGATCCCGCCGTACTTCAGGCCTATCTGGGAGGCGTCGAATGAGCGAAACAGACACCCGCGGCACCCTGCTCGAGGTGCGAGATCTGAGCGTCTTCTATGGCAAGGTCGAAGCGCTTCACGGCGCCTCGATCCGGCTCGACGAGGGATCCATCGTCACCGTCATCGGTCCGAACGGTGCTGGCAAGACAACGATGCTGTCAGCGATCATGGGAGTGCTGCCCTCGGTAGGCGAGATCCGTTTTCGTGGCGCAGTCGAGCATTCTCCCGAGGTCGAGACAATGGTTGCGCGAGGCATGAATCTTGTGCCTGAGAAACGCGACCTGTTCGGTGAGATGAGTGTCGAGGACAACCTCGTACTCGGCGCCTTCCAGCGTTACCGTGAAGGCAAGCGCGACCACGGCACGACGCTGGGAGAGGTCTTCGAATTGTTCCCGCGCCTCCAGGAACGCCGCGCCCAGCTCGCCGGCACGCTGTCGGGCGGCGAACGCCAGATGCTGGCAGTCGGCCGTGCGCTGATGGCCAAGCCCCGACTGCTGATGCTTGACGAACCGAGTCTCGGACTCGCACCCCTGATCGTGCGCGAGATCTTCAGGATCATCAGCGAACTGCGCAGCCGTGGGGTGTCGATCCTGCTTGTCGAGCAGAACGCCCGCGCCGCCCTGCAGGTCGCCGATTACGCCTATGTGCTGGAAACCGGCGAGATCACCATCGAGGGACCGGCAAGCGAGCTGGCGAACGACCCACGTATCATCGAGGCCTATCTGGGGCTCGGTGGCAAGCATCAGGACGCCCTGGCGGGCTGAACGAACCTGTTCTAACAGGTCGCGGTTTCAGTTGAGTACGCCGATACGGTAGCGCGGCAGCATTGCGTCGGCGCGCCGCGAATGCGGTTCGCCGTCGCCTTTGTCGTGGTAGGCCGCGCTCGCCTCCCGCCCGCACCAGGCCGTCATCACCTCGGCCGGTGTCGGGTGACGCGGGATGTATTCGGTGAAGTCGTAGACGACGCCGTCGATTGCCATCCAGCAGTCGTCGATGTGGTCGTGCTGCGCCAGTGTTTTCAGCGAGAAGGTGGGTTGGGGAGTTTCCGGGGCCTCTGACGTTGTCTCCGCGTCCGCAACAGCGGGGCTGCGCACGTCCGTGGGCGCCTGAAGCGCGAACCACGCGATGGCGGTCCAGAACAGCGCAGTGGCGACGATGAAGAGGATGCGCGTCATCGGAAATCGAAACGCTCGAAATGGATGTTGCCGGCCGCGACTCCCCGTCGCCGGGCTTCACTGGCGATCCAGGCGACCATGTCGGCCGGGCCGCAGATCTGCAAGGCGCGGTCTTTAAGGTCGTGGAGCTCGTCCAATCGGCGCTTGATGGCGGCACTTGCATCCGCAGCCTCGATTCGCGTCAGTGACAGCAACGGGTCGGCATCGGCAAGCGCACTCAGCTTGTCGACGAACGCCGCGCTGTCGCGCTCGGCGAACGCATAGATCAACTCGGTGGCGACTAAGCAGCGTTCGGCGCGAAGTGCTGCGACGAAAGGCGTGATTCCAATGCCGGCCGCCACCCAGAGTTGAGGACGATCGCGGTCGCACGAAAGAAAGCCGCCGAACGGCCCCTGCAGTCGCGCGATCGCGCCGGGGCTGATGCCCTGGATTCGGCGGGTGCAGGGGCCGAGCGCCTTGATCGCAAGCTTGAGGCTGCCGTCACTGCTGACCTCGCTGGCGGTGAACGGGTGGAACTCGCCGCAGCCTCTATAGGCGGGGTTGGCGTCGAAGGCGGCCATGACGAACTGACCGGGGTGAAGGGCGATGTGCCGGCTCTTCGGCCGGAGGCGGAGTTCAATCACGCGCGTGGCCACTTGCTCTGCCTCCACGACCTGGTAGCGACGTGCATTCGTGGCGAGAACCGTGGAACCGAAGCGCAGCGCGAGCGCGAGCATGCACAGTCCCGCGAAGATCAGCGCCGCGGGGTGATTGCCCACGTAGGCAAGGGTATGCGCGACGCTGCCGACCACCGTAAACGCGAGCAGCCAGTGCGCGTTGCGCCAGATCCGATAGGGCAGTCTCAGCGCGAAGGTGGCCATCAGACCCAGCATCAGCCCGAGCAGCGCGGCCCAGCCAAGCCACCGCGCCCACTCACCGCCCGCCGGCGAAATGGCCGTCCAGCCCGAGCCGGGAGCGGCTTGCGCAGCGTCCATTGCCAGCGCCACCGGGTGGAGAAGCAAGGTGAGGTAGGCGGCGGCGCCACAGCGGTGATGCCACAGGTAAGCATTGTCGAGGTCGCCGAACAGCTTCGAAAGTCGCGGCAGCCTGACCATCAGCAGCATGGCAGTGGCGAGCAAGCCGCTGCTCGCCCAGCCGCTGATGATCGCGACCCGGCGCCACGCGCCACCACTGTCGGGGAGTGCGGCTAGAGACAGTCCGATGGTGATGGCGACCGCCAGCCCGGCCGGTACGAGACGGAGGAGCCACTTCTCGTTGCAGGGGGCGTGACAGGTCGACGGTATCATGAGTCGGATACTTGTATATTCACACCATGGATGGGTGTGCTGTGCCATTCAGGCCACAGGCTAAACCATATCATCGGCCGGGTCCGCTGGCTTCCTCGGTGTTTCGTCATATGAGATGAGGGCGGGGTGCCGGGTCTGTTGAAGTGTTTTTGGGCCTGTGAATGTGTGCAAACCCACGTAAAAAGCGAAACTCTGGTTGATCCCCGCGGCCCGGTGGAATACCATGCCGTTGGTTTCAGATTCCTTGCGTCGAAAGCCGCGGAGCGTGAAGACATGGGGCGCGACGCGGGAGTCTAGATTTGAAACTCGATTTGTCCCACACACACACCAATTGAGGAAAAGCATGAACAAAGGTGAATTTGTCGAAGCCTTGGCCGACCGTCTGGATGTTTCGCGCGCTCAAGCCGATCGTTCGCTGTCCGCCGTTCTGGACATCATCGCCGAGCGCATGGCCGCTGGCGAGAAAGTCTCCTTTACCGGTTTCGGCTCTTTCGAAGTTTCCGAGCGTGCCGCCCGCACTGGCCGCAACCCGCAAACTGGTGCGACCATCGAGATCGCCGCAGCACGCGTGCCCAAGTTCTCGGCTGGCGCCTCGTTGAAGAACGCCGTCAACGGCAAGTGATTGCCGCCCCTTGCGGGGCGTGCAAAAAAACCCGGTCGCTTTACGGCGAACCGGGTTTTTTTTGGTTTGAGCGACCGCCAGAGTCTCTGCTCGGTCATGCGCCCGCCATGGCGGGCTCTAAGTCAGGCGGGATTCTTGCCCGCGCGAGTGGCCTCGACCTCGATGCTGCGGAGGTGGGCCGCGAGTTTGTCGAGCACGCCATTGACGAAGCGATGACCGTCAGTGCCGCCGTAGCTCTTGGCGAGTTCGATCGCCTCGTTGATCACCACCCGGTAGGGGATTTCGATGTGGTGCTTGAGCTCGAAAGTGGCGAGCAGCAGGATGGCACGCTCGACGGGCGACAGTTCATGCACCTCGCGATGGATGAAGGGCGCGAATTCAGCCTGCAGCTCGTCGATCTGATCCACCGCGCCGCGCATCAGTCCGACGAAGAACTCGCGGTCGGCCTTGTCGAAACCGGTGGCCTGCTCGATATGCTCTTCGATGACCGGTACCGAGTTGCCCGACAACAGCCACTGGTAGATGCCCTGCAGCGCGAACTCGCGAGCCCGGCGGCGTGCTGCCTTGCCGCTCATTTCAGCGCCTTCAGCAGGTTCGCCATCTCGACTGCGGCCTGTGCGCAGTCGGTGCCCTTCTCGTGCATGCGCGCCAGCGCCTGATCGTCGTCCTCGGTGGTGAGTACGCCGTTGGCAATCGCGATGCCGGTGTCGAGGCCGACACGGTTGATGCCGCTACCCATTTCATTGGAAACCAGCTCGAAATGATAGGTTTCGCCGCGTATTACCGCGCCGAGTGCGATCAGCGCGTCGAAGCGGCCGCTGCGCGCCATGGTCTGAAGAGTGAGCGGAATCTCGAGGGCTCCCGGAACGGTCGCCACGCGGATGAGGTCCGGTGCGACCTCGAGGCGAAGAAGCTCGTCCACACAGGCGGATAGCAGGCCCTCGCAGACGTCCTGATTGAAACGGCTCATGACGATGCCAATGCGCAGTCCGCGGCCGTTAAGATCGGGTTCGAATTCGGTGATGTTGTCGAAACGTGCCATATGTACGGTTCCGTTGTGCGATTTACTGGGCGATCAATCCTGATCGATGAAGCCTGTGATTTCGAGGCCGAAGCCCGCCATGCTCGGAATCTTCTGGCGCGGTGCGAGCACCTGCATCTTACCGACGTTGAGGTCGCGCAGAATCTGCGCTCCGACGCCGAACAGTCGCGGATCCCACCGCGCGCTGCGAGCGGTGCTGCCGCTGATGCTGGCGAGCAGGTCCTTGCCGCTTTGAGGGCGGTACAGCAGAACCATCACGCCTCGCTCGGCCGCTGCGATGCGTTCGAGTGCGGTCCCGACCGGAAAGCTGTGCTTGCCGCAGGAGGGGTCCAGGAAGTCCACCACGGAGATGGGTTCGTGCACCCGGACCAGGGTCTCGGCATCCGGTCGGATGTCGCCGCGGGCCAGCGCGAAGTGTACGTCGCCGGAGGTCTTGTCCTCGAAGGCGCACAGGCGGAAGCGGCCGTAGGCGGTGTCGACTTCCTTGTCGGCAACCCGCTCCACCAGATGCTCGGTCGCAGCCCGGTATTCGATGAGATCGCGGATCGCGCCGATCTTGAGGCCATGCTCTTTCGCGAACGGTACGAGGTCCGGCAAACGCGCCATCGTGCCGTCGTCCTTGAGGATTTCGCAGATCACGGCCGCGGGCTCGAGGCCGGCGAGCATCGCGAGATCGCAACCTGCTTCGGTGTGGCCGGCCCTGATCAGCACACCGCCGCGCTGGGCCATCAGCGGGAAGATGTGACCTGGCTGGACGATGTCCTCGGGTTTGGCATGGCGAGCGACCGCAGCTTCGACGGTGCGAGAGCGGTCGTGAGCCGAGATGCCGGTGGTCACGCCTTCGGCGGCTTCGATCGAGGTGGTGAAGGCGGTGCCGTGGGGTGAGCGGTTGTTGCGCACCATGAGCTGCAGGTCGAGCTGGCGGCAGCGCTCTTCTGTGAGCGTCAGGCAGATCAGGCCGCGCCCGTGCTTCGCCATGAAGTTGATCGCCTCCGGTGTGACGTGCTCGGCCGCGAGTACCAGGTCACCCTCGTTCTCGCGGTCTTCCTCGTCGACCAGTACGACCATGCGACCGAGGCGGATCTCCTCGATGATTTCGGAAATCGGAGACAGTGCACTCATGGCTGCGGCGCCTCCTCGCGCCAGGCGAGCATGCGTTCGACGTAGCGGGCGATGAGATCGATCTCGAGATTGACCAGGCTTCCCGCTTCGAGCCGCTTGAGGTTGGTCACCGCCACCGTGTGCGGGATCAGGTTGATCGAGAAGTCGGTGCCTTCGACCCGATTGACGGTCAGGCTGACTCCGTTGACGGTGATCGACCCCTTGCGAGCGATGTAGCCGGCGAGCGCAGCCGGGGCACGGATCACGAGCTCGTGGCTTTCGCCGACTGGTGCGAAGCGCAGCACCTCGCCGACCCCGTCGACATGGCCGGTGACCAGATGTCCGCCGAGGCGGTCGGCAAGCCGCAGCGCCTTTTCAAGATTGACCTCGGCGTCGGTCTGGTCGAGGCCGGTAGTGCAGTTGAGGGTCTCGCGCGAGACGTCGAAGCGCACCAGCGGGCCATCGATCTCGATCACCGTGAGGCACACGCCGCTGTTGGCGATGCTGTCACCGATGACGACGTCCGACAGGTCGAGTCCGTTCGTGTCGACAGTCAGGCGCACGCCGTCTTCGAGCGGCGCAATAGCGGTAATACGGCCGCAGGCGGCCACGATTCCGGAAAACATGGGGGGATCAGCGTCGGGAAGGAAGCCGAGATTGTAGGCGAAACCGTGACTTAACGCAGCACTGCGTCCAGTACCTCGCCGAACGGGCCGGCGCGCATGAAGCCCACGACCCGCAGATTGTCTATCTCTCGTCCTTCGGGATTGAAGAAGATGATGCCCGGCGGGCCGAAGAGATTGAAGCGTTGCAACAAGGCTTTGTGCTCGGCGGTGTTGTCGGTGACGTCGGCCTTGAGCAAGAGCATGCGGTCCATACGCTGTGCGACCTGTGCGTTGCTGAACGTGAAACGCTCCATTTCCTTGCAGGAGACGCACCAGTCTGCGTAAAAGTCGAGCATCACCGGGGTGTTGGCAGTCGCGAGGCGCAGTTCGAGCTCTTCGATCGAGTCGATGCGCTCGAAGCGTGGCTGGGCGGTCGGTGTCGCGGCATCGGCGCGCAACACTGCTAGCGGCTGCAATGGGTCGCGCGAACCGGCCAGGGTGCCGATGAGCATTGCGGCACCCGCGAGCAGCATCACCACGCCGGCACCCTTCCAGAAGCGCATCCAGTTCTTCGCGTTGTTCGGCAAGGGGTCGAGCGCATGCAGGAAGATGCCGGAGAAGATCAGCAGCGCGGCCCAAGCGAGCATGGTGAAGATTTCGGGTACGACCGGAGTCAGCAGCCACACCGCTACGGCAAGCAGCATGACGCCGAAAGCCCGCTTGACCCCCTCCATCCAGGGACCGATCTTTGGCAGCATCGAGCGCGTGCCAACGCCGACCGCGAGTAGCGGCGCACCCATACCGAGCGCCATCACGAACAAGGCCATGCCACCGAGCACGGCGTCGCCGGTCTGTGCGATATAGAGCAATGCGCCGGCCAGCGGCGCCGCGACGCAGGGGCCGACGATGAGCGCCGACAGCACGCCCATGGTCGCCACCCCGCCCAGGCTTCCACTCTTGCGGTGGCTGGCTGTCTCGGACAAGCGGCTTTGCAGCGCGCTCGGCATCTGCAACTCGTAGAATCCGAACATCGACAGCGACAACAAGACGAACAGCAGCGCGAAGGCGCCAAGCACCCAGGCGTTCTGAAGTGCCGCAGTGAGCATCGTGCCGGACAGCCCGGCCGCCACGCCAGCCAGCGCGTACGTGAAGGCCATGCCCAGCACATAGGCGAGCGACAGCACTAGTGCGCGCATGCGACTGATGTGTTCGCCCTGGCCGACGATGATGCCCGACAGGATCGGGATCATCGGGAAGGTGCAGGGCGTGAACGCAAGCAGCAGCCCGAAGCCGAAGAAGCTCGCCAGTACCAGACCCACGCTCGCATCGCGCAGCAGGCTGGCTATGCGGCCGCTCTCGTCGCCCATGCGGGGTGCGGTAGCGCTGCCGGTCGATTGCGCACTGCCGCCGGAGAGGGCACGATCCAGCAGGCCGAGGCCACTGCCGGCGGGTGCGGCGCTCAGGTCGACCCGGACGATCTGTTCCATCGGCGGGTAACAGATGCCGCCATCCCAGCACCCCTGGCTCTTGGCGACCAGATCGATCTCGGTGACGCCTTCGGGCGCCGAAACCGGCAGCAGAATGTTGACCTTGCCGCGGTGGATCGTGGTTTCGCCGAAGAACTCATCCTTGTACGGCCGCCCCGGCGGGAGTTCGGCAGTGCCGAGCGTTGCACGCTCGTCGGCGACCTCGAAACCGAACTTGTCCTGGTAGAGGTAGTAATTGCGCCGCACGTCGAACACGACCTCGATCGTGTCGGCATTGAGCATGCGAGCCGACGCCGGGAAGGCGCGCTCTGGCTCGATCGGGTCGGCAGCGGCCGGCGCTGCGAACAAGAGCATCGCGACGATCAGCGCGAACAGTGAAAGAAGTCGTTGCATCGGGGAGGTTTTGCTGGGCATGAATGGGGCGCTGGAGGTGATCACGCGGTCATAGGCCGGAGTTGCATTCGGCGGCGACCCAGGCGAGATAGCCGGGCAAACCGGACTCTACCGGGACAGCAATGATCTCGGGAAGTTCATAGGGGTGGGCGCTCCGGATCGCGTCCTGCAGCGCCGCAAGGCGCGTCCGGGTGGTCTTGATCAGCAGCGGCACTTCGACTTCGTTCACGACCTCACCTTCCCAGCGGTACACCGATCGGCACGGCGCCAACTGATTGACGCAGGCCGCAAGTCGCGCACCGACGAGTTGCTCGGCCAGCGACTGTGCACTCGCTTCGTCCGGAAGGTTGGTCAGCACGATCATCACGTCGCTCATGGCTATGCTCCTGTCGCGGTCGTCCGGCTGCGGTGAAGCCGCAATTGTCGCAGTCCGGGCGACGTAAACCAAATCGAGCGCATGTGGCTAGTGCTTGCAGGCTGCGTACCGCTAGAGTGGTTCGCGGCCCACGCCGTTCCAGCAAGCGTTTCCCTCACCTGTGGGAGCCGCGTGAGCGGCGAACGCCAGCGGGTGACGCCTGCACGAGCGTGTGGATGCCAGATGCTTGCACAGCTCTCTCTGTCTTCATCGTCGGCTCAAGGTTTGACGGACAGACTCAGACCCCCAAACGGTAAGCCAGCCGACCAAGCCATTCGTGGGTTGCAAGCCAGCCCGCGAAGGCGGAGTTCGCACCGGGAAGCAAATTGGGCAAGTCATCCGACGGCTCACGGTTGCCGAACCAGCCGGTCGGGGCAGGGACGACCTCGAAGCCTCGGGCTTCGAACTCGGCCGCGGCGCGGGGCATGTGAACCGCATGGGTGACCAGCACGATGCGGGTCACTCCCGCGGCTTCGAGATGGACTGCGGAGAGGGCGGCATTCTCGCGCGTATCCCTTGAGGCGCGTTCGATCCAACGGGGGGCGATGCCGAAATCGTTCTCCAGCGCGTCATGCATCAGATCTGCCTCGGCCATGCCCTCGCCCGGCAGTCCGCCGGTGAGCAGCACCGGCAAGCCCGTCTCGCGCGCGATCCGGGCGCCGAAGCGCACCCGCTCCAGCGTGAGGCGCCCGACGGTTTCGCCGCCATATTCCGGCGCATAGCTGCGTCGGCCGCCGCCAAGGATCACGATTGCCTGGGCCTGTCGTGCCTGCGCGAGGCTGACTGGAGGCGTGGCTTCCAGCGGGCCGAGCATCCAGCCGACGGTGGCAGGTGAAGCGGTGACGATCGCAAACGCGAGTCCGAGCCATGCGACCGAGAGACCTGTGCGTCGCCAGCGGCGCAGCAGCAGGAGCCCGACGAGGATCAGAAGCAGAGGGGCCAGCGGTGGCAGCAGCAACTGGCCGAGCAGTTTCTTGAGCCAGAAAAGAATCGCCGGGATATCGGTAAGCATGGGCGTGTCGATTGTATGCAGGTCGGGGCAGCAGGTATTATCGTCCGGAATATCACTTCCGAGGCGGCTGGCCCGCCCAGCATCCGATGCCAGACCATCGCTTCGGCATAGAATCCCTGTGCCTTCATGCCGGCCAGCAGCCGGACCCGGTCACCGGCGCGCGCGCGGTGCCCATCTACCAGTCGACCTCCTATGTGTTCGACTCGGCCGAACACGCGGCCTCGCTGTTCAATCTGCAGACTTTCGGCAACGTCTATTCGCGTATCTCCAACCCGACGGTGGCGGTGCTCGAGGAGCGGGTCGCGACACTCGAGGGTGGGCGGGCCGCCCTCGCGGTGTCCAGCGGCCTGGCGGCGCAGATGACCGCCTTGCTCACCCTGTGCGAGGCGGGTGACGAGATCGTCGCCGCGCGCACGCTCTACGGCGGCAGTTTTTCGCAACTCGACGTCAGTCTGCGGCGGCTCGGCATCCGCACGATCTTTGTCGACCCGTCGGACCCGGCCAACTTCGCGGCCGCGATCACCGACAGGACCAAGGCGGTATACGGCGAAATCATCGGCAATCCGGGGCTGAATGTCTTCGACATCGCTGCGGTGGCGGAAGTCACCCGAGCGGCCGGCGTGCCGTTGGTCATCGACAACACGCTGGCTTCGCCCTATCTGTGCCGGCCGATCGAGCACGGTGCCGACATCGTCGTGCATTCGGCGACCAAATACATCGGCGGTCATGGCACGACGATGGGTGGTGTGCTCGTCGAATCCGGCCGCTTCCCCTGGGATAACGGGCGCTTCCCGCAGATGGTCGAACCGTCCGCGGGCTATCACGGGGTTCGCTTCTACGAGACTTTCGGCAACTTCGGCTTCACGATGAAGGCTCGCATGGAAACACTGCGCACCTTTGGCCAGGCCTTGTCACCGTTCAACGCCTTCATGCTGTTGCAGGGCATCGAGACCCTGCATGTGCGCATGGATCGCCATGTCGCCAACGCGCTTGCGGTGGCCGAGTTTCTGTCCGCGCACGACCAGGTCGAATGGGTAAACTACCCGGGGCTGGCCGACAGCCCGGACCATGCACTGGCCCGTCGTTACCTACCACGCGGCGCCGGCGGCATCCTCTCTTTCGGCATCCGGGGCGGGCAGGTGGCGGGCGAGCGATTCATCGACGCCTTGCAGATGATTAGCCATCTCGCAAACGTCGGCGATGCGAAGACGCTAGTCATCCACCCGGCTTCGACGACGCATCGCCAGCTTTCCGAAGAGGAGCAGCGTGCCGCCGGCGTGCCGCCGGACATGGTACGTCTGTCGATCGGCATCGAAACCCTGGACGACATCGTCTGGGATCTGGATCAGGCATTGTCCAAGGTGGCGGGCGCATGATCGGCGCGGCTGGCCTGAAGCGTGTTCCAATGCCCGCCGGTGCGGGTCATGCAGGGGGAGCGTGATGCGTGAAATCGTCTGGCTGATCGTCGTCGTTCTTTTCCTGTATGTGCTCTATCAGCTTTATCGGGCCTCGCAGCTCGACCAGGGCAAGACGCCCGGCAGCGCCCGCGAGCCCGCGGCTACGTTGGAGGCGGCGGACAAGCAGGAGGGCATGGACACCTTCCAGCTGGAGCTGGAAGTGCAGCAGCTGCGGCGCGATGTCGCGCAGTTGCGCCTCGAGCAGGACGAGCAGCGTCGTCATGCGTTGGCGATGGAAGAGCGGATGGGCGCGATCAAGTCGCAGCTCGAGAGTGCGCTGATCACGCCGGGCACTGCGCCGGAGTACAGCGAGGCCCTGGTCTTCGCCCGTCGGGGGCTCGACGTCGACAGCATCGCCGAGCGTTGCGGGATTTCGGTCTCCGAGGCCGAGCTGGTGCGTTCTCTGGCGCAGCGTGGCGGCCAGGCGGATGAGGAGCAGAGCCGATGAGGATCGAAGGGCGCGATTATCGTGAAGTGCTGGACCCCAGTCGCCGGCGCAAGGCATTGCTCTATCGTGCCGCGCTGGCCTGCGTGGTCATGCTGTTGCTCGTCGTGGGACTGAGTCTTTACGACGGTGACGCGCCGGACGAAACCCTGCCGCAGCCAGTCGAGCGTGTTGAAGTCACGCCCGGCCCCGTTGAAGTGGTCCCGCCGCTGGTCGAGCGTGTGACGACCGAACCGCCGGCATTGCCGGAAGACCGGCCGGGTGAGGCTGGGAACGGCCTCGACGATGCGCCGGTCGTCGAAGCGGGTGACCTGCATGAGGAAGCCACCACCGAGCAGGAGGCACAGGCCGTCGATCAGAGCGCGCCCGATGAAGCTCCTGCTCCGCTCGCACCCGAGCCGGAGCCGGTGGCTGCGCAGCGCGTCGATCCGGCACCGGCACCGGCACCGAGCCGGATGCAGCCGGCTCAGCGCGCGGCAGCGCCTGTGGCGAGCGCGCCGGTCGCCCAGTCCGGCTATCTGGTGCGTCTCGGCGACTATGCGAACCCCGACGACGTCGAACGCCTCGTGGCCGAGCTGATGGCAGCCGGTCATTCTGCACGCTTGCAGTGGCGGGTGTCCGCTGGTCCCTATCCCACCCGCGCTGCCGCACTCGAGGCGATGAGGGCGCTCGAGCGCAGTCATCGTCAGCGGGGGCTGGTTGTGCAACTGCCCGCGGGCGGTCATGTCGTCCAGCTCGGGGTGTTCGGCGATGCCGGGAATGCCGATGGACTGCAGCGGCGGGTGCGGTCCTGGGGGTATGCTGTTGTGCGAGACGCGCGAATCGTGCTCGGACCGTTCATGGAGCGAAGCGTGGCCGACGGAGTCGCAGCCGAACTCGGGCAGGCGCAGGGATTGCAGTCGGTCGTTGTCGCACCCGGCGGACGCTGAGTACGAACCGAAAAACCAAGATAGAACAAGTCAGGGAGGCATCAAATGCGCATCGAAAGTCCGGTTCTCGGTCAGGTTGAAGTGTCAGACGACAAAATCATCGACTTCCCCCTCGGTTTACCGGGGTTCGAGCACTGCAAGCGCTTTGCGCTGGTGCACGACGAAAGCGGCGAAAGTGGCTTGCATCTGCTGCAAAGCCTGGATGAGCCCGCGCTGGTGTTGTCAGTAGCCGGGCCAGAGCTGCTCGGCATCAGCTACGAATTCGAGCTGCAGCCCGAGGAAGTGAGTCTGCTCGGTCTCGAACGAGCCGAAGATGTCGCGGTCGCGGTGATCTTGCGCCGCGAGGATGGCGGGGCCGCTTCGCCTGCCGACACCGGGATGCGAGCCAACTTCATGGGGCCGTTGGTGATCAATCCCGAAAGCCGTAAAGGCATGCAGAAGATCATCAACAGGCTCGGCTGCGAGGTGATTCTGCGCGAACGGAGTTGAGCCGCTTCCGCCCGTCAAGGTGAGCGGCGCTCAGGTGTCTTTCTCCAGTCGGCGGGCGAATACCTTCATCTCCTTCGCAGCCTGCAGGTCACCCCGCGTTTCTGCGACCGTGATGCCCTGGCGATAGGCGTCGAGCGCTTCCGCGGTCTGTCCGGCCAGCGCGAGCGCCTTGCCCAGTGCCTTCCAGGCGGCCGAATAGTCCGGATCGCGTTCGATCGCCTCGCGGTAATAGCTCACCGCTTTGCCCGGGTCCTGATCCAGCCAGGCATTGCCAAGCGAGAAGCGCAGCATCGCGCCATCGCGCGGCCCGTCGAGCAGTTTTTCGAGATTCTCGATCATCGGTTTCATCGACTACCCCCGGTTACAATCCAACGTCCACCATCAGAGGATACAGGCCATGACGCGTTCCATCATTTCCACCGCTTCGGCGCCGGCAGCCATCGGCACATATTCCCAGGCAGTGCGCGCCGGCAACACGGTTTATCTCTCGGGTCAGATCGGTCTCGATCCGGCAACGATGGAGATGGTCGACGGTTTCGAGGCCCAGACTGTGCGTGTATTCGAGAATCTCAAGGCGGTGGCCGAGGCCTCGGGCGGTTCTCTGGCCGACGCGGTCAAGCTCACTATCTACCTTACCGATCTGTCGAATTTCGCCAAGGTCAACGAGGTGATGGCGCGCTATTTCGTCGAGCCGTATCCCGCGCGGGCTGCGGTCGGCGTGCGCGAGTTGCCCAAGGGCGCGGTGGTCGAGGCCGACGCCATTCTGGTGCTGGGCTGAACGGCTCCGGATAAGCGCAGCGCATGCCCGGGTCCCGCAAGGTCGCCGCCGAGGGCTGGCCGGGAGTCGGATCGCAGCTTGCCGGTCGGCTTGCCCGTCTGGACATCCGCGGGCCGGATGATCTCTTGCTGCATCTGCCTCTGCGCTACGAGGACGAAACCCGCCTGACGCCGATCGACGCCTGTCGCGAGGGTGTAGCGGCGCTGGTCGAAGGCGAGGTTGTGTCCTGCGAGGTGAGCCTGCGTGGGCGGCGTCAGTTGATTGCCCGCGTTCGTGACGACAGCGGCACACTGGTCGCGCGCTGGCTCAATTTCTATCCGTCCCAGCAGCGCCAGCTCGAACCCGGACGTCGGGTGCGCCTCTTTGGCGAGGTGCGCGGCGGCTTCTTCGGCGACGAGATGATCCACCCCAGGGTGCGCAACGTGCAGACCGGCGAAGCCTTGCCTGACGCGCTGACGCCGGTCTACCCGACCACCGCCGGCCTCGCCCAGTCGGCGCTGCGCAAGCTGGTGCAAACCGCACTCGCCGATTTCAACGACGACGAGTTGCTGCCGGCCGTGGTGCAGGCCGAACTCGGTCTGCCATCCTTCGCCGAGGCCTTGCGCATGCTGCATCGGCCGCCTCCCGGCATGGCGGTGGAAGCGCTCGAGGCACGCACCCACCCGGCGTGGCGGCGGATCAAGTTCGAAGAGTTGCTGGTTCAGCAGCTTTCACTGCGCCGCGCCTACAATGCCCGGCGGGCGCGAAACGCACCGCGGCTGCCGTCGCGTGGAACGCTCACTGCTACGCTGCTCGAACGTCTCCCCTTCGGCCTGACCGGGGCGCAGCGCCGCGCCGGTGACGAGATTGCCCGCGATCTCGCAGAGCCGCACCCCATGCAGCGCCTGTTGCAGGGCGACGTCGGCAGCGGCAAGACCATCGTCGCCGCCCTGGCCATGTTGCAGGCCGTCGAAAATGGCCACCAGGCGGTGTTGATGGCGCCGACCGAGATTCTCGCCGAGCAGCACTGGATCAAGCTCGCCGCCTGGCTCGAGCCGCTCGGGCTGGAGGTCGCCTGGCTTTCCGGCAGCCGGAGCAAGCGTGAGCGCGAGGCGGCGATGACGCGGCTCGCCGCCGGCGAAACCCTGATCGCGGTTGGTACCCATGCGCTGATCGAAGATCCGGTGCTGGTGCCCAGGCTCGGTCTCGCGGTGGTCGACGAGCAGCACCGCTTTGGTGTGCGTCAGCGCCTCGCGCTGCGAGAAAAGACCGTCGACGGCAGCAGCCCGCACATGCTGATGATGTCGGCGACGCCGATTCCACGCACGCTGGCGATGACGCATTACGCCGACCTCGACGTGTCGATACTCGACGAACTGCCTCCCGGCCGCACGCCAGTTGCTACCCGGCTGGTGTCCGATACCCGCCGCGACGAGGTCATCGCCCGCATTCGCGACGCGTGTGCCGGCGGTCGTCAGGCCTACTGGGTGTGCCCGCTGATCGAGGAGTCCGAAGCGCTGCAGCTCAAGACCGCGCAGGAGGCCTTCGAAACCCTGTCGGCCGCGCTCCCTGAGCTGCGCATCGGGCTGGTCCATGGTCGTCTCAAGCCGGCCGAAAAGTCCATGGTCATGAACGCCTTCGTCGCGGGAGAGGTGGATCTGCTGGTGGCGACCACGGTCATCGAGGTCGGAGTCGATGTCCCCAACGCCAGCCTGATGGTCATCGTACATGCCGAGCGTTTCGGCC
>NZ_WTVM01000199.1 GCF_012910885.1 Azoarcus taiwanensis | reverse complement strand
AAGCTTCGCGCAAGGACAGCCCCAAAGGGGGGCGCACCAGAGCCAGGAAGAAGGCCGAGACGGTCGAGAAAGCGAGCCCCGCGGCGGTACCGCTCGATCCCGAGCTTCGGCGTACGCAACTCAAGACGCTGATCACACTCGGCAAGGAGCGAGGCTATCTGACCTACGCCGAGATCAGCGACCATCTGCCTGACGACGTCGCCGATGCCGAACAGATCGAAGGCATCATCGCCACGTTCAACAACATGGGCATTCAGGTCTTCGACGAGGCGCCCGCTGCCGAAGACTTGCTCATGTCGGACAACGTGCCGGCGTCGGTAGACGAAGACGTTGCCGAAGAAGAAGCCGAACAGGCACTCTCGTCGGTCGATTCCGAATTCGGCCGAACCACCGATCCCGTGCGTATGTACATGCGCGAGATGGGAACAGTCGAGTTGCTGACCCGTGAAGGCGAGATCGAGATCGCCAAGCGTATCGAAGAGGGTCTCAAGCACATGGTTCAGGCCATCTCGGCCTGCCCCACGACGATTGCCGAGATGCTCGAGTCAGCGCGCAAGATCGAAGCTGACGAGATGCGCATCGACGAACTCATCGACGGTTTGATCGACAGCAGCGAGGAAGCCGCCGCTGCAGAAGACAGCGACGACGACAACGATTCGAACGACGACTCGGATGACGTCGACAGCGACAGCGACGACGACTCGGACGACGGCGACGACGACGAGGATGACGACGACGCGCGCGCCAAGAAAGAAGCCGCGATCAACGCCGCCAACATGCAGAAGCTCAAGGCGGACGCACTCGAACGTTTCGCGACCATCGAGAAGCTGTACAAGCAGAAGATCGCGGCCCTGGAAAAGCACGGCTCGGAGAACAAGAAGTACAGGACGCTGCAGCAAGCCATTTCGGACGAGCTGCTCAACATCCGCTTCACCGCCAAGACCATTGAGCGCCTCTGCGACTCTGTTCGCCACATGGTCGAACAGGTGAGAGGACACGAGCGCGAGATCCTCAAGCTCTGCGTGGATCGTGCCGGCATGCCGCGCCAGCACTTCATCAAGGTCTTCCCGGGCCGCGAGATCGACCTCGACTGGCTCAAGGACGAGATTGCCGCTGGCAAAAACTACGCCGAAGGCCTCATGCGGGTGCACCCGGCGGTGCTCGAGGAGCAGCAAAAGCTCATCGACATGCAGGACCACCTGGGCATCTCGCTGAAGGAACTCAAGGACATCAACCGCCAGATGTCCACCGGTGAAGCGAAGATGCGCCGTGCCAAGCGCGAGATGACCGAGGCCAACCTGCGCCTGGTGATCTCGATCGCCAAGAAATACACCAACCGTGGCCTGCAGTTCCTCGACCTCATTCAGGAAGGCAACATCGGCCTGATGAAGGCGGTCGACAAGTTCGAATACCGTCGCGGCTACAAGTTCTCGACCTACGCCACCTGGTGGATCCGGCAGGCCATCACCCGCTCGATCGCCGACCAGGCACGCACCATCCGCATCCCGGTGCACATGATCGAGACCATCAACAAGATGAACCGCATCAGCCGCCAGATCCTGCAGGAAACCGGGCAGGAGCCAGACCCGGCCACGCTCGCCGAAAAGATGGAGATGCCCGAGGAGAAGATCCGCAAGATCATGAAGATCTCCAAGGAACCGATCTCCATGGAAACCCCGATCGGCGACGACGACGATTCGCACCTGGGCGACTTCATCGAGGATCAGGCGACGCTCGCCCCGGCTGACGCGGCCATGTTCTCCAGCCTGCGCGACGCCACCGGCGAAGTGCTCGATTCGCTCACGCTGCGCGAGGCCAAGGTGCTTCGCATGCGCTTCGGCATCGAAATGAACACCGATCACACCCTGGAGGAAGTCGGTAAGCAGTTCGACGTCACCCGCGAGCGCATTCGCCAGATCGAAGCCAAGGCTCTGCGCAAGCTGCGCCACCCCAGCCGCTCCGAGCGCCTGCGCAGCTTCCTCGACAGCGACAGCTGATTACGTTTCGTACGGGCCCATAGCTCAGTTGGTTAGAGCAGGCGACTCATAATAGAACGGGCTAAACTGCAAGAGCTTGCGAAAAACGTAGCAGTAGCAAGCACTTGCAGCGAGTACGCAAAGCGCAGAGAATCGCCGGTGTAACCAAAATGTACGCCGCGCAAACAGTTTCGGGCCTATAGCTCAGTTGGTTAGAGCAGGCGACTCATAATCGCTTGGTCGCAGGTTCAAGTCCTGCTGGGCCCACCATCCAAAGCCCCGTGCCGCAAGGCTCCGGGGCTTTTCTTTGCTCGCTACACAGGGTGCGAGGTCGGTTACATGGCGCGTACATGCCGCCCCTACAGGCCGCGCGGTGCATGTGGTCGCCGCTACCCCATTGAGCCAGGGCCGTTAGCGGCCTGTGCCGCCCCGTAGCGCCGCGCAACCCTGCGATCCCCACAAACGACAACGCCTCGGGTCATGGGCACCCGAGGCGTTGAAGGCAACGTCCGACAGGCAGGAGCTTTCCTGTCCCGCTGCTGCGGAGGTTTGATTTACGAGGGACTCACCGCTATGCCTCGGCTCCCGTGGGGACTAGAGCAGGTCGTAATCAACGTCTTTTCTGCGACAGCCCAGAACCCCTGTAGCGCTCGTCTCGTGACACATGCGCAAGCGCGCCACGTCTTCACTGAAGAACCACTTCCCGCAACGCATGCACTTCTTCCACCCGACATAGCGGACGACACGACCAAGGTCAGCATCAAGCACAGGTTCGCGCCGCGCTCCGTTGTCACAAGGCCAGCGCTCGGGAATGATGAACCCTTGGAAGTTCGCCTTGGGCTTTGCTGGTTCAGGTTGCGCGGCAGGCTTGGGCGCTACACGTGGCCCACTGTGGTGATTCGTCGGCTGAGGTTGCCAGTTAGCCAGCCATGAGGGTTGTTCGTTCAACTCCATATCAACGAACCCTCTCCGGCCATGCCCTTGGCGCTTCCTTCGCCGACCCACTTCAAGACACAGTGCCGCACCACATCGCCATCGACGGGGCACATCCTGCCTTCCGCGATAGCAGCGTCGAACGCTTGCGCAAGCCACGCCTGCATATCAGCACTGGCGCCACGGGTGCGCTCCAGCTTCTTTACTCGGCTTGCCAGCCCTCGAACGTCCGCCATGTCATCACCTCCGTTTGCTCAGCAGCGGTGCGAGCTTCGATGCGATAGCTCGGTTCTGCTGCTGTGCGTCCCAACGATCCATCTGCTGACGGACGTATCTATCAACAATGCGGGACGCGGCGCGAGGGTCGCTATCGGGTTCAGCAGCCACGGTCAGCTTGGCTTTCCGGCGTGCTTCCCAGCGCGCTAGCTCGCGGTCAATACACTCTGATTCAATCTTGTCCATCGGTCAGTTTCTTGAGCTTGTCACCCAGCTTTGCAGCACGGTGCAGGTTGAGCGCGTCCGCTGCCTGCTGGTGCTCGTGCTGCTCAATGCGGCGCTGTTGAATCTGTTGCAGGTCACTGGGCGTTACCGTGTGCTTGACGGGCGCGTTTTCGCGCGGGTCGGTGTGCAGGTTCTTCATTGGAGCGTTCCGCGCATTGGGCCGATTGCTTGAAGCAGTTGCGCGGCCTGATAGCGCACTGCTGGGTCGTCGCACTTCAAGATCGCCTCATAGCAGACATTGACGATCAGCTTGAGGTCGGCTTGCCCCTGTGGTGTGTCTATCGGGCGTTCGATCTTTGGCCGACCCCAGCCGTAAAAGGGAATGCTGTCGGTGTCGTAGATGCTCATGTGTTCTCCCTCTCTTCGAGTGCGGAAATGCGTGCTTCAAGTTCTTCGGTGGCGCGGATCTGACTCAGCGTGCCGATGGTTTCCACAATCGACTTGGCAACGTCAGGCGCGACAAGCCCCTTGGCGACAGCATCAAGCACCGATTCAACTTGCTTGCTGATGGGCGCGCTTGCATCGTAGTCAAACTCCACCCGCTCCGCTTGGGAGCGCAGGCTAGGCATTACCTTGGAGAGCAACAGCGCGGCGGCTGCGGTGTCGCCGTTGAGCGCGTTCTCTTTCATGACGCGGAGGATTGCGGTCACGTCTTCCAAGATCGTCTGCGTCATCTTCGTGCGGCGATCTACGATGCCCTTCGGACGCCCGGCAGGGTTCGGGGACTTCATGCCCTTCTGCCATTTCGGGTTGCCCGGAGGCGGTGCGGTGTCGGGCTGGTAGCCCTTGAGCCATTCAGGCTGGACAGTCTCTGTCATGTGGGAATCCTTGATTAGTTCAGCTTTGGATCAGGCTCAGCCAATGTCCTTGAGGACGAAGGCTTGCTCCGCTTCCGTCTTGGCCTTGCGGAGTGCTTGCGCCTTGTGGGGTGCTGCTCCGACCGCTTTCTCAAGCTCTTTGAAGACCAAGCCTGCCCGTTCTTCGATCATTGCCTTGGCACCTTGCACCGCCTTCAGCTTGCGTGCCGTCTCGGGTGCAGAACGCTCGTTCCAATACCGCGTATAGGTGCGCTGAAAGTCAGCGGTGAGACCGGACAGATATGCCGGGGCACCCAGCACGGCGGAGACTGAAACGGCATCGCCCTCATCAATTGCTTGCTGGATGAACTTGTGGCGCTCCTCGGTAGTCATGTCCTTGACGTACTTCCGAATCTCGCCGGAGATACCCACGCTGGCGCGGGACTCAAGCGGGGTCGCCAACTCGGTCTCGAAGTGCGCGATCTGCTTTTCCAGCGTGGCGCGCACACTGTCAAAGCCCTTGCTGATTCGGGCAAGGTGCTTCTGTGCGAAGTCGTCGGTATGGATGATCTGCTGCGCTTCGTTCCAAGTCGGATTGGTCTTTGCCTTCTCCCTCGCGTCATGGACGGCGCGGATGCCCTCGTAAGCGGTGCTGAACGCGGTCAGGGTCGTGCCCAGCAGAGGCGCAGTGTCATCGTCATAGCCGTCGATCTGCTTGACGTTATCCGGGTGCAGTCCGGGCGAGACCCTTGTATCAACATTGGCGTTTTCCATATCAAACTCCTTGAAATAGGCGCGTAACTGGTACGCAGTGCATACACGGTAAGAAAAAACAAAATAAGTCCGCAAGGAAAACAGTTGTAAAACAACGTCTTACAGTTCATGAACAAAAGCAGAACAGGGTCTTACCTGTTATCTGTTCGGCATTTGCGGAGCTTGAGACAAGGCCTGCTGAGCCGATCTCATGTCCTCCTCAGCCCGCGCGAAGCGCTCCTGCCTTATCTGATCGACCTTCTCAGTGCGCATCGTGCCTTGCAGGTCGGGGCTCGGTTCGTACTTGGTGATGTCGTTGTGCGCTGGGAAATTGCGGGTTGCATCCTTCTGCGCAACGAACACGCGAATTGGAATCCCCACAAATGCGCGCCAGTCTCGGT
>NZ_WTVM01000198.1 GCF_012910885.1 Azoarcus taiwanensis | reverse complement strand
GTGCAAGACAGATCGAGCGAAGCTCGGCGACGAACTCTGCAACCGAGTGGCCGAAGCGACGAATCGCCGCTTTCTCGGCGACGGAAAAACTCCCTACACGCCGCCGAAGGAAAAGCCCAAGTTCTGATTTCGCTCGGACCGCAACAGAACCACATTTATTTGCTCGATACGCCGCAACGCGCTGTCGCTTACGGCGTTTTTATTGGCTTCGTCGCTACATGAATTGATGCCGTATCAGGCATCGTTGTCCCGATAACGGTCTTTGACCGGCCTTGATCCAGACCCGAATCTCGCGCATGCGGCACGTTTTCGTGCCACTTGCCGCACAGGAGAAATCGGGAGGTCTGGATGCAAGGTCAGGGTGTGCTGTTCGGGCAGATCGTTGCTGTTTTCAGCATTGTGATTGCCGGCGTGTGGGGTGCCACACAGTGGACAGCCGCCGCCTTGGGCTACCAACTACGCTTGGGCTCGCCCTGGTTCGATGTCTTCGGCACGCCGGTCTATCACCCCTGGCGGTTGTTCGAGTGGTGGTTCTTCTTCGACGCCTATGCGCCGCATGTCTTCGACATCGGCGGCGCAATCGCGGGCGGAAGCGGGCTGATCGCTGTCGTCCTCGCCATCGCAATGTCGGTGTGGCGTTCGCGGCAATCGAAACTGGTCACGACCTACGGCTCCGCGCGCTGGGCCGATGCTACCGACATTCGCAAAGCCAGGCTGAATCAGCCAGCCGGCGTTTTTCTCGGGCTGCATGACGGGCAATACCTGCGACACGAAGGACCAGAACACGTTCTGACCTTCGCGCCGACGCGATCCGGAAAAGGTGTCGGCCTCGTGGTGCCAACGCTTCTTTCCTGGCCTGCGTCCGCTGTCATTCACGACATCAAAGGCGAGAACTGGCAGGTCACCGCCGGTTGGCGCTCGCGCTTCTCGCACTGCCTGCTGTTCAACCCCACCGATGCAAAGTCTGCGGCCTACAACCCGCTGCTGGAGGTGCGGCGTGGTGCGCATGAGGTGCGCGACGTACAGAACATCGCCGACATCCTGGTGGACCCGGAAGGTGCACTGGAGCGCCGCAACCACTGGGAGAAGACTTCGCACGCGCTGCTGGTCGGTGCCATCCTGCATGTGCTCTATGCGGGCGAAGACAAGACGCTGCGCGGCGTCGCCAACTTCCTGTCCGACCCGGCATGCCCGTTCGAGCTGACGCTGCATCGGATGATGACAACGCGTCACTTGGGCGATGCACCGCATCCCGTCGTCGCCTCGGCCGCACGCGAAGTGCTCAACAAGAGCGACAACGAGCGCTCGGGTGTGCTGTCCACGGCCATGTCCTTTCTTGGTCTGTACCGCGACCCCACAGTGGCTGAAGTCACCTCGCGCTGTGACTGGCGCATTGCCGACCTGATTTCGGCAAAGCATCCGGTATCGCTGTACCTGGTGGTGCCGCCTTCGGACATCAGCCGCACCAAGCCGCTGGTGCGCCTGATCCTCAACCAGATCGGCCGGCGCCTGACCGAATCGCTAGACGGCAGCGACGGCATTGCGCGCCGCCACAAGCTGCTGTTGATGCTCGACGAGTTCCCGGCACTGGGCCGACTCGATTTCTTCGAGACGGCGCTCGCGTTCATGGCCGGTTACGGCATTCGCAGCTTCCTGATCGCCCAGTCGCTCAACCAGATCGACAAAGCCTACGGGCAGAACCATTCCATCCTCGACAACTGCCATGTTCGGGTGACGTTCGCCACCAACGACGAACGCACGGCCAAGCGCATTTCCGAGACGCTGGGAACGGCCACCGAGCTGCGCGCGCAGCGCAACTACGCGGGCCATCGGCTCGCGCCATGGCTGGGACACCTGATGGTGTCGCGGCAGGAAACAGCACGGCCATTGCTCACCCCTGGCGAGGTGATGCAGCTCCCGCCGGACGAAGCGGTGGTGATGGTGTCCAGCGTAGCACCGATCAAGGCGAAGAAGCTGCGCTACTTCGCCGACGCGAACTTCAAGCGGCGCGTGCTGCCGCCGCCCGCGCTCGCAGCCAGTCGCTACGCCGACGCGCCGCCTCGGCGGCCCGACGACTGGAGCGGCATGGCAATCCCGGCCGTGCCAGTTGCGCCTGTTGGAGTGGGCTTGAGCGGCAGCGACACAGCCACCGCCGATGACGGTGGGCCGCGCCGCCAACCGGAGCTGTCCGAGGTCACCGAGTACCACCCCGAGCAGGAGCCAGCGAGCAACGACCTGGCACTACTCGATGACGACGACCTGCCGCTGCCGCTTCCCCGCCAGCTCGACCCGGCCATGCAGCGCACGGCACGGCTGGCATCCCTCGATCCCGACGACGGAATCCAGCTATGAGCCAATACCGCCTCAACCTGTTCATCTCGCCCGAGCACGCGAAGCGCCTGGACGAACTGGCCGCCAAGAAAGGCGTGTCCAAGTCCTCCATCGTCGCGGCGGCGCTGGCGTCATGGCTGTCACCCGACGCAGGCGATCAGCGCGAGGCGGCGATTGCCAAGCGGCTCGATCGGCTGACGCGCCAGTTCGAGCGGCTGGAGCGCGACCAGAACATCGAGATCGAGACGCTGGCGCTGTTCATCCGCTACTTCCTGACCGTCAGCACGCCGGTGCCCGAAACCCACCAGGAAGCGGCCCGCGCCCAGGGCAGGGCGCGCTTCGAGCAGTTCGTCGAACAGCTCGGCCGCCACCTGCTGCGCGGACGCAGCCTGGTGCGCGACGTGGTGGAGGAACTGCAGCCCGACAGTGCGCGGACGGACGACGCGGCTGCGTTGGCCGAAGCGCAGGAGCGTGTCCAGTGAGTGCCGTCCTGCAGTCGCCCCTCGCCGCGTCGTTGGATCGCCGCATCCGCATGTTGCGCACGGCGATGGGGCCGGTGATCGCCGCCGCACTGGAAGACCCGGACGTCGTGGAAATCATGCTCAACCCCGACCGCACCCTCTGGGTCGATCGCCTGTCCTCCGGACGCGCACCGCTGGGTGTGGAGCTGTCCGAACAAGACGGCGAACGCATCATCCGCTTGGTCGCCGCGCACGTTGGGGCAGAAGTGCATCGCGGCCAGCCACTCCTGACCGCCGAACTGCCCGAAACAGGAGAACGCTTCGAAGGCATCCTGCCGCCCGCTGCACCGGGGCCAGCCTTCGCGCTGCGCAAGCGGGCCGTGAACATCATCGGCCTGGATCGCTACGTGGCCGACGGCATCTTGTCCATTGATCAAGCTGAGTTCCTGCGCCATGCCGTGCGCGAGCGGCAGAACATCCTGATCGCAGGTGGCACCAGCACTGGCAAGACCACGCTGGCGAACGCCTTGCTCGCCGAGATCGCCGTCACCGGCGACCGCGTGCTGGTGCTCGAAGACACCATCGAGCTGCAATGCGCCGCACGCGACCACGTGCCGCTGCGCACGCGCGCGGGCGTCGCGTCCATGACCGAACTGGTGCGCGCCACGATGCGGCTGCGTCCCGACCGCGTGGTGGTCGGCGAGGTGCGCGGTGGCGAGGCGCTGGATCTCATCAAGGTCTGGGGCACCGGCCATCCCGGCGGCATCGCCACCATCCATGCCGGCTCCGCGCTGGGCGCGTTGCTGCGCCTGGAGCAGTTGATTCTCGAAGTTGCGGTGAATCCGCCGCGCGCACTGATCGCCGAGGCGGTGAACGTCGTCGTGTTCATCGCCGGCCGCGGCCGCAAACGCCGCATCGAAACCATTGCCCGTGTCGCCGGCTTCGACGGTGTGGGCTACCGGCTCATGGATGGCCTGGCGGACATGCTGGAAACGCCGCTTCCCGAGCTGCTGCAGCTGTCTTCCGATCTTCCTTCCCCGTCCCTCAACCCGCCTGGAGAACTTCCATGACGAACGCCCATGCTTTCCGCTTTTCTGCAAATCCGGCTTTGTGCTTTGCACGCCTCCGGCGTCTGGCCGCACCGGCCCATCACGGCCTGCTGCTGGCGGGCGTGATGCTGATGACCGCCGGCACCGCGAAAGCCGCCGGTTCCTCGATGCCCTGGGAAGGGCCGCTGCAATCCATCCTCGAATCCATCCAGGGACCGGTCGCGCGGATCGTCGCGGTGATCATCATCATTTCCACCGGCCTGGCGCTGGCCTTCGGCGACACCTCTGGCGGCTTCCGCAAGCTGATCCAGATCGTCTTCGGTCTGTCCATCGCGTTCGCGGCGTCCTCGTTCTTCCTGTCGTTCTTCAGCTTCTCCGGCGGGGCCGTCGTATGAGCGCCGCCCGGCCGCTCCGAAGACGCTCAGCCCCGCAGTGCGCAGCACGGAGGGCAGTTCAATGAGTACGGCCACCGACCTGCCGGGCTTCGAGGTGCCGCTGCACCGCTCGCTGACCGAGCCGATCCTGCTGGGCGGGGCGCCGCGCACCGTGGCGATCGCCAACGGCACCTTGGCCGCCGCCGTCGGGCTGGGCCTGCAACTGTGGATTCCGGGCTTGGCGCTCTGGATCGTTGGCCACGCACTCGCGGTCTGGGGGGCACGCGTCGATGCGCAGTTCATGCAGGTGTTCGCCCGCCACATCAAGCACAAGCCGCTGCTGGACGTGTGAGGACCGAGCCATGATGAACTTCGCCGAATACCGTCAGCGCCCGGCCTTGTTGGCCGACTGGCTACCCTGGGCCGGGCTGGTCGCGCCCGGCGTGGTGCTCAACAAGGACGGCAGTTTCCAGCGCACGGCACGCTTTCGTGGTCCGGACCTGGACAGCGCGACGCAGGGCGAGCTGATTGCCACCGCGGCGAGGCTGAACAACGCGCTGCGCCGGCTTGGCTCCGGCTGGGCGCTGTTCGTCGAAGCCGAACGCCGGCCAGCGGCGGACTACCCACACTCGGAATTTCCGGAGCCGCTGTCCTGGCTGGTGGACGAGGAGCGGCGCGCAACCTTCGAGGACTCCGGCCACCACTTCGAGAGCGGCTATCACCGCACGGTTGCCTACCTGCCGCCGGAAGAGTCCCGCGCCCGCGCGGCCAAGCTGCTGTACGAGAACACACCGAGCGTTTGCGTGGACTGGCGCGAACGCCTCGCGGCCTTCGTTGCGGAAACCGACCGCATCTACGACCTGCTCGACGGCGTGATGCCGGAGATCGCCTGGCTGGACGACAGTGCAACGCTGACCTACCTGCACGCGACCGTCTCGGCGCGGCGCTACCGCGTCAGCGTGCCGGAAGTGCCGTTCCATCTCGATGCGCTGCTGGCCGATGCGCCACTGGTCGGCGGCCTTGCACCCATGCTGGGCGACCAGCATTTGCGCGTGGTGACGGTGCGCAGTTTCCCGACCTCGACCTGGCCGGGGATTCTGGACGACCTCAACCGGCTGGGCTTCGCTTACCGCTGGAGCACGCGCTTCCTG
>NZ_WTVM01000197.1 GCF_012910885.1 Azoarcus taiwanensis | reverse complement strand
TCGAAGAGAAAACGGGGCGACACCGCAGAGAAAAGCGGTGATTTGCCGGAGAAATTGAACCGAGTTCGGTCGCTGTCATTGTTTGGCGGCGGGATTCAACGAAAACCTCGCGTTATTCGAGGTGCCCTTTAGATTAGAAGGAAACGGATTCGCTGCTGCCGTTGGATTTGTGTAGCCCGAGTAGTAGCTCAGACCGGCCAGAAGTCACTCGGCTCCAACTCAACACGGGTGTGCGAGTTCCTCTCCGTAGTCTTGGGTCTTCAGGGCAGACCGTGACCAATTCACGAAGCGATAGCAGCCAGTAGCAGTATCATGCGTTCCGACTATGACACTTGAGCTACGGCCATCTCACGGCTGACGGTGGGGGCAACGCAGCTGATTTCTATGGCACGACGACGCAAGAAGCAAGAACCCGGACTCCTCGAGATTGCCGCAACTTCCGACTGGAAAGTGGGCGGCGCAATGGCGTTGGTTTGTGTTGTGGGCGCCGCGTTCGTCATCCCGGCCTTTTTCTCCTCTTCGCCCATACTTGCCGGGATGGGAGGTGTCTTTTCGACGCTAGCCTGGATCATGGCAGCGGCGTTTGGGTTGATCTCCGTCGTTAAGCTGCTCAAGAAGGTTCCCCAACGGGTGACCGCGAGTGGCACGACAGGCTCCCATGGCGTTGCGGTTTCGGCTGGAGATAGAGCTCGATTCAAAAACCATGCGGAGCGCACGGAGGCGGCGCCTGCGGAGCAAGTCATCCCCCGGGGTGAGGCCGAGGTAGGCCCCGGCAAACCTTTGACTTGGTCCTTCGAGGTTTTGGATCGTGTCGAGTGGAAGCGTTTTGAAGACTTGTGTTGCGAGTTTTACCGCGAGAAGGGCATCAAGGCGGTGACGACTCGGCTGGGGGCTGATGGTGGCGTGGATATTCGGCTCTTTCAGGATGCGGCTGACCCGGAGCGTATGACGTCTATCGTGCAGTGCAAGGCGTTGGCCAAGCAGGTGGGTGTGGCGATGGTGAGGGAGTTGCGCGGGGTGATGGCGCATGAAGGCGTGGAGAGTGCCTTCTTCATGGCACCGAATGGCTTCACTGAAGACGCGGTGGCGTTTGCGCGCGCAAACCGAATCCACTTGCTGGACGGCAAGGGCTTCTTACACATGATTCAGCGTTTGCCAGACGAAGCGCAGCAGCGCTTGCTGGCATTTGCGACCGAGGGCGACTGGACGTCACCGACGTGCCCGGCCTGCGGCGCGAAGATGGTGGAGCGACCGGGCAAAGGGCGGGCGTTTTGGGGGTGTTCGACGTTTCCGCGCTGCCGTAAGAGGATGCCGATGCGCGCCAGACGTTCATAGCGCGGTGTTGCACACAACAAAACGGCCACCAGCGCTTTCGCGCGGTGGCCGTTTCGCTTACCCGCTGGCGCCGATCAAGCCGCCCGAATATCCGTCACCGCCGCAACATCCGGCTGGATGCGGTTGATGCCGCTGACGATGGCGCGGATGGAGGGGGTGACGATGTTGGTGTCGAGGCCGAGAAGAAACGGGGTCAGACACCATTTCGCACGTTCGCTCGTTGGGCGGTCGAGCATCGCCTGCTGGTAGCGCTTGGGTTAGAGGTCGAACCAGGTTGGCGTCGCCATGGGTGCCGCGATGGCACTGCCCCTCGCGGGTGCCCTCGTCGCGGTTGGCGCAGCTTCCTCCAACAGTTGCGGGAGCATTTTGCGAGGGCCTCAGCGAGTCGTTGCCGCCGCTGTTAATCCTCCAGTCTGGTGACGTCCGCTTGCCCCGCTTCCCACAGTTCCAGCGCAAGCTTCCTGAGCGCGCCATCGAGGAGAAGATCGTAAAGACCGTTTGGAAGAGCAGGCATGGTCAGTCAAGGTGCGGTCATTATCATGGATGAGGGATTACTCCAGCACAGGAACGGCTCCGTCAAAGATACCGAGGCGCATCCATCCGCCTATGCAGGACACGTACAATCCCGATCCCGTAATCGGTGATGCGAAAGTACACTATGTGCTGTTCAATGTGACAGCGGCGGTATCCTTGGCGGATGTGGTCGCAGCTTGGCGCAGTCATGGGCGCACGCGCCAACTCGGTGAATGAGGCAGTAAGCAGGTCAATGTAGCGTTCGGCTTGTTCAACGCCCCATTGGCGGACGGTGTACACCCAGATCGATTCAAGGTCGCGCTCGGCGGCGGGCGTGAGACGGTACTCAGCCATGCGCGGTCCGCATTCTTTGCTTGAACTTAGCGGCATTGAATGGCTGTGGATCGCCGCTGGCTTCGCCCTCGATTAGAGCGTGTCGGATTGCTTCCACTTCCGCGTTGCGCTCCTGTTCGCGACGGATCAGGTCACGGATGCATTCGCTGTCGTTAGTGTAATGCCCCGCGCTGATCTGCGTCTTTATCCAGCCGTCCTGTTGTTCGGTCAGTGTGATGGTCTTGCGCACGGTACCCATAATCTAGCCTCCAGTCTCGATGCAAGTCTGTGATGATCATACGATTGGTGCATTTTGGCGCATAGGGTTCATTTTTGCCAGATTGGATACGAATGCTGATGCGAGGCTTGATTCAAAGTGACATGCCTCGCGCCGCCGCGGTTCCAGCCCAGCCCCGCTTGGCCTCCTGGAAACGGACTGCCGCGTAAGCAGATCCAGAACTTGACCATTGGCGAAAGCAGGCGCTGCATAGCGCGCTCGTGTTCTCAGCTGGCGGCTTTAGATTCCAGCGAGGCCGCCCCGAAACCTTGACTGAACAAGATCACATCGATCTGGGTCGTCCAAGAATGTAAAGGCTCGTTCGCTTGACGGGTTTGAGAAGCAAACGGCCACCAGCGCTTTCGCGCGGTGGCCGTTTCGCTTATCCGCTGCCGCCGATCAAGCCGCCCGAATATCGGTCACCGCTGCGACATCCGGCTGGATGCGGTTGATGCCGCTGACGATGGCGCGGATGGAGGCGGTGACGATGTTGGTGTCGAGGCCGACGCCGTAGTGGTCGCCGGGTTTGCCGGTGGTGGAGCGCAGTTCGACGAAGGCGCAGGCTTGGGCGTTGCCGCCGTCGTCGCTGGGGGCGATGGAGCGTTCTTCGTAGTTTTGCACCTGCACATCGATGCCGGCGATGCGCAGGGCGTGGACTGCGGCGTCGATGGGGCCGTTGCCTTCGCCGAGCAGGGTCTGGCGCTGGCCGGCGATGTCGACGGTGAGGCGGATGCCCTGGGCGCTGCCGTGCTCGAAGAGGTGGTGCTCGACGTAGCGCATGGGCTCGGCGGTGTCGAGGTAGGTGCTGCGGAAGAGGTCCCAGATCGCCGCGGCGCTCATCTCGGCGCCGGTGGCTTCGGTGACCTGCTGCACTTCGCGGGAGAACTCCACTTGAAGGCGGCGGGGCATGACGACGCCGTATTCGGTTTCGAGCAGGTAGGCGATGCCGCCTTTGCCGGACTGGCTGTTGACGCGGATCACCGAGTCGTAGCTGCGTCCGACGTCGGCCGGGTCGATCGGGAGGTAGGGTACGTTCCACAGAGCGCTGGCCTTTTGGGCCGCGAACCCCTTCTTGATGGCGTCCTGGTGGGAGCCGGAGAAGGCCGTGAAGACGAGATCCCCCACGTAGGGGTGGCGTGGGTGGATGGGCAACTGGTTGCAGTATTCGACGGTGCGGGCAACCGAATTGATGTCGGAGAAGTCGAGCCCGGGGTGCAGGCCCTGGGTGTACATGTTGAGCGCGAGGGTGACGATGTCGACGTTGCCGGTGCGCTCGCCGTTGCCGAAGAGGCAGCCTTCGATGCGGTCGGCGCCGGCCATGAGGCCGAGCTCGGCGGCGGCCACCCCGGTGCCGCGGTCGTTGTGCGGGTGGAGGCTGATGATGACGCTGTCGCGACGGGCGAGGTTGCGGTGCATCCACTCGACCTGGTCGGCATAGACGTTGGGCGTGGCGACCTCGACGGTGGCGGGGAGGTTGAGGATGACCTTGTTGTGCGGCGTGGCACCCCACTCGGCGGTGACTGCGTCGCACACCTCCTTGGCAAAGTCGAGCTCGGTGGCGGAGAAGGTTTCCGGGCTGTACTGGAGCAGGATCTCGGTGCCGCAGCTTTCACGCATCTCGGCGGCGACTTCCTTGATGAGGCGCACGGCCGACACCGCGAGCGCCACCACCTGCGGCTTGTCCATGTTGAAGACCACTTCGCGGAAGGTGGGCGAGGTGGCGTTGTAGACATGGATGATGGCCCGGCGGGCGCCACGCACCGAATCCATGGTGCGGCGGATGAGGTCTTCGCGAGCTTGGGTGAGCACCTCGATGGTGACGTCGTCGGGCACATGCCCGCCCTCGACGAGGTGGCGGACGAAGTCGAAGTCGGTTTGCGACGCGGCCGGAAAGCCGACTTCGATCTCCTTGAAGCCGATGTCGCACACCGCGCGGAACATGCGCATCTTGCGCTCGACGTTCATCGGCTCGAACAGGGACTGGTTGCCGTCGCGCAGGTCGGTGCTCATCCAGATCGGCGCCTTGTTGATGACCTTGTTCGGCCACTGGCGGTCGGCGAGCGGGATGGCGGGGAAGGGGCGGTACTTGGTGGACGGGTCGGGCAACATCATGGGTCGGGTCCTCTGCGCGGGCTGGGCTGCGATGAGAGACAGTTTAGGTGTTGCACTGCGGCAGACGATTGCGTTTTCGGGGTTTTGTCAGGCTTGTTTGGTGGAAAATTGCACGACGTAGTAAGTAAGTGACAGAATATGTATCAAGCGACTTAACGGCGATACGATCATGCAGCTCGACCGCTACGACCGGCAGATTCTTGAAGTGCTCCAGCAGGATGGGCGCATCAGCAACCAGGACCTGGCCGACCGCATCTCGCTGTCGCCGTCCTCCTGCCTGCGCCGGCTGCGCGCGCTGGAGGAATCCGGCCTGATCCTCGGCTACCGCGCCCTGCTCGACGCCCGCCGCCTCGGCCTGTCGCTGATGGCGCTGATCCACATCTCCATGGACCGCCACACGCCCGAACGCTTCGCCCACTTCGAAAACGTGGTCGGCGAGATCCCCGAGGTGCTGGAATGTCTGCTCATCACCGGCCAGGACGCCGACTACCAGCTCAAGGTGGTGGTGGCCGACATGGACGCGTATCAGGAACTGCTGCTCACCCGCATCACCCGCATCCCCGGCGTCACCGGCGTGCACTCCAGCTTCGTGCTGCGCCGGGTGATCGACAAGACCGCGCTGCCGATCAAGGGAGCGTAATTCATAGCCCTGCTTCTACTTAAGCTTCCGAATATAGGGGTTCTTGCGAGCTTTGGAGAAGGGGTATACGGATTTAATGGTTGATGGGGCACCTTCACCCCATCAATCTGATACCACCCTCAGATGGTTGATAGATCGACTCCGTAGTTGAGTTCCTCTGCGAAGTCCGGCAGTCCGTAACCGATGGT
>NZ_WTVM01000196.1 GCF_012910885.1 Azoarcus taiwanensis | reverse complement strand
CCTACCGGGGAAGCTTCGCTCCCCCCGCAATCCCCTGCGGGCGGAGCAGAATCACCGCCACGATCACCAGCCCGAACATGATCGCCTCCAGCCCGGCCGGACGAACGATCGCGGGCATCTTCCTGGGCGTGGTCGAGGCCTTGGCCGGGCTTTATCTGCCCGAGGGCAGCAAGGATGTCGTGCCCTATGTGTTGCTGATGCTGGCGTTGCTGCTGTTTCCGGCCGGCATGGGCGCAGGTTTGCGCTGGAGCCGACGATGATGGCGGGCCAGCGTCGTGTCGTCATCTCCGCTTTGGTGCTCGCCTGGGTGGGCTGGGCGGCGGTTGTCTGGCTGGGTGTGGATTTCGCGCTGAGCCAGCTGGTGCTGGTATGCACCTACGCGATTGCTGGCCTCGGGGTGGTGCTCATCGTCGGCCAGAGCGGGCAGATCTCGCTCGGCCAGGGCGCGCTGCTGGCTCTGGGCGCCTACGCGCAGGCGTTGCTCACCGCGCGTGGGGTGCCGGCGCCGCTCGCCCTGGTGATCGCGATAGGGCTAGGTGCTGCGGGTGGCTGGATTGCGAGTCTCCCCGCAAGGCGCCTCGGCGGACTCTACTTTGCAATGAGTACGCTCGCGTTCGCGCTCATCGTCGAGGAGGGCCTGGTGCGCTGGGAGGGCCTGACCCGGGGCAATGCCGGCATGCTGGTGCCGGATTTCGCGCTCGGTGGCTGGGCTGCGGTGTCGCCGGCGAGCCAGGCGCTGGTGGCGGTCACCGCGCTGGCGTTGGCCTGGTGGTGTTGCCATCGTTGGGTGCGGAGCCATCACGGACTTGCCTGGCGTAGCGTGCGTGACGACGAAGTTGCCGCGGCGGCCTGTGGGGTGGATGTGGGGCGCAGCAAGGCCCGGGCCTTCGTGGTCGGCGGTGGCTTGTCCGGACTGGCGGGCGGGCTGTACGCGCACTTCATCGGTTTCATCAGCCCTGAACAGTTCGGCCTGTTCCTGTCCTTCGAGCTGTTGATGCTGGCCTTCATCGGCGGTTCGCGGCATCTGGCTGGCGCCTTCTGGGGTGCGCTGGTCATTGTCGCCATCCCGCAGTTCAATGCCTTGCTGCGCGACCTGCTGCCCGCCGCGATCGTTCGTCCGGCCGGGCTGGAGGCGATCATGTTCGGGCTGGTGATCGTGGCGGTGATTCTGCTCCGCCCGCAGGGGATTGCGGGGGGAGCGAAGCTTCCCCGGTAGGGACAAAGCCCGGACCAGGCGTACTCGCGGTTACATGTGATTGCATTTGTTCGGTTTCGCGAGTCGGCCGCCCCCAGCGCCCCGTTCAGAAAAATCCGCTCCAAAGAACGGCGTCGTCTAGCTGAATTGGCCTGCAACGCGAGCGAATTCGCGTCATGTGTCGACGTGCTCCATCGCCGGCGTCGACTCCGTGATGGCACGGGAAGGGTCGCAAGAAGCTGATACAGCACGCCGGGTGAGTGCGATGGGATCATCTCCGAGTTGGATCTTGTTGGCGCGGTGCAGTCGTGGCCGGCCTGCACGTATCCGTCATCGGGAGCGACTCGTGGATATTGGTATCGAAGGTTGGTTCATACTCATCGGCTTCACAATGCTGTGTATTGGATTTCTGGCGCCCAGCATGCGGCGCGTGCCGCTGACGCCGGCGATCGTCTATCTGGCGGTGGGGGTCATCCTCGGCCCAACATTACTATCTGTCTTCCATTTCAATCCGCTGCGCCAGTCGGAGTTGCTCGAACTGCTGACGGAGCTGGCGGTTCTGGTCGCGCTGTTTGCCGCTGGCATCAAGATGCCGGCTCCAGTGAGCTGGAAGCGGTGGCGGACGCCATTCCTGCTGGCCTTTCTTTCAATGGCCGTCACCGTAGCCCTGATTGCGGCTTTCGGTTACTGGTTCCTTGGGCTGCCACTGGGACTCGCTGTCTTGCTTGGTGCGATTCTGGCACCGACCGATCCGGTGTTGGCGAGTGACATACAGGTTCGATACACGGACGACCGCGACCGACTGCGCTTCAATCTGACCTGCGAAGCCGGCATGAATGACGGCACAGCATTTCCGTTCGCGATGCTCGGCCTTGGATTGCTCGGCTTGCACGAGCTTGGACCGGGTGGAAGCCGCTGGCTGCTGGTCGATGTCGCCTGGGCCGGAGTGGGCGGTGTGCTGATCGGCGTTGCCGCAGGTGTCGTGTTCGCATGGGCCTTGCACTTTCTACGTCGCGGCAGACCGGACGCCACCGGATATGAAGACTTCCTCGGGCTCGGCATGATTGGCGTCGTTTTCGGCCTCTGTCTCTGGGTCGATGCAGGTGGATTTCTCGCCGTCTTCTTCGCGGCGGTGGCGCTTCGCCAGACCGAGATGCGCCTGGCGGGCCAGCACTCGCTCGAGCAGGAAGAGCCGGTGACTCAGCTTGTGCCGCAGGTCGGTGTCGGCGCGCTGGTCTACAAAGAGCATCTGGAGCGCCTGTCCGAACTCGTGCTCGTGATCCTGCTCGGTGGAATGTTGTTCGTCGATTCCTGGAGCTGGCGTGCGGTTGCGCTTGCCCTGTTCGTTTTCTTCGTGGCCAGACCGGTGAGCGTGTTCGTCGGTCTCGGCATGACCCGCACGCCGATGCGTATGCGCGCCATGGTGGGCTGGTTCGGGGTGCGCGGCATTGGCTCGCTGTTCTACCTCATGTTCGCCATCAATCAGGGTCTCGATCAGGAAATGGCCCTCGAGTTGCTGCATCTCACGCTGGTTGTGGTGACGCTGTCGATCGTGCTGCATGGACTCAGCGCGAAACCGTTGATGATGCGATTCTGGCGTAGATCCGCCCAGGCCGCGATCGATGACCCGGGGCGTGATCGTCCGGCGACCGCATCGGTGGGCTGACTGCGTCCGTACCGGGCTTGCAGCGATGAAAATCAGGGCTGCCCCGATGGGCAGCCCTTCTGGCACCGCCGATAATCGTCCGCTTTGCAAACCAACCACGACAGAGCATGAAATCGCTAAGCCAGTTCTTCGCAGTCGCCTTGTTGGCAGCCTCCGCCTCCGCACTAGCTGATGCGCCCGGGGTATCGCACGATCGCATCCGGGTCGCAAGCATTCAGGATTTGTCCGGCCCGATTGCGATGCTCGGCACGCCGGTGCGCGATGCGATGCAGATGCGTTTCGACGAGGTCAATGCTGCCGGAGGCGTGCACGGCAGAACCATAGAGCTGCTCATCGAGGATGCTGCCTACGATCCCAAGCGCGCGGTGCTCGCGGCACGCAAGCTGGTGCAGCGCGATCAGGCCTTCGCGTTCCTCGCCAACATGGGGACACCGGTCGTGATGGCGACCATGCCGATGATTGTCGAGGCCGGGCGGCCGCATCTCTTCCCCTTCGCGCCGCACGAGTTGACCTACACCCCGCAGCATCCGATGAAGTTTCAGATCTTCGCGCCCTATCAGGATTACATGGACGCGGCCGTGCGCTACATGGTGACCGAGCGCGGCTACGAGCGCACATGCCTGCTCTATCAGGACGACGACTATGGGCTGGAGGTGATGCGCGGCGTGGATGCCGGGCTCGGGAAGCTGGGCACAGAACTGGTTGCGCGAACTAGCTACAAGCGCGGTGCGACCGACTTCTCCAGCCAGGTCGCGCGGCTGCGGGCGGCCGAATGCGACCTCGTGGTGCTTGCCACGGTGGTGCGTGAGACGGTGGCGACCATGATGGAGGCGCGCAAGATCGGCTGGGACGTCGACATGCTGGTGACCGCATCCGGCTATTCGGCTCAGACTCACGAGCTGGGCGGGGCGGCGGTCGAAGGCTTGTACGGTGTCACCGTGATGCCGCATCCTTACGCCGAAGGCGCCTCGCCGGAGCTGGCCGACTGGATCGATCGTTATCGCACGCGCTTCGGGGTCGCGCCCAATGTGTGGAGTGTCATGGGTTACGTCATCGCGGACCTCTTTGTGCAGGGCGCTGAGCTGGCCGGGCCGGAACTGACGGTGCAGAGCTTCGTCACGGCAATGGCGACGCTGAACACCGAGGGAGACATCTTCGGCGGTCCGGCGTATCGTTTCACTGCCGATGACCACCTCGGCAATCGCAGCGGCCGGCTGGCGCAGATTCGTGACGGCCGATGGCAGATTCTCACCGACTACCTGGAATGACTTTCTCATCGTGACTCGCACCCCGCCTCGCACCGTTGCCGTTGCCTTCACCGGCGCCTCCGGCATGCCTTACGGCATCCGTCTGGTTGAATGCCTCCTCGGTGCGGGATGCGAAGTGTGGTTGCTGTATTCCCAAGTCGCGCAAATCGTCGCCCGGCAGGAGATGGATCTCGAGCTGCCGTCGCGCCCAGCCGAGGTGCAGCGGGCGTTGTCCGAACGTTTTGGCGCCGCACCCGACCAGTTGCGGGTATTTGGCCGCGAAGAATGGTTCGCGCCGCTGGCCTCGGGCTCGAACCCGGCCGATGCCATGGTCGTGTGTCCGTGCACCATGGGCACGCTGGCGTCGATTGCGGCCGGTCTGTCGCAAAATCTCATAGAACGTGCCGCCGACGTGGCGATCAAGGAAGGGCGCAAGCTGGTGCTGGTGCCGCGCGAGACGCCGTTCTCGCCGATTCACCTCGAGAACATGCTCAAGCTGGCGCGGCTCGGTGTGGTCATTCTGCCGCCGAGCCCCGGTTTCTACACCCACCCGCAGACCGTCGAGGACATGGTCGATTTCGTCGTCGCCCGCGTGCTCGACCAGATCGGCGTGCCGAATGATTTGATGCGCCGCTGGGGCGAAGGAGACGAGCGATGAGGGAATCGTCGCCGAGGGCAGACCAGCCGTGTCGCATACCGATCTTTCCGCTGCGCACCGTGCTGTTTCCGGGTGGTGTGTTGCCGCTGCGGGTGTTCGAAGCACGCTACATGGACATGACCGCGCGTTGCATGCGCGAGAGTGGTGTTTTCGGCGTCTGCCTGATCGCGGAGGGTAGCGAGGTCGGGCAGCCGGCTGTGCCTCACGCAATCGGCACCAGTGCGCGCATCATCACCTGGGACATGGTGCAACCTGGCCTGCTGCAGCTGGTCACGCATGGCGAGCAACGCTTTCGCATCCTCTCGGCCGAGGCAGGGTCCGACGGACTTCTGTCGGCCGACGTCGAGTGGTTGCCCGCCGAGCCTGCCGAATCCTTGCCCGAGGGAAGCAATCCTCTCGTTGCCTTGCTGCAGGTCATCATCCAGGACTCGGGTGAGCTCCATTTCCCGCCGCCTCACCGTTTCGACGACGCCGAGTGGGTGGGCATGCGTTTGTCGAGCGTGTTGCCGATGCCTGACGAGATCCGCCAGCAGCTGCTTGAGTTGGAGGATCCGCTGACGCGCATCGCCGTGCTTCGGACTTTCCTCACCAGCCAGGGGCTTACCGCCGGTTGAGCCGGCCGAGAATCTTTCGCACCGGCGTCGGCAGACCTGCCTCCTCGAGTGTGT
>NZ_WTVM01000195.1 GCF_012910885.1 Azoarcus taiwanensis | reverse complement strand
CCTCGATGTTCTCGCCGTTTTCACGCGCCTCGACCGAGAACAACTCGCCTGTCAGCCGCTCATTGCTGAAACCGCCAATCACTACGTTACCGCGCTCAAGCCAGTCAGTCTCGCGGATCTCGAGGCCAAGCAGTTCCGCGGCAGGCTCGAGGCTGTCGGGTTGCTCATAAACCGTATTGGCGAACTGCTCCGCCAGGACGGCGAACTGCCGGGATGCCTCCTGACGACCCAGTTCGGCGACGATCTCATCGCGCACTGCGTCCAGGGGCTGAATCGAATCCGCACGAATCCCGGTGACTTCGATGATATGAAAACCGAAATCACTGCGTACCAGTTCGCCCAGGTCGCCGACTTCGCGCTCGAATACCGCTTCTTCGAACTCGGCAACCATCGCGCCGCGGGCGAAAAAGCCGAGATCGCCGCCAGTCGAGGCCGAACCCGGATCCTCGGACTCGGCAGCGGCCAGTTCAGCAAAGGACTCGGGCGCCTCCCGCAGCGCCTCGAGCACCCGCTGAGCGCGCTCGCGTGCCGCCGAAACTTCGGCATCAGCAGCATCACCGTCGACCTGAATGAGGATGTGGCGTGCGCGACGCTCTTCCGGCAGGCCGAATCGGTCGAGGTTGGCCTCGTAGAACGCGGTAACCTGCGTCTCGTCGATCTGCAGTCGGCTCAACAAGGCATTGTCGTCGAACACCACATACTGGGCGCGCAGGCGCGGCGGCTGTTCAAAACGCTCCGGGTTGCGATCATAGAAAGCGCGGACGGCGTCTGCATCGACAGTGACTTCGTCGATGAAGCGCTCGACCGGAATCGCGAGATCGCGGATTTCACGCGCCTCGAGTTGCGCTTCGAGAAAACGCCTCACCGGCAAAGTTCCGGCAAATGCGCTCTCTCCCACGGCTTCGACGATCTGCTGCACCCGCAGATCCTGGCGCAGACTCGCCTCGAACATTTGCGGGCTCATATTTTGCGCGCGCAACAGCATTTCGTAGCGGTCGAGCGAGAAGCGGCCGTCCTCGCCCTGAAAAGCCGGAAGCGACGCAATGAAGGACTGCATCTGCTCATTGGTCACGACCATACGGTTGTCTTCGGCGTGCAGCAACAGTACCCGCTGATTGATCAAGCCATTCAGCACCGTCCGCCGGAAGGCCTCGGATTCGAACAACGCACGATCGAATTGTCCACCGGTCGCCTCTCGCAGCCGATCCTGCTGCTCGCGCAGGGCACGGTCGAACTCCGCAACCGAAATCTTGCTGCTCCCGACAGCAGCAACCTCGTTACCACCCGGCGCTCCGCTGAAATAGGCGTCCATGCCGAAAAAGGCGAAGGGTACGATGATGATCGCAAGAATCACCTGGGAGATGCGCTTGTTTTGGCGAACTGCTTCGAACATGTCTCTTCCGTCTGATCATTGGCGGATTCCCGCCAATCCTGGATGTGAATTCGCAATTATCGCATCAGGGGATGCTGTTCGCCACAAGGATTGGATTTCGACGGGCTTCGGGTAACTTCTCGTTCTCACCGCGCAAGTCGGCACCTGACAATCCAATGCCTGGATATCTTACGAAAGTATAATCGCACGATGAGACCGACGATCGCTGCGACGCTTCTATTCGCCCTTGCGTACGGCCTGGTGGGATGGCTCGCCCTGCAGGTCACGATCCCGCCCGACTACGTATCGATACTGTTCCCGTCCGCGGGCATGGCGCTGGCCTTCATAGTGATAGCCGGGCCGAGAGCGGTTTGGGGAGTCTTCGTTGGCTCACTACTGGTGCAATTGCTGGCCACGCTTCAGGCAGGCGCCTCCCCGCTGACCTGGTCATTGTTGCCACCGGCACTTGGAGCGATGCTGCAAGCGCTCGTTGGGGCTACGCTCATGAAGCGTTTCACCGGCGCACAGACCACTCTCGACACGCCGCGGGACATTGCATTCTTCATCGGACTGGTAGCGCCCCTCAGCTGTCTGATCAACGCATCGGTCTCGGTGCCAACGCTCCTGCTGGCCGGCATCATCAGCCCGGAAGCCGCGCTGTTCAGCTGGGTCAACTGGTGGTTGGGCGACACCCTGGGCGTCATGCTCGCGACACCGCTGACACTGGCTTTTCTTGGCATGCCGAGGGACGCTTGGCGCTCCAGACGCACCCCATTGACCGTCACTCTGATCACTGCCCTGCTTCTGACCGGGCTCGCTTTCAACGAGGCGCGCGAAACCGAGACCCTCCGAATGCAAAACCAGTACGAACGGGAAGCGAACAGCCTCGCCGGCAGCATCGAGCGCCGGCTCGCGTCGCAGCTCGACCTGTTGTTCGCGCTCGAGCGCTTCGCCACACTGAGCCTGGGATTCAGTCGTGACGACTTCCGTGCCTTCACCGAGGGCATGCTGAAAAGGTACGAAGGCACGCAGAACTACACCTGGAACCCCCTGGTAACCGACCAGGATCGACGCAGCTTCGAAGCGAGGATCCGTTTTGTCTACTACCCCGATTACCACATCCAGGATCGCCTCGCGACGACACCGCCCACTCTGACGCCAGCTCAGCCAGCGCCCGAATACCTGCCAATCCTGTACGTCGAGCCTCGAGCGGGAAACGAAGCCATCATCGGCCTGAACCCGCTGTCGATTCCCGCCTCGCGCGAGGCGATCGAACGCTCCCGCACAAGCGGAGAGCCGGCGGCATCAGCGCCCTTCATACTCACACAGGAGACAGGGGAGCAGATCGGGGTCGTCATCTATCAGGCGATCCGACAAACCCGATCCGGAGATGACGAGACAGTGGGTTTGATCAGTACCGCCCTGAGAATAGACGACTTGCTCGCAAGCGCGCTGGCCACCGACCACGAAACACGGGCCGTTGAGCATTGCCTGCTTGACCTCAGCGGCCGCTCGCCCATGCGTCTCAGTGGAGCGGCGAACTGCAACGCGCGGACCTGGCACGAGGCGAATCCGTTTTACTCGACACGAACGCTCACATTTGCAGGGCGGGACTGGGAGATTCGGCTCAGAGCAACCGAGGCGTTCGCTCAGGCACATGCTAGCCGCACCGGCTGGGCAGTCGTCATGGTCGGCCTGTTCACGACCAGCGTACTTGTGGCATTCGTGATGGTGACGACCGGGCACAATCGTCGCATTCAACGCCTGGTGAAACAGCGCACCGCAGAACTGGCCGACACGACAAGCAATCTGGAAAGACAGAAGGAGGCACTTAACCGCGCCCAGAGCATTGCACGCATGGGCAGCCTGGAGATCCAGCCCAGTTCGGCCACAGTGAGCTGTTCGGATGGCTTACGGCAGCTGCTGACCCTGCCAGCGTCCGCGAGCTTCCCGCTGGAGTCTCTTCTCCAGGCGATTCACGAAGACGATCGCCGCGAGTTGCATCGAGCGGTGCTGCGCCTGCAGGAGAGCCCGGAGCCGATCGCGCTGGATTGTCGCACTGTCGGAAACCATCCTCGAACCGTACACTTTGTGTTCGACAGCGAGTGGCAATACGGTGTATCGATCCTCGTCCGCGCGACGGCGCAGGATGTCACCGTGGCACGCGAGCGCGAACGCGAAATCCAGCTGCTGGCCCATTTCGACCCACTGACGGGGCTGCCCAACCGAACGCAGTGGATGCAGAAGGCCAATCATGCGCTCAACAATGCCAGGCGTCGTCACGACTCGCTCGCCGTTCTATTCCTCGATCTGGACCGTTTCAAAACGATCAACGATTCGCTCGGGCATCATGTGGGCGACCAGCTCTTGTGCGAAGTCGCGGCATCGCTCGGCGCGCAGTTGCGCGATGAGGACGTGCTTGCAAGGCTCGGGGGCGACGAGTTCGTGATTCTTTTGCCTCGGGTACAGCATCCGGGAGACGCCGCCAGCGTTGCCAGAAAGCTACTCACGGTCCTCGACAAGCCCTTCGACATCAACGGCCACGAGTTGAGGCTTTCGGTCAGCATCGGTATCGCGCAGTATCCCGCTGACGGCGAGGACGTCAATACACTGCTCAAGCATGCCGATACCGCGATGTACAGCGCCAAGAGCGCTGGCCGGGGCAACTTCCAGTTTTTCATCGCCGAGATGAATGAACACGCCATCGAGCGGCTCAAGCTCGAGAGCGGCATCAGGCGAGCGATAGAGGCTGAGGAGTTTCTGCTTCACTACCAGCCGCAGTTCGACGGTCCGTCACGACGACTCGTCGGTGTCGAAGCCCTGCTTCGCTGGCAGCACCCGGAACTCGGGATGGTCGGCCCGGACCGATTCATCCCGGTGGCAGAGGACACAGGCCTGATCGCCGTGCTCGGCGAATGGGTACTCCGAAAGGCGTGCGAGCAACAGGTGCGTTGGCGGCATGCTCGTCAGGAGAATCTGCAGGTGGCGATCAACATCTCTCCGCTGCAGTTGCGCCGTCCCGACTTCATCGACAAGGTCAAGCACATCATCGCCGAAACCGGCGCGAACCCTCAATTCATCGAACTCGAAATCACCGAGAGCGCACTCACGCAGCCCACCATGGAGTTGGTGGCAAGGCTCAACGAACTGGTCGACACCGGCGTCACGCTGGCGCTCGACGATTTCGGCACAGGCTATTCGAGCCTCGCCATCCTCAGAAAGCTGCCGATCGACCGGCTGAAGCTCGACCGCTCCTTCGTCCAGGATCTACCGGGGGATGCGGAGGATGCCGCAATCGCCTCAGCCGCGCTTTCGATCGCACGCGACCTGTCGATGGAAGTCGTCGCCGAGGGCGTCGAAACAGAGGCGCAGTTCGCCTACCTCCTCGAACGGGGGTGCCACATCATGCAGGGCTACCTGTTCTCAAAACCGATGTCGGTCGAGGCGTTCGACGAGAGCTTTCCTCCCGGTCGCCGCCTCGAGCCATGACTTGTCGGGCTGACCGCCTACCGCGTCAGACGTGCTTCTTTGTGAATACCAGTTTGCGCTGCTCGACATCCACGCGAATGCGATCCTTGGCCGCAAACTGGCCCTCGAGAATCGCTTTCGCGAGCGGGTTCTCGATGCGCTCCTGAATTGCACGCTTGAGCGGTCGGGCACCAAAAATCGGATCGAAACCCGCATCGGCGATTTCGGCCAACGCGGCGTCGCTGACCTCGAGGGCCATCTCCATTCTGGCCAGACGCTTCTCGAGGTACTGCAGCTGGATACGGGCAATCCCGGCGATGTGCTTCTCGTCGAGCGAGTGGAATACCACCACTTCGTCGATACGGTTGATGAACTCCGGCCGGAAGAAGGTCTTCACCTCAGCCATCACCGCCAGCTTGATCACCCCGTAATCATCCCCTGCCATCTGCTGAATCATCTGGCTGCCGAGGTTTGAAGTCATCACGATCACGGTGTTCTTGAAGTCCACCGTGCGCCCCTGGCCATCGGTCATGCGACCGTCGTCAAGCACCTGCAGCAGCACGTTGAACACGTCCGGATGGGCCTTCTCGACCTCATCGAACAGAA
>NZ_WTVM01000194.1 GCF_012910885.1 Azoarcus taiwanensis | reverse complement strand
TTGTTGTAGACGGTCTCACCCCCGGTCTTTTGGACGCGGGGGTGAGTGAGTGTGGTTAGTCTGACGATGACCTACTTTCGCACAGGCAATCTGCACTATCATCGGCGCGGTCACGTTTCACTGTCCTGTTCGGGATGGGAAGGAGTGGTTCCATGACGCTATGGTCGTCAGACTTTGAAGGGTTTAACAAGTCTGGAGTGTGTGTGTAGGTGTTTGGGTTGTTGTGATTGTTGTATTCGAGTGTTTTTGTTGTTGGATCCATGGTTATAGGATCAAGCCTCACGGGCAATTAGTACGGGTTAGCTTAACGCATTACTGCGCTTCCACACCCCGCCTATCAACGTTGTGGTCTTCAACGACCCTTCAGCAGGCTCAAGGCCTGAGGGAAGTCTCATCTTGAGGCGAGTTTCCCGCTTAGATGCTTTCAGCGGTTATCTCTTCCGCACTTAGCTACCCGGCGATGCGACTGGCGTCACAACCGGTACACCAGAGGTGCGTCCACTCCGGTCCTCTCGTACTAGGAGCAGGCCCTCTCAAACTTCCAGCGCCCACGGCAGATAGGGACCAAACTGTCTCACGACGTTTTAAACCCAGCTCACGTACCACTTTAAATGGCGAACAGCCATACCCTTGGGACCGGCTACAGCCCCAGGATGTGATGAGCCGACATCGAGGTGCCAAACTCCGCCGTCGATGTGAACTCTTGGGCGGAATCAGCCTGTTATCCCCAGAGTACCTTTTATCCGTTGAGCGATGGCCCTTCCATACAGAACCACCGGATCACTATGACCTGCTTTCGCACCTGCTCGACTTGTCGGTCTCGCAGTCAAGCCACCTTTTGCCATTGCACTATCAGTACGATGTCCGACCGTACCTAGGTGACCTTCGTACTCCTCCGTTACCTTTTGGGAGGAGACCGCCCCAGTCAAACTGCCTGCCATGCACGGTCCCCGACCCGGATTCACGGGCCAAGGTTAGAACCTCAACGACACCAGGGTGGTATTTCAAGGGCGGCTCCATGAGAACTGGCGTTCCCACTTCAAAGCCTCCCACCTATCCTACACAAGTGACGTCAAAGTCCAATGCAAAGCTACAGTAAAGGTTCATGGGGTCTTTCCGTCTTGCCGCGGGGAGATTGCATCTTCACAAACACTTCAACTTCGCTGAGTCTCAGGAGGAGACAGTGTGGCCATCGTTACGCCATTCGTGCAGGTCGGAACTTACCCGACAAGGAATTTCGCTACCTTAGGACCGTTATAGTTACGGCCGCCGTTTACCGGGGCTTCGATCAAGAGCTTGCACCCCATCACTTAACCTTCCGGCACCGGGCAGGCGTCACACCGTATACGTCATCTTTCGATTTTGCACAGTGCTGTGTTTTTAATAAACAGTCGCAGCCACCGATTCTCTGCGGCCCACGTCAGCTCCGGCAGCAAGTGCCTTCACCTACCATGGGCATACCTTCTCCCGAAGTTACGGTATCAATTTGCCGAGTTCCTTCTCCTGAGTTCTCTCAAGCGCCTGGGTATTTTCTACCTGCCCACCTGTGTCGGTTTGCGGTACGGTCACTCTTAGACTGAAGCTTAGAGGCTTTTCCTGGAAGCAGGGTATTACTCGCTTCGGGCTCCATGAGCCCTCGTCATCACGCCTCATCTAAGCCCGGCGGATTTGCCTACCAGGCACGACTACACGCTTAAACCGGGACGTCCAACACCCGGCCGAGCTAACCTTCTCCGTCCCCCCATCGCATCTAAGAGCGGTACAGGAATATTGACCTGTTTCCCATCGACTACGCTTTTCAGCCTCGCCTTAGGGGCCGACTCACCCTGCGCCGATGAACGTTGCGCAGGAAACCTTGGGCTTTCGGCGAGGGAGCTTTTCACTCCCTTTATCGCTACTCATGTCAGCATTCGCACTTCCGATACCTCCAGCATCCCTTACGAGACACCTTCACAGGCTTACGGAACGCTCCCCTACCATGTGTCAAACGACACATCCGCAGCTTCGGTTCATGGCTTGAGCCCCGTTACATCTTCCGCGCAGGACGACTCGACTAGTGAGCTATTACGCTTTCTTTAAAGGGTGGCTGCTTCTAAGCCAACCTCCTAGCTGTCTGGGCCTTCCCACCTCGTTTCCCACTTAGCCATGTATTTGGGACCTTAGCTGGCGGTCTGGGTTGTTTCCCTCTCGACAACGGACGTTAGCACCCGCTGTCTGTCTGCCGTATATCACTTTGCGGTATTCGGAGTTTGCTATTGCGGGGTAAATCGCGATGACCCCCCCAACAATGACAGTGCTCTACCCCCGCAAGTGTCCGTACGACGCACTACCTAAATAGTTTTCGGGGAGAACCAGCTATTTCCGGATTTGTTTAGCCTTTCACCCCTATCCACAGCTCATCCCCTAATTTTTCAACATTAGTGGGTTCGGACCTCCAGTACCTGTTACGGCACCTTCATCCTGGCCATGGATAGATCATCCGGTTTCGGGTCTACATCGTGCAACTATGGCGCCCTTATCAGACTCGGTTTCCCTACGCCTCCCCTATTCGGTTAAGCTCGCTACACAACGTAAGTCGCTGACCCATTATACAAAAGGTACGCAGTCACCCCACTAAGGAGGCTCCCACTGTTTGTATGCATGCGGTTTCAGGATCTATTTCACTCCCCTCCCGGGGTTCTTTTCGCCTTTCCCTCACGGTACTGGTTCACTATCGGTCGATCACGAGTATTTAGCCTTGGAGGATGGTCCCCCCATCTTCAGACAGGATTTCACGTGTCCCGCCCTACTTGTCGCACGCTCAGACCCGCCAGCTACTTTTCACATACGGGACTATCACCCTGTATCGTCGGACTTTCCAGACCGTTTTGCTAAGTAATTGGTTTAGTCGTGCAGGCTCATCCGCGTTCGCTCGCCACTACTTGCGGAATCTCGGTTGATTTCTTTTCCTCCGGCTACTTAGATGTTTCAGTTCGCCGGGTTCGCTCCAACTGGCCTATGTATTCAGCCAGAGGTGACCCAAAAGGGCCGGGTTTCCCCATTCGGACATCGGGGGATCAAAGCTCCATTGCCAGCTCCCCCCCGCTTTTCGCAGGCTTGCACGTCCTTCATCGCCTGTGATCGCCAAGGCATCCACCACATGCACTTAGTCGCTTGATCCTATAACCATGGGGCCGAGTGCGAGTCACTCGCCTCAGCCACCACCATTACAACAACGGATTCAAACACTCGAAGTGTCGTCTCGCCCAGGCCGCTGGTTCGGCCGCACCCGCGCGAGACTTTTGTTACATGCAATCACACAACCCATGCCGCATCCATCATCCACCGGGCTGACATACCCCAGGCGTCCGGATGCGACACACTTTACACACTTTCCGACTTGTTAAAGAACGTTGAGCCGCTTCGCGCAGACTCTGAGCACTACGCACGCATTGCTTGGATGCGCACTGCTCAGAGGCGAAACACACACTCACAGAAACCCGATTGCCACGAACAACCCAGTCGTTTGGTGGAGCTGGTCGGGATCGAACCGACGACCTACGGCTTGCAAAGCCGCCGCTCTCCCAGCTGAGCTACAGCCCCATCTGACTGGCCCGGACCCGCCCCGATTCAACGTCGGTGGTGGGTCTGGTTGGGTTCGAACCAACGACCCCCGCCTTATCAAGACGGTGCTCTAACCAGCTGAGCTACAGACCCGACTCGGTGCTGCTCGAGACTTGGCACTTCCTGTGATGCACAACTTCTGAACAACCGATAAGAAGTGGGCACTCGAGCACTGCCCGAATGAAGGCTTCTTTTCTCTTGAAAGGAGGTGATCCAGCCGCAGGTTCCCCTACGGCTACCTTGTTACGACTTCACCCCAGTCATGAATCTCACCGTGGTGAGCGCCCTCCCGAAGGTTAAGCTACCCACTTCTGGTGAAACCCACTCCCATGGTGTGACGGGCGGTGTGTACAAGACCCGGGAACGTATTCACCGTGGCATGCTGATCCACGATTACTAGCGATTCCGACTTCACGTAGTCGAGTTGCAGACTACGATCCGGACTACGATCGGCTTTAAGAGATTAGCTCCACCTCGCGGCTTGGCAACCCTCTGTACCGACCATTGTATGACGTGTGAAGCCCTACCCATAAGGGCCATGAGGACTTGACGTCATCCCCACCTTCCTCCGGTTTGTCACCGGCAGTCTCGCTAAAGTGCCCAACCAAATGATGGCAATTAGCGACAAGGGTTGCGCTCGTTGCGGGACTTAACCCAACATCTCACGACACGAGCTGACGACAGCCATGCAGCACCTGTGTCCAGGCTCCCGAAGGCACTCCCTGATCTCTCAAGGATTCCTGGCATGTCAAGGGTAGGTAAGGTTTTTCGCGTTGCATCGAATTAATCCACATCATCCACCGCTTGTGCGGGTCCCCGTCAATTCCTTTGAGTTTTAATCTTGCGACCGTACTCCCCAGGCGGTCGACTTCACGCGTTAGCTGCGTCACTCACAGAGTTACCTCTACGAACGACTAGTCGACATCGTTTAGGGCGTGGACTACCAGGGTATCTAATCCTGTTTGCTCCCCACGCTTTCGTGCATGAGCGTCAGTATCGGCCCAGGGGGCTGCCTTCGCCATCGGTGTTCCTCCACATCTCTACGCATTTCACTGCTACACGTGGAATTCCACCCCCCTCTGCCGTACTCTAGCCGTGCAGTCACAAGCGCAGTTCCCAGGTTAAGCCCGGGGATTTCACACCTGTCTTACACAACCGCCTGCGCACGCTTTACGCCCAGTAATTCCGATTAACGCTCGCACCCTACGTATTACCGCGGCTGCTGGCACGTAGTTAGCCGGTGCTTCTTCTGTCGGTACCGTCATTAGAGCCCTGTATTAGAGAACCCCGTTTCTTCCCAACTGAAAGAGCTTTACAACCCGAAGGCCTTCTTCACTCACGCGGCATGGCTGGATCAGGGTTGCCCCCATTGTCCAAAATTCCCCACTGCTGCCTCCCGTAGGAGTCTGGGCCGTGTCTCAGTCCCAGTGTGGCTGATCATCCTCTCAGACCAGCTACGGATCGTCGCCTTGGTAGGCCTTTACCCCACCAACTAGCTAATCCGACATCAGCCGCTCCAATCGCGTGAGGCCTTGCGGTCCCCCACTTTCCCCCTCAGGGCGTATGCGGTATTAATCCGGGTTTCCCCGGGCTATCCCCCACGACTGGGTACGTTCCGATGCATTACTCACCCGTTCGCCACTCGCCACCAGGTGCAAGCACCCGTGCTGCCGTTCGACTTGCATGTGTAAAGCATGCCGCCAGCGTTCAATCTGAGCCAGGATCAAACTCTTAAGTTCAATCCACAGCACTCAAAGTCATTACTGACATATGAGCACTCAATCTTTGCGTTACAGCGAGACAAAAAGCCCCGCTCGAAACCTCAACGCACAATACCGAGCACCCACATCTTATCGGTTGTTCAAATTTTTAAAGAACCGCTGACCAAGCAGCGAAGAAGCGGAATTATGAAGAAGACCAAACAACTCGTCAACCCCCAGAAGCACTCAAATCCAAAC
>NZ_WTVM01000193.1 GCF_012910885.1 Azoarcus taiwanensis | reverse complement strand
GGGTCAGGCTTGTAGCGCTTGCCTTGAAGCGGGGGGTGAAAGCTGGGGAGGGAGGCATGAGCAGGTTCCTTGCTGGTGTTGAAAGCCTTCATCCTCCGCCCCCCCGTCTTACGGAACACTTACCCGATCCAAGGGCCGTAGCTCGGAGTGGCCGACCGAATTCCCGGTAAGTGTTTGGAAAGTCATACGGCCAGATAGTCGCGTTCATTGCAGATCAAGGCGAAGGCTTGCGAGCCTCCAAGAGCCCAAACAATGAACGTCCAAACCAGGTTCCAACACTCCCGTTCACGGGCTCGTTCTCACGAGCCTCCCCAACTGGTCCGTCGCTTCATGCTGCGCGTTGCCATCGGCATGCCACTTGTGCTCGCAGGTTGTGCATCGACTGCACCCGCCTTGGTGCCAGACAGCGCCGGCGCGCAAGTCACCACGCAATGGAACGCACCGCTTCCGCACGGTGGGCGGGTCGATGATCTGAGGCAGTGGTGGTCGCAGTTCGACGACCCGCTCATGCCCGATCTGATCGAGGCGGCGCAGCGTGCCAGCCCGACCCTGGCGCAAGCCGCCGCGAACATGGCCGACGCCAGGGCGTCGAGTGTGACCAGCGGCGCCGCATTGCTGCCTTCCCTGGATATCGCCGCAAGCGCCACGAGGGGGCGCTCGGAGCTGGCTGCCCCCGTAGGAAAGGTCTCGTCGCTGGGCCTACAGACCGCGTGGGAACTGGACCTCTTTGGAGCCAATCGCGCCGGCCTCGCTGCTGCCGTAGCAAGGTTCTCGTCCAGTCAGGCTGGCTGGCATGACGCGCGGGTTTCGGTCGCCGCCGACGTGGCGAGGAACTACGTCGAACTGCGGGCCTGTGAGGCGCACGTTGAGCAATCCCGGATCGACGCAGCCTCCCGCGCGCAAACATCTCGCCTCACCGAGTTGGCTGCTGCGGGCGGCATTCGGTCACCTGCGACAGCGGATCTGGCGCGAGCCAGTGCGGCCCAGGGTGAAGTGGCCCTGGAGGAACGCAAGTCGCAGTGTGATCTGCTGATCAAGGCGCTCGTGGCTTTGACTTCTCGGGATGAGCCAACCTTGCGGAGCCAACTCGCCGAGAAGACTGCCCAACTGCCCCAACCGACCGAATTCAGTGTCAACACGGTGCCGGCCGAGGTGCTTGCCCAGCGCCCTGACATCTATGCGGCCGCGCGGAACGTTGTCGCCGCCAGCGCTGACTCGACGCAAGCCGACGCCCAACGCTGGCCCCGCATCACGCTGGCCGGCAGTATTGGCTCCACGCGCGTCTCCAGTCTCGGCGTCAGCACCGACGGAACGGTCTGGAGCGTAGGCCCCATTGCCATCACATTTCCGCTGTTCGACGGGGGCCTACGGCGGGCGAACGCACAGGCGGCAAAGGTCCGCTACGAGTCCGCCACCACGGTCTATGCGGCGCGTTTGCGCACGGCGATCCAGGAAGTGGAAAGTGCGCTGGTCACGTTGGAGAGCACGACGCGGCGCAGCGAGAGCGCCAGCGTCGCCGTGGACGGGTTCGAACGCTCGTACCGGGCTACGGCAACGAGTTATGACGTGGGTGCGGCCAGCCTGTTCGATCTGGAAGATGCACGCCGTAGCTTGGTCTCTGCGCAGAGCACCTTGATTGACCTGCGCCGCGAGCGCCTGCTGGCCTGGGTTTCACTGTATCGCGCGATGGGAGGTGGCTGGACACCCCAAGCGAATGAACATCTGGCCGGCCGTTCTGACCGGGCCGGCACGCTCGTGCCGGGCAGCACCGCCAGTGCTCGCGAATTTGCCAGGCCGCAGTCCGCGAGGCGCTGAACATGGGCACGCCACAAAAATGGGCGCTCGCCGCCTTTCAGGTTCTCGCCGTGCTGGGCACTTTGGCGTGCGGTGTGGACGCTACTGTGATCCGGTTCGTCCACCGCAGCCTGACTCCGTCATTGGATGACTTCTTTGACGCGGTCAGCGAACTCGCCAACGCCACGATTTTGTCCATTGCCACGCTATGCGCCTATGGTGCCAGCCGAGTTGCGCAGGCTTGGCCAGCAGTGCGTCGCTGGCTTCCTTGGTGGGAGCATGTGAAGCAGGGCAGCCTGCTCATGCTGCTGACTCTGCTGATGGGCGGGCTCGTCACGCTGGCGCTCAAGCATGTCGTGGCGCGAGCCCGTCCTAGCGTGCTCATCGAACTTGGTCACTACGGGTTTGCCACGCCCTTTGCCGGGCACCCCTTCAACTCATTTCCATCCAGTCACGCCTTTACGGCATTCGCTGCAGCGTGTGTGCTGGCCAGCCTCCTGCCCGCATGGCGCACACCGCTGCTTGTCTTGGCGGTCATCGCAAGTCTCTGCCGTGTCCTGACGCTAGAGCACTTCCCAAGCGACGTGCTGGCATCTGCATTCATTGCCGTGGGCTGCGTGCGCTTCTTGGCGCCACGCCTTCAAGGCTCCCTATCCCGGAACTGAAAATGAAAGTATCTGACAAACTCTTGCTCGCCGCGATGGGAGCCATCATTGTCGCAGCCGTCATCGTCGTCGTGCTCGCATGGGAGGTGCCAGACGCCCATGCACAGGAAGCCAAGACGCCTGTTGCGGGGCAGGCTTCCTTGACCGTGGTGGTCGGAAGCCTGCAGCCCGCCACATTTCCCATTCGGGTCTCGGCCAACGGCAACATCATGGCGTGGCAGGAGGCCAGCATCGGCACCGAGGCCAACGGCTTGCGCCTGACCGACGTCAAGGTCAACGTGGGCGACACGGTGCGCCGTGGTCAGCAGTTGGCGACTTTCGCCGCCGATACGGTGGAGGCCGAACTGGCGCAGAGCCGTGCGGCCGCCGCAGAGGCCGACGTGGCGCTGGCCGAAGCCACCGCCAATGCCGAACGCGCCCGTTTGTTGCAAGCAAGCGGCGCATTGTCTGCGCAGCAAATTCACCAGTACCTTAGCGCGGAGCACACGGCGCGGGCCCGGCTCGATGCGGCCAGGGCCGTCGAGAAGACGCAGCGACTTCGTGTTGCCCAAACTCGGATTGCCGCGCCGGATGATGGCGTCATTTCCGCGCGTTCAGCCACGGTCGGCGCCGTGTTGCCCGCAGGCCAAGAGTTGTTTCGCCTGATCCGAGGCGGCAGGTTGGAATGGCGCGCAGAGGTGGCAGCCACGGACCTCTCCAGGCTCAAGCCCGGTCAGAAGGTCAGGGTCACGCCCAACGGAGGGGATGCCATCGAAGGCCGGCTGCGGATGCTGGCGCCTGTGATCGACATTCAGACCCGCAACGGCATGGTCTATGTGGACCTGCCTCCAAGCAACACCGCGCGTGCCGGAATGTTTGCACGTGGCGAGTTCGAGATCGGCGCCAGCGAGGTGATGACGCTGCCTCAAAGCGCGGTGCAGTTGCGCGAAGGATTCAGCTACGTGATGCGCGTCGGGCCGGATTCACGCGTCATTCAGACCAAGGTCGCGCCGGGCCGCCGTTCGGGTGATCGCGTCCAGATCATCAGCGGCCTCGACAAGGACGATCGCGTCGTCGTCTCGGGCGCGGCCTTCCTGGGCGACGGCGACCTCGTGCTCGTGACCGATGGGCCAAAGAAGGCCGCACGGCCTGCCGCTTCGCCATCGGCATCACAGCGACTGACGCTGACCAGTAGCCGGGGCACGCAATGAACATGAACGTCTCTTCGTGGGCCATCCGTAACCCGGTTCCCGTCATCCTGCTGTTCATCCTGATGACGCTCGCGGGCTTGATGGGCTTCTCGGGCATGAAGATCCAGAACTTCCCCGACATGGACGTGCCCACGGTCACCGTGATGGCAGCCCTGCCCGGCGCGTCACCATCGCAATTGGAGACCGAGGTTGCACGCAAGATCGAGAACGCACTTACCACGGTGCAGGGCATCAAGCACATCAAGAGCACCCTGACGGACGGTGTGGCCAACATCACGGTTGAGTTCCGGCTCGAAAAGCCGACTCAGGAGGCGGTGGACGACGTGCGCGATGCGGTCGCCCGCGTGCGCTCGGACCTGCCCGCCAACCTGCGCGATCCGGTGATCCAGAAGGATGCGCTGTCAGGCTCTCCGATCCTGGCCTACACCGTCGCCTCGAACCGCATGGACGACGAGGCCCTGTCCTGGTTCGTGGACAACAAGGTCCGTAAGGCCCTGCTGGCCGTACCGGGCGTGGGTGCGGTCACCCGCGTTGGCGGCGTCAGCCGCGAGGTGCGCGTGGATCTCGACCCAGATCGCCTGTACGCCTTGCACACGACGGCTGCCGACATTTCCCGCCGGTTGGGCGAGGTACAGCAAGAGGCTTCGGGCGGCCGTGTGGGCTTCGGCGGTGCGGAGCAGTCGGTGCGCGTGATCGCTACGGTGCAGACGGCGGAGGAAATGGGCGCCATCGAATTGACGCTCAGCGATGGCCGCCGTATCCGGCTTGATCAAGTTGCAGCGGTCAGCGACTCCGTTGCCGAGCCACGTTCTGCCGCCTTCCTGGACGGGGTGCCGGTGGTCGGCTTCGAGATCGTGCGGGCCAGAGGCTTCGGCGAGATCGACGTCGCTGAGGGTGTTCGCCGGGCGCTGGCCGAGCTGAAGGTCGGTCACCCCGAAATCACGGTCACGGAAGCCTTCAATCTCATCGACCCGGTGGTCGAGAACTACGACGGGTCCATGCGCCTGTTCTTCGAAGGCGCGGCGCTGGCGATACTGGTGGTCTTCCTGTTCCTGCGCGACTGGCGCGCCACCTTCGTCTCGGCCGTGGCTTTGCCGCTGTCGGTGATCCCGGCGTTCGCGCTGATGTACGTGATGGGCTTCACGCTCAACACGGTGACCTTGCTATCGCTGTCGTTGGTGGTCGGGGTGCTTGTTGACGACGCCATCGTCGAGGTGGAAAACATCGAGCGCCACCTGTTGATGGGCAAGACGCCCTTGCACGCCGCCACGGACGCGGCAGCCGAGATCGGGCTCGCGGTCGTGGCAACGACCTTTACGTTGATCGCGGTGTTCCTGCCGACAGCCTTCATGAGCGGCATGGCTGGCAAGTTCTTCATCCAGTTCGGCTGGACGGCCGCAGGCGCAGTGTTCTTCTCGCTTGTCGTGGCCCGTCTATTGACGCCCATGATGGCGGCTTACCTGTTGCGGGCGCCGGTGCAGCGCGATCGGCCTGAGCCGACGTGGATACCCCCTTACCTGCGCCTGGCTGGCTGGTGCCTGCGCCATCGCGCCGCGACGCTTGCCGCCACCTTCACGCTGTTCGTCGGCGGCCTGTGGTTGGCAACGCTACTGCCAACCGCATTCGTGCCTTCTGATGACGACGCACAAACACAGGTGACGCTCACACTGGCGCCGGGCAGTGAACTGCAGGACACGGCGGTACTGGCCGAACACGCTCGACTGCTGCTGGTGCAAAACCCTCATGTCCTTCAGGTTTACACGGCCATTGGCGGTGGCAGTACGGGTGGCAACCCGGCCGAGGGATCTTCCTCCGCTGTCGCAGACGTGCGCACGGCAGTGCTCACACTTAGCCTGACACCACGGGCCGAGCGCAATGGCCTGCGCAAGCAGGAAATCGAGCAGCAATTGCGCGTCGTGCTGGCGCCGCTGCCCGGTGCGCGGGTGGCAGTTGGGATGGGTGGGTCGGGAGAGAAG
>NZ_WTVM01000192.1 GCF_012910885.1 Azoarcus taiwanensis | reverse complement strand
CACCAGGGCGTTTCAGTCCACAGGAGCAGGGGCAGATGGGAAAGAAACACGGACAGCGACGCCATGAGCGTCGCGCGACCTTGAATCATGTCGTCACGATGTCGGCACTTGCACTGGCGCTGGGATATACCGGCTTGCAGCCGCAGCAGGCAGCGGCACAGGAATGGACCGGCGCTGGATTCGGCGACTGGTTCGATGGCGCGAACTGGAACACCGGCAGCGTGCCGACAATCGCCGATTCGGTCACGGTCGATGCCGGGGCGGCCAGCGGACCCATGATCTCCGGTGCGGTCTTCGGTCCGAACGCACAGTCGGACACCCTGACGATCGGCGCGGACAACATCGGCAGGCTCGAACTGCGTTCAGGTTTGCGAAATCTCGTGACCGTTGACCGGGCGGTGATCGGGCTCAATGCGGGGTCGGAAGGTCTGGTTCGGGTGGACGGATACGAAGCCTTCTGGCGCACCCTGGATCTGGTGCTCGGCTCGGAGGGCACCGGGCTGCTGGAGATCCTCGACGGCGGCAGCGTCGAGGTGACACGCGACCTCACTTTGGGGCAACTGGATCTCGCCGGACGCGGTCACGGCACGCTGCGAATCGCGGGTCGAGACCTCCTTGCCGACATCGCGAGCGAGCTGACGGTCGACCGAACGCTCGATGTCGGCCTCTCCGGTACCGGGCGCATCGAGATCCTGGACGGCGGTGTACTCCGAAGCAATGGCGCCTACCTGGGCTGGGGCGCGACCGGTGACGGTCACGTACTTGTCGACGCCGGCGAAGGCAACCCAGGCTCAGTCTGGAACAACAGTGGCGAACTCGAGATCGGTGGCAGCGGCACAGGCGAGCTCGAGATCGGTCGCGGAGCCATGGTGAACAACGGCAACGTGCGCATCGCCGCGCGAGCAGGGTCAGGCGGCACGGTGGTGCTGACGGCCCTGGACGAGACGATCGCCCCCGCCATCACATGGATCGTGAACGGCAATCTCACCGTGGGCGATGAAGGCCAGGGCACGCTCCTGGCCGGTCGCGGCAGGATCCTGGGCGTCGACGGCAGCATGCGCATCGGCGAAAGCGCCGGCAGCCAGGGCGAGGTCCGCCTGTCCGGTGCCGGCACCGCGCTGCTCACCAGCGATTCCGAGATGGTCGTGGGCGTGGAAGGCGTCGGCGAGCTCTGGATCAATCAGGGCGCGCGACTCAACGTCGGCGACGGCAGTGGCCGGCTCATTCTTGCCGAGCTCCCCGGGTCGACAGGCCTGCTGGTGATCGGCGCACTCGCCAGCACGCCGCCTGGCGTGCTCGAAGTCGGGTCCGTCGAGTTCGGCGACGGCGACAGCACCCTTCGCCTGGTGCATGGCGACTCCAACTACCAGCTGGACGCGACGCTGAGTGGCAGCGGCCTGATCCAGGTGCTCGCCGGCACGACCCGCTACACCGGCGACGGCAGCCTGTTCAACGGCGCAGTCCAGATCGAAACCGGGCGACTGGTGGTCAACTCGACCCTGAACAGCGCGGTCACGGTAGGCAATCTCGGCACACTGGCTGGCAACGGCACGGTTGGCGCCCTGAACGTGAATGGCGGTGGTACGGTCGCGCCCGGCAACTCGATCGGCACCATCAACGTGGCCGGTGACGTGATCTTCGCCCCAGGCTCGGTGTATGCGGTCGAGATCAACGCCGCGGGCGACAGCGATCGCATCCATGTCACCGGGACAGCGACCCTGAATGGGGGCACGGTGCAAGTGATCCCCTTCCCCGACTTTGCCGTGGGCACCGCCTACACCATTCTCATTGCCGACGGCGGCTTGCTGGGGGCCGGCTTCGATGGCGCGACTTTAGAGGCCGGCAGCCTGTTCGTCACGCCGCAACTGTCCTATGACGCGAACAACGTGTTCCTGGTCATCACGCAGATCACCGATTTCGACGAGCTTGCCCTGACACGCAACCAGCGCGCCGCCGCAAGGGGCATTCAGTCGGTAGGTGCCGGTCCGGTGTTCGGCGCCATTACGCTGCTGGCCGATCCCGCGCAGGCCCGCCATGCCTTCGACGCGATTTCCGGCGAGGTGCATGCATCGCTCGCCACCGCCCTGCTCGAAGACAGTCGCTTTCCGCGCGAGGCGACGCTGCGCAGGCTCGCAGACAGCGACTCGGCTGATGGGCGAGGCGCATGGGTGCAGGTGCTGGGCAGTGAGGGAAAGTGGCGCGGAGACGGCAATGCCGCACGTCTGTCCCGTGACGTGAACGGCGTGGTGCTCGGCTTCGATGGCGAGTTGGGCGAGTCCGGCGTTCGTGCCGGCCTCGTCGGCGGCTACACCGATGCCTCTTACCTTACCCGCGCGCGGGACTCACGCGCAGATAGCGAGAACTGGCATCTCGGCGCGTACGCAGGGGCCGAGCTAGCTAACGGCATCGCACTGCGGGGTGGGGTCGTCCATGGCTGGCACCGCCTGGACGTGACGCGACACGTGGCCTTCGGCGAGTTCGATTCACGCACCTTGGCCGACTACGACGTGCGCAGCCTGCAGACCTTCGGTGAGGTGTCGTGGGCGCTCGACGCCGGAGGCGTCAGGCTCGAACCCTTGCTGGGCCTGGCACATGTGCGTGTGACAGGCGGCCGCTATGCGGAATCCGGCGATGCTGCAGCCCTGAAGGGCAAGCAGCGCTCAAGCGACGCGAGATTCGTGACCGCCGCGGTGCGTGCCGCGTCACCGTGGAACGACCGTGTTCACCTGAACGCGATGCTGGGTGCGCGCCATATGATCGGCAAAACGCCGAAGGCCACGCACCGCTTTGCCGGTGGCGCCGACTTTGTCGTGGCGGGCACGCCGATTGCGCGGAATGTGGCACTGCTCGACCTGGGCATCCATGCGCGCGTGACCCCTGCCGCGGACTTGGGCGTCTTCTACAGCAGCCAGCTGGGTTCCGGGCATAGAGATCATGCCTTGCGAGCCGCCCTGTCGATGAGATTCTGATTGTACGAAACCCGACCAAGGGCATCGTCCCCCTTCCTGAGAGGCTTGAAACCATGAACCCGACTCCTTCCCACTCTACCGTAGAGGGCCGCTCCGGCCTGCAGACCGGTCCGGTTTGCCGGGCGATGCGCTACGCCCTCGCGCTGATCGCGCTGCTGGTACTCACCACGCCTGTTGCCACGCTGGCCCAAAGCGACGTGGCGGGAGCGAGCGATCACGAACTCATCCCGCGCTACGAGGACGCGTGGATTCTTGGGCATGAGACCAAGGCCTTCGACCGCTTTGCGTTGCCCACCGGCCCCGCGGTACGTCGCGACGGGCAATGGCAGGGCGAGACCGAGCAGGTGGTCGAAGGTGCGCGAACCCGACTGCTCTACGTCGCCCCGCAGGAACGGAGCACGCTCGAGGTGTTCCGCAACTACCAGACCGCACTGGCCGAACGCGGATTCGAGACGCTCTTCGCCTGTTCCGGACGCGAATGCGGCAGCAACAGCAACATCGCACGCAATATCCTGTGGACGCGCGACCGGCAGCTTGCCAACGCCGGCGACAAGACGCGCTACGCCTTCACCGGCATGCACGACGACCACTATCTGGCCGCACGCAATGCCGACGGCACGACCTGGGTAGGTCTGTACATTGCGCGCAACAACTTCACTGCCATTGCGGACACCCACCTGCGTCCGATCATCCTGCTCGAAGTGGTCGATATCGCGGCGATGGAGCAGCGCATGATAGATGCGGCAGCGATGGCCGAGAGCATCTCCCAGACCGGCAAGGTGGCCCTGGACAACATCTACTTCGACTTCGGGCGGGCGACGCTGACGCCGGAATCCGATCCGGCGCTGACCGAGATGGCCAGGCTGCTCTCCGAGCACCCCGCCGTGTCAGTCTATGTCGTCGGGCACACCGACAACGTCGGCAGCTACGAGGCCAACATGGAGCTGTCGCGCGCACGGGCCGCCGCGGTGGTCGATGCGCTGGTCAGCCGACACGGCGTTCAGCGCACCCGAATCGTGCCTGCTGGCGTCGGTCCGCTCGCACCGATTGCGAGCAACGACACCGAAGAGGGTCGCAGCAAGAACCGGCGTGTGGAGCTGGTGCAAAGATGAACTGGCGGGTCGTCGCCACGGGCTGGGCACTTGCCCTCATCGTGCCGGACGCATCAGCGTTCGACGCCGACAGCCGGTTTGCGCCCAACCCGCCATCTGGTCAGAGTGGTCGTTTCGCCTTTGATCTTCGGCTGGACGTTGGTTTCCAGAGCGACCGCGCTGCTGGGCCGATCACCGTGTTCGTCAATTCCCGCGACGGCTCGATGGTGCTCGACAATCCGCATGTCACCCTGTGGGCACTCGGCATGCAGGACATTCCGGGCCTGCAGATCCACCACGCAATCATCCGCGAAAGCGAACTCATGGCCTGCGGCCGCCACCCCGAATTCGGCGACGGTTGCCTGCCAATGGGAGGCGACATCGTTCCGGGCTTCTCGGCATGGGCGGCTCAGGTGGAGGCCGAGCGCTTCTTCGCTTCGGCTTCCACCGCCCGCGCCGCGGACTTTCCACCGGCACCGGCCGCGGTGCGCCACCTGGCCCGACTCGACGGTTACATGCAGGAGGGCGTGAAGGCCAGCTTCTGGTTCGACCCTGGCCACGCCACTGTCGCCACCCAGATGCCGTTTCTCGGGCCGGGCGTTGGCGTGATGAAGGACCGGATAAGCCGCAGCAATCGCGTGGTGCGCCACGCCCATTACGTGTTTCCGCCCACGGAGCACGCCCTGCGCTATCTGAGCATCCAGCTCGCCGACCTGTCACGCACCCAGCACCGCGTGGACCTGTCCGGCTACCCGCTGGTGAGCGCTTTCACCGCTCCCGCTCTCGGCCAAGCGCAGGCCGTCGGCATCGACATACTGGGGCTGGGTGCGCAGGTACAGGCAATCGCACGAGACATGGAAGAATCCTGCCCGCATGGCAGCCCAGGCAATGAGTGCCGCGCCGAATACCGGCAGCGCATCCAGGCACTGGAAGCGCAGATCCACCAACGCGCCTCCGATTTCGCGCGCCAGCATGGCCTGCGGGCTCCGCCCCCCCGATGACGGCTCCACGCTCAGTCCAGGTCTCGCGCCACCTGTTCGGCGATTCGCTTCAGTGCTACTGAGATCTCCTGCGCCAGCATCGCTGGGCCATCGACGCCGCACCATTCCGACTCCGGATGCGATCTCGCCCGCTGTGGCACGAACTGCGCGTAAAGGGGCGAGCGTGGCGTCAGCGGACTCTGTATCGGCAGCGCCGGCGCGTAGCGGAGCATGCTGTAGTAGCGCACACCCCCGCTCTGTGCTGCTTCGAGACGCACCTCAAGCGCAAGCTCGAGCGCCAACTGTTGCGGAGCCTCGGCCTCTCTCAGGCTGAGCATCGGCAAGGCTGTCGTCAGGCGATAAGGTGTGCGCGCATCTTGGCCCGACGCTGCAGCGTGGCTTCGATCGTGGAGTTCGAGCGCCACGCCGAGCGAGCGGGCCGCGTCGCCGAGTGCCGGAGCGAACACGGATGCATAGTCGAACGCCTCCGCTGCGCGGGCGAGACGGTCGATGCACGGTTGAGCGGCTGCGAGGTGCTCTTGCGCACGCTTCTCGGCCATGATGCGCTCGGCGGATTCGAGCCCGATTTGCAGCAGGT
>NZ_WTVM01000191.1 GCF_012910885.1 Azoarcus taiwanensis | reverse complement strand
GCGTTCGAGGTTTTCGCTCGCGAGCTTGGCCAGCCCGGGCTCGATCTCGAGACTGCGCACCCAGTCGGCACGCGCTGCAAGCAAGGCCGCGAAGTAGCCGGACCCGGCACCGATCTCGAGCACCGAGTCGGAACGACCCACTCGCAAGGCCTGCAGGATCTTGGCCTCGATCACCGGCTTGAGCATCACCTGACCGCAGCCGATGGGAATTTCGACGTCGGCAAAGGCGAGGTTGCGATAAGCCGCCGGCACGAACTCCTCACGGCGCACCGTCATCAGCAAATCCAGCACGTCCTGGTCGAGGACCTCCCAGGTGCGAATTTGCTGCTCGACCATATTGAAGCGGGCTTGTTCGAAGTTCATCGTGGGGTTTCCTGAGGAAATATTAGCACATACTGATTTAATATGCGGTCGGATCGCCGGTCGCCAAACGCGTATTCTATCGCAGTGCGACAACAAGCGGCTTTCCAAGCCGACTCTCGACCATGCCCTGCCTCGCTGCCAACCCGGCCACATGACCAACGGAGAATCTCACCGTGCTCCGGCATCGCCCACCCTTGAGCCGAGCCCGGTTTCGCTGATCCGGCCGGTCGCACTTCTGGGCACAACCCAGATCATCGCCTGGGGCAGCCTGTTCTACGCCATCGCGGTGCTGGCCCAGCCGATGGCAGCCACACTGGGCATCAGCATGACCGGTGTATTCGGCGCCTTTTCCGCGAGTCTGGCGATCTCGGGGCTGACCGCACCGGCCATTGGCCGCGCCCTCGACCGGTATGGTGGTTACCGGGTCATGGCCGCTGGCTCGGTCATCAGCGCGGTTGCGTTGAGCTTGATCTCCAGCGCCCAAGGGCCGCTCCAGTTTTTTGTCGGCTGGGGACTTGCCGGCGTCGCGATGGCGGCGAATCTTTACGACGCGGCCTTTCCGGCGCTGAGCCAGTTCGCCGGTCGTCACTATCGCCCCGCACTGACCGCGCTGACGTTGCTCGGCGGATTCGCGAGCACCGTGTTCTGGCCGCTGGCCTGGTGGTTACACGAAACCTTCGACTGGCGTGCCGCGGTGGCGGTGTTCGCAGCGCTGCACCTGCTTGTCTGCCTGCCGGCGCATTACTTCGGCCTGCCACGACCAACCACCCCTGCGCCGAGTGGCGACACGCCGGAGGTCGCACCGTCTCCGCCGGCCGCCGGCAGCCGATTCCTGTGGCTGGCCACCGCATTCACCGTGTCGGCTTTCGTCATCTCCGGTACAGCCGCCCATGCGGTGGGTGCGCTCAAGGCCTCCGGCCTCTCGCCAGCCGCCGCAATTGTCGCGGTATCGCTGATCGGGCCGATGCAGGTGGTCGGACGCATCATCGAGTTCGTTTTCGCGCGCGGCCTGAGCGCCGCCAAAGTGGGCCTGGCCGCGTTCGGCATCATGGCGGTGGCAATGTGTCTGCTTTTGCTGATCGGCGTGTCACCGACCCTGGCCTTCGCCTTTGCCTGCGCCTACGGCTTATCCAATGGTGTGATGAGCATCGTGCGCGGCACGGTACCGGCAGAACTGTTCGGCCGGCACGCCTATGGCACGCTGATGGGTCGTCTGGCCGGTCCGGCGTTCTTTGCCAAAGCGGCAGCACCGGTCGCTCTCGCTGCCTTGGTCGCCAACGGCGACCACTACACCTGGCTCGCGGCCCTGCTCACCCTTCTGTCGCTATTCGCGCTGATCGCCTTCGTCGCTGCGATCCATAGCCGGGCGCAATAAACCGTCAGCGCGACTCCAGAACCAGCCGGTCGTTAAGCGCTTGCACCGGGCGGGCGTTGTCCGGGTGCAGGCGGCGCAATACCGCGATCTGTTCGTCGGACGCCACCACTGGCGTCTTCATCGCCACCCACGTTACGCCTTCGGTACAGGGCGGGGTGCTCAGTGACCCGAGAAACAGAAAATAGGCTGGATCTTCGGGCACCAGCGCGCCGGGCTCGATGGTCGTCTGTGGCATGTGCCAGGCGCCGCGGTCGATCGGCATGGCATTGAGTATCTGCTGCAGCACCGGATGCGGCACCCCTCCACCCTGGAAGGACACCGCGACGACCGCCTGCATGCCCGCCTGGTCGTGATGGTGAAAATGCACTGCCAGCGGCGAAATCCATCCGTTGACCGTGATCTCCGATGGGGTGTGAAAGCTCATATGCGTGAGGACGAAGCGCTGCCCGCGAATCGTCACCGTCAGCCCCTCCCCGACATGCACCTCCAGGGCACGCCCGGTGTCGCTGACGCGGAACCGGCTTTCGCGATAGTCGAAACCAACCGGCTCCAGATCCAGCCGGATACCTTCACGCAGATCGATCGGGGCCTGGCGCGTCCCGCTCTCGCACAGCGCCCACTCGGGATGCATCTTCCCCCAGTTGGCCGGTCCGCTCTCGCCCGAATAGCTCCAGCGGCGTTGGTCCGCAGTAACGGTCGGCGCACCGGGCCGTGTCGAAGGCCGGGTCGCCGCCACCGGAGCCTCGGCAGCAGGCGTCGCCACAGGCGTACTGCGGGCCACGGAGGGTGGTGCCGCTTGCGCCGCCACCGGCACCGACACCGCATCGACGACCGGCACCCGATCGGCTGGCTGCTCGACCGGCACCCGGCGGGCGGGCGCATCCCGGGCCACCGTTTCACCACCCATCTCGGTAATGATGCGTGTCGCCTCCTCGGCAATACGCTCGAGCTCAGCCATGCCGCGCGGCTGGCAGACTTCGCGCCAGAGTCGCTCGTCGACGCTGTTGGCTGCCACCGTGACCGCCCTCGGGGTGCTTATCGACTCTTCACGGACGATGATGTTGCGCGCATCCAGGTAACGGCGTCGCAGCGTGGTGATGCTGCGGTTGACACAGTCGTAGCGGTTCAGCGCCTGAACCATGACATGTCCGGCGATCGCCGCCTCGGACGGCGACAGCACGACCCGCGCCCACGCGACCCGGGTGCCACGATCCGAACGCATGATGCTGCCCCGGTCGATCTGGACCTCACGCTCGCGGTCCTGCATCACGGTTTCCCACCCCTCCTGAGGGTATACCGCACCTGACACCCCAAGAACCACCGCCCACAGGGAAAGACCCATCCGTCCGACACGCATGTCGAATCGCTCCCGATAATCTCGCATTGCTTGTTTAACGGCAGCGGCACGCCATATCTTTACCACATCCAGCAGTTTTCGAGGTCTGGTTGCGGTTTGTTCCACGGGTCGGTATAGTCCGCGGCGTCATTGGGGAGTAGCCGCCCGGTCACCACCGGGGGACATGTCAACACACTTTTCCGGTTCCGGAAATGGCATGTCCAGTGTTCGCACCTGGCAAGACCATTGACCGCCGACACACCGAGCGCGGGCCGGGTGTGGTGGCGGTCTTCGGTCATCCATCGGCCCCTGAGTGTGACATGCCCACTTATCTCGAAGCCTTCCTGATCTCGACCGGCGTGGTCGCCCTCGCCGAAGTCGGCGACAAGACCCAACTCCTCGCCTTCATGCTCGCTGCGCGTTTCCGGCGAGCAACGCCCATCGTGCTCGGCATCCTGGTCGCGACGATTGCCAATCATGCCTTCGCTGCGGCACTCGGCACCTGGCTGACGCAATGGCTGGGTCCGGACACGATGCGCTGGATCCTCGGCTTGTCCTTTCTGGCGATGGCGGTGTGGGTGCTGATCCCGGACAAGCTCGACGACGGCGAGCTCGCCGCCCCGCGCTTCGGCGTGTTCGGGACCACAGTGATCGCCTTCTTTTTCGCTGAGATGGGCGACAAGACACAGATCGCGACGGTGGCACTCGCCGCGCAGTACGAGGCCTTCGTCGCGGTCGTCATCGGCACCACACTGGGCATGATGATCGCCAACGTTCCGGCAGTGATGGCAGGCGAGCGCATCGCGCACCGTATTCCGGTCAAACTGGTGCACGGTATCGCTGCCGCATTGTTCGCAGCGCTGGGCATCGCGGCGCTGGCTGGCTGGGGCAGCTGACACTCCCGCCCCGCCACTTGTCGGGGGCCACTCACGGGAGTAGGCTTCGGGTTTCGTTGGGGGTGCCCGCACAGTCGCGTGCGGGCTGAGAAATACCCTTGGAACCTGATCCGGCTCGCACCGGCGTAGGGAAACGCAATGTCTTCGGCCCAGCGGCAACAGCGCCGCATCCGTCGCCCTTTCGTCCTCCCGGCTCGTGCCGACGCGATCCTGCGGAGTGGCGCAAATGACGACATCCATACCCAATGTCCTGAGCATCGCCGGCGTCGACCCGTCCGGCGGCGCCGGAATTCTGGCTGACCTGAAGTCCTTCTCGGCGCTTGGTGCCTATGGCTGTGGGGTGGTCGCCGCACTCACCGCACAGAACACCCGGGCGGTCACCGGTGTTCATACACCGCCTGTCGAGTTCCTGCAGCAGCAGATCGACACCTTGTTTGCCGACGTGCGCATCGACGCGGTCAAGATCGGCATGCTCGGCACCGCCGAGATCGTGGGTACCGTGGCCGATCGTCTTGCCCACTTCCAGGCGTCGCGGGTAGTGTGCGACCCGGTCATGGTCGCAAAGAGTGGCGACCATCTGCTTGCCAAATCCGCGGTCGCCATGCTGCGCGAGGCCCTGCTGCCGGTGAGCTTCATGATCACACCCAACCTCCCCGAGGCCGGCGTGCTGCTGGAAACCCGCGCCCCCGAAACCGTGCGCGAAATGTACAAGATGGCCGAGCGCCTTCGCGAGCTGCTGCCGACCTCGAGCGAGCGCTGGGTGCTGCTCAAGGGCGGTCACCTGCCAGGCAACGAACTGGTGGACCTGCTGTTCGACGGCGACCGCATGGTCGAACTGGCCGCCCACCGCATCGACACCAGAAACACCCACGGCACCGGCTGTACGCTGTCGTCGGCCATCGCTGCCCTGCTGCCGCAGCGCAGTGGCCTGAATCCGGTCGAAGCGGCGGTGCGCGACGCCCGCGACTACCTCCTGCGCGCCATCGCCGCCTCCGGCATGCTGCAGGTCGGCAGCGGCCACGGCCCAGTCCATCATTTCCATGCGCTATGGGCCCGACCCTCGGCCGGGAATTGACACGCATTTGTCTGCAATGAACAGGGAGACAACCATCGTTGCGCCCTCCCCTTGAAGGGGGAGAAACGATGTGCAAACCCAGCTCAGGTTTTTCCACCGCATAGCTGAAATCCACCCCAGCCCACTCCACAGGACGACACCCATGAACGCCAACGAAAAATTCATCGCCGCCAACGCCCAGGTCGACGAAGCCGCCATTGCCCCGCTACCGAACTCCCACAAGATCTACGTACAGGGTTCGCGCCCGGACATCCGGGTGCCGATGCGCGAAATCACGCAAAGCGACACTCCCGCCTCCTTCGGCGCCGAGCCCAACCCGCCGGTGTTCGTGTATGACTGTTCGGGGCCCTATACCGACCCGGCAGCGAAGATCGACATCCGCAGCGGCCTGCCGGCACTGCGCCAGGCGTGGATAGACGAACGCGGCGACACTGAACTGCTCGATGGCCTCAGCTCCGAATTCGGTCGAGCACGTGCCGCTGACGAAAAGCTGGACGAACTGCGCTTTCCCGGTCTGCACCGCAAGCCGCGCCGCGCCAAGGAAGGTGCAAACGTCACGCAAATGCATTATGCCCGCCGCGGCATCGTCACCCCCGAGATGGAGTACATCGCCATCCGCGAAAACCTGCGTCGCGCCGAGTACGTCGAA
>NZ_WTVM01000190.1 GCF_012910885.1 Azoarcus taiwanensis | reverse complement strand
CAACATGCCCACTTTGATCACTCCTCGATCCCCCGCCCAAAACACAGCAGGGTAGTCAATCAAAGGTGGGTCAAATTTCGATGCAAATTACCCCGGCAAGTGGGTCAATTCTGGATGGCCGTCAACACTCTTGGCTGAGACGCCGGTCTCGCCCTGGGCTCGGGGCTGGCCGGCGAATGCTTTGAACAGGGTTGTAGGTCAGGCCAATGCCCCACTCCTTGATCGCTGTGTTGAATAGGTGCCCAAGCAGGGCGAGATCAAGGCGGATTGTATTGGGGGAGCGAGGCCTGGGGGCTGGACGTCCCTTGGCATCCTTGCGATCCAGTCCAGCCAGACGGTCATCGCGGTACTTGGCGATGATCTCGGGGGTGAGGGCGGCAAGGGAATACTTTCCCAAGTATTGAAAGAGAGGCTTGGCGTGGCGAGCGTCGCTGGCGGCGGAAGTGGGTCGCTTGGTAGGGGATACTTCGGCGAGATAACGCTGCAGAGCTGCTTCCAGTGTCATCCGTTCAGAGGCGGCACGCTGGATGTAGACGCCCCGAACCATCTCATCTTCGGTGCGACGTGCCCAGTCCTCGGCATCGCGTTTGGTGCGGAAGGTCTTGGCTGTGGTTGGCCATCCGGTCTTACGGATGACGGCCTTCCAGGTGCCGGAAGGGGTCTTGACGATTGTAGCCATCGGTCACTCCTGAACAGGGCTCGTGTACTGCCACTGTACCGAAACTGTACCGAAACGCTAACAAAGGGAAGAATGGTGGGCCCAGCAGGACTTGAACCTGCGACCTACCGATTATGAGTTGTGCGGGCAGCGATTTTACCATGCTTTACCCGCTTTTATGTACGCCTGCATGCCTATATAAATCAACGACTTGGCGTTTTATTTAGTACCATGCGCTATTGCGTGCTTCTACCTGCGTCGCGTACATTGTGCGTACATGGCCCTTCGGGGCGTGTAACGAGTGAGGGCGGCGACTGCGCCAACAGTCCCGCCCTCGTGGTCAGCCCCTTACGCAACAAGGAGCCAACATGGCAACGATAACCGGAAACACCGGCCCTGAACTATCCCCTCCCACAGCTACGACGCTCACCGAGCTTGGCATAACGCTGGTCATGGCTCAGACGCACCTCCTTGAGTTGATCGGACACAGCGACCCCGACAGGCGCTACTCCAAAGCCTATGAGCATGTGCGAGCAGCCCTTGAACTGGTGCAGGAGGGGCAGCCATGACCGCCACACAGACCAGATTCAAATTCACGAACCTCAAAGTGAAGGCGCTACCAGCGCCCACCGACAAGGATCAGTCCTTCTATTGGGATACGGAAACGCAAGGGCTGGGGCTGCGCATCACTGCCGCAGGGGCCAAGAGCTACATCGTTCGCGGGCGTGTGAATGGGTCAGGCAAGGACAGGCGCTTCACCCTCGGTTCCGCTGAGCTTCTGAGCTGTGACGAAGCGCGCAAGCGTGCCCAAGTGAAGCGGCTGGAAATGCTGGACGGTCTTGACCCACAGGTTGAGAAAAAGAAGGTCGCCGCGCAGTCCGAAACGCTCCGCGAAGTGATGGAGGACTACATCGAGCACAAGCGCACGAAGAACGGGCCACTGCGACCCAGCAGCAAGGCCGACATTCGGCGCTGTGTGGAAGGCACCTTCGCCAACTGGGCAGATGAACCCGTGGCCGGCATCAGCCGCGATGCTTGCATCAAGCGCTTCCGCGAACTGTCCAAGACGGCACCCGTGCAGACCAATCAGGCATTCCGCAATCTTCGCGCCTTGCTGAATTGGGCACGCGAGAAGAGCGCGACCGCTGACGGTGTCTATCCGATCCTGCCCATCAACCCCGTGTCGCAGATGTTCAAGCAAGGGGGCATGGCGCAGTGGAACAAGGAGAAGCCCCGCACCACTCGCGTCCCGCGCGACAAGATAGGCGCGGTGTTCGCGCTGCTGGAGCAGCACAGCGACCCCGCATTGAACATCACGACAACATGCGTCAGCGCGGACATGGTGGCGTTCATGTTGCTGGCGGGCACCCGTGTTTCGGAGACGCGAACGCTGACATGGGATAGGGTCAAGCTGGACGGGAAGCTGCCGACCTTTCACATTCCCGGCGAGCTGACCAAGAACCATCACCCGCTGACCCTACCTCTCAGCGACGCGCTGCACACGCTGCTGACTCGCCGCTATGAGAATCGCATCAAGGGTAATAACTACGTCTTCCCTGCCATGCGCGGCAAGAAGGGCTATCTCTTCGACCCTCGCGCGTTTCTTGATAAGAAGGTCTCTGGGGTGGCGGGAACGCATCTGCACCCACACGCATTCCGGCGCACCTTTGAGGACGTGGCTCAGATCGTCGTCGTTGATAGTGACCAGCGGCGGCAGTTGCTCAACCACCTTGCCAGCGACGTGCATGGCACCTCCTACGCGAACAACCCTGACCCCGCCGTGCTGCTGCCCGCTATGCAGAAGATCAGCGCGTGGATAGTGCAGCAGGGGCAGATAGCCAAGGACGCTGCCAAGGGTGAAAACGTGATCCCAATGCGGGCCTGAAAATCGGGCTAGCCCGATAAAAAAGTGTTTGCTATCAAGCATTAAGAGCCATAGCATATAAAAAAGCCTAGGGGGTGCAACGCCCCCTGGCTAGGCACTTCAGAAGCGCCTAGCACGCCCGAATTTCGTCAGTGGGCAGCGCGAACCAGACGACAAGCCATGCCTTGCCGTTGCGCCAACTAACTCCCCGCATGCGGTAAGGCAAGTCGATGAGGACTTGTCATGACTACTGCTACCTCCACAGCGATCAAGCTGCTCAACACCGCGCAGGCTGCCGAACTGCTCGGCGTGAAGAAGAACACCCTAGAGATTTGGCGCTACGAGAAGAAGGGGCCGAAGTTCCGCAAGGTGGGCGCACTGGTGCGCTATGCCGAGTCGGACTTGCTTGCTTACTTGGACGAGCGCACCCGCACCGGCACCAGCCACCAAGGCCTGCAATCGTACTGAACATGCAACGCCAGCAACCATGTTCAGCAGCGAATTTTTAGAAGCGTGCCAACCCTTTAGCGCCAGTCCCGGCGCGTCGAGTAACTGCACAGTACGCCACCCAAGAAAAAGCGGCAGGGTCTGCACACCGCTGCCGCTCAGGAGGTACTGCATATGAATCAACGCGAAATTAGCGTAGGGCAGCCGTCATGCGAAATGCAAGATGGAATGCAGCCCGCGCAAAACGGCACGGGGGCAATGCTGCCACCAAGCCAAGGGGGTAGCGGCGACGACCCCGTAAAAACGGCCCCAGCCGCCCCGCAGCCCGAGCGCTGGGGGTGCTTACCGGCAGCGCTACGCGACCGCCCGCAATGGGTGCTGGCTGGTGCTGACAAGCGACCGCTGACCGCTGACGGTCGCGCCGCGAGCACTGACCCCAGCACATGGACGGACTTTGACACAGCATGCCGAGCAGCCGCCGCCAAGGGTTTGCATATCGGATACATGCTGCACGAATCCGACCCGTTCGCCTGCATCGACCTTGATGTGAAGGACGAGACCCCAAAGGTGCATATCGAACGGTTTGAAAAGATCGTCGCCGCCTTCGACAGCTACACCGAGCGCTCGCGCAGTGGCAAGGGTCTGCATGTGTGGGTAGAGGGCAAGATCGGCAAGGGCAGGAAGCGTGACGGCGTGGAGGTGTATTCGCAGGAGCGTTTCATCATCTGCACCGGCGACACCTACATCGACCGACCCGTCGCCAATCGACAAGAACTGCTGGGCAAGCTGGCAAGCGAGATGCGACCCAGCGCCTGCACCGAGATTCAGCTAGACGGTGACGATGCGCCCGACTGGTCGCTTGCAGCATACGCGGCGCAAGACGCGGGCGAACTGGGGCGGCTATTCGCGGGCGATTGGCAAGGGCGCTACCCATCGCAGTCGGAAGCAGACTTGGCGCTGGTCAAGCTGCTCCTGCCCCATGCTGACTCCTCGCGCGAATGCTGGCTGACCTTTCGACTGTCGAAGCTGGGCGAGCGTGATAAGGCTGGCCGCCTTGACTACGCGCGAACAACCCTGTCACTGGCAGCGCAGCACCTCGCTAACGATGCGGCACATGTGCAGCACGGGCAGCAGATTGCACAAAGCCTGTTCTGGCGCGATTCCACGCAACATGGCAACCCGCGCCACTTCCGTCTGTTGCGAGACGACGACCTAGACCAACTCCCCTCGCTGCGCTGGATGGTGAAGCGGATCATCCCTCATGCCGGGGTCGGCGCCATCTATGGCGACTCAGGCACCTACAAATCATTTCTAACGCTCGACCTGTTGGCACACATTGCCAACGGGCAGGAATGGTTCGGACGGAAGGTGATAGCTGCTCCTGCCGTCTATGTCCCGTTCGAGGGGCAAGGCGGTATTCCAGCGCGGGTTGCAGCGTGGCGGATTGCTCAAGCAAGACGACGGAATCCTGATGCGTTGCTCATCGCCTCTCCGGGTAACGAGCGGTCGAATGTCGCGGTCATTATGGAACCCATGAACCTGCGCGAGCAGGCAGACCGCGACAAGCTGGTGCAGACCCTTACCGAATGCGGATGGGCGGGCGGCGTGCTGTGTATCGACACGCTGGCGCATGCAGCAAACGGCATTGACGAGAACAGTAGCGAGATGGGCGAGATGATCGCCATCTTCAGGGAGCTACAGCACAGGCTGGGCGGAGTCATTTTGATAATCCACCACAGCGGCAAGAGTCAGGAGCGAGGCATGCGGGGCTGGTCAGGTCTGCACGCTGCAATGGACTTTGTCATTGAATGCCAGCGCGACAAAACAAACAGCAAAACGGAAGCGAAGTTCGTCTTGACCAAGGTGAAGGATGGCAGCGACGGTCTGTCGTTCGCATTCGCTATGCAGCCGGTCACGCTCGGTATGGACGACGACGGCGACGAGATTAGTTCGCTGATCGTTTGCCCGATGACAAACGAAGGTCAGCCGGTCGGTAGTGCGAAGCAAACAAGGAAGGGCATCAATGCCATCGACGCAGAGACCGCCGCCGCTGATGACAAATTCATATATCAGTGGGTCACTAACGAGGTGATTGACGGAAGGTTCCCCAGCAAGAACAGCCTCAAGGGTCAGCTCCCAGACATGAAGGTGACCTACGAGATAACTCAAGACCGGGTGACGGCTGCTATTGAACGCCTCATCGCTGAGGAATCGCTGATGATCGAGAGGGAACTGAAGTCCCCGAATGGGAACGTCTGGATTCGCCCAATTGATCCCCCACAGGTGGCGAAATGAAGCCGGGTTCGCTCGCGGTTGCCGGGTTCGCTCAGGGTTCGCTCGGGGGTTCCCTAAAGCATTACCAGCGAACCCCGAAAGCCCCGGGCTCCCCCCGCGAACTCGGGTTCGCTGGGTGGGGTTTAGCCCTTAGGGCAGCGAGCCCCCAGCAACCAACCCACCCCGGCCATCGGCAAGGGGTTGTTCAGGGGCCGGGTTCGCTGGGATTTGCGCGGAGCGTTCGCCCGTGTGGGTCACAACTGAAAAGAGGTGAAAGAAATGGCAGAACTCAATTTTGACTTTTCGCGTTCGTCAGCGAATGGGCTGCTTCCCGAGGGCTGGTATTACGCATTCATCTATCACATCGAGCCGAAACGAAGTGATCGAGCAAGGTGGATCGAATGTCAGTTCAAGCTCATGCAGGAACCGGCAATGGATCGACTTTTGACGGTTCGCATCTTTACCGACAACTCGACCG
>NZ_WTVM01000018.1 GCF_012910885.1 Azoarcus taiwanensis | reverse complement strand
GGCGTTGCGCTGGGGGCGGATAGAAGGATCCTGGGCAGGCGCCGGGTGGATCGTGGTGGTCAAGCTCATGTTGCTGCCAGCGATTGCCTGGCTGCTCGGCCGCCAGCTTGGCCTGGACGGCATGATGTTCGAGCTCTTGATTCTTTTCGCGGCCTTGCCGTCGGCAAGTTCCGCCTACATCCTCGCGATGCGCATGGGTGGTGACGGACCAGGCGTGGCCTGGCTGATCTCGGTCACCACCTTGCTTGCGATGCCGACAATCGCGCTGTGGCTTCAGGTTATCTGAAACCTCTCCGTATCAGCTCTTGCCACGCGTCTTGCTGCTGCTTGCGCTGCGCGAAGTCGCGCCGCTGCGGCCTTTGGGTTTCGGCTTCTCATCGGGCTTGCTGCTGGCCTGCTCAGCCGGCTCGGCGTGCGGAGTGCCCATGAAGCTCCAGGGCCACATTGCAGCAGCAGCGGCAAACGGGTTGGCGTCGCCATCCTGCGCACCGGGTGCGCCACGGTGTTCGCTCGCCTGCTCGCTCATCGCCTTCACCGCAGCAAGGGCGGCACGCTGCATCTCGAGACCCTGGGTCGTCATCTGCAACATGTTCAGATTCATCTTGAGCCAGTGTTCGACTGCCTTGAGATCCTGAATGCGCTTGTCGAGCTCGTCGATATCCAGAGTGGGTGTCACCATCCCGGGTAGTGGAAAGCCCATGCTGTTCCACATTTTGCTCACGAACTCGAGTGGATCCTGGGCGCTATGCTCTTCGGACATCGTAGGTCTCCGGCTACATCCTGTATCCCGATAGTACCCCATCATTCTCAATGCAGGTATCGATCCCATGATCCTGGAAGCCGCGGTTGAGCGCGTAGCGGGCTCGCCCGTTTGCCATGGCCCATCCAGTGCAGGAATCCGAGTTCATGCGGGGTGATCAAGGGTGGGATGAGTCACTGCGGTTGATGCTGCGGCTGAGAAAGGCTCGCAGGCGCGCGGGGCGAACCGGTTTGTGCAACAGCGGAAGGCCCGCCTCCTGGCAACGCGCGAGCACTTCCGGTGCGGTGTCGCCGCTGACCAGGGCGGCGGGCAGTTCATTCCCGAAACGGGAGCGCAAGGCGGCCACCGCTTCCACTCCGGAGCCTTCGCCAAGCCGGTAGTCGCTGACAATGATCTGTGGTGCTTCATCGGTGGGCAGGTCGGCGAGGAGGTCTTCCAGGTTGGTTCCCATGTGCACGATGCATCCCCAACTGCTGAGCAGGCTTTCCATTGCGGCCAGTACCAGCGGGTCGTCCTCGATCAATGCCACCCGAACCCCTTCGAGGTCGCCAGGTTCGCGATCGTCGGGCTGCTGCGATGCGGTTTCACTGCTGTCATGCGAAAGCGGAAGGGCGATTGAGAAGACTGCGCCCCGTCCAGGGGTTGATCGCAACGCCAACTGCAGTTGGAGTAGATCGCTCAGCCGACGCACGATCGCGAGGCCGAGGCCGAGCCCCTGGTCGCGGGCACGCCCTGGGTTGCGCAGTTGCACGAACTCCTGAAAGACGATGCCTTGGGACTCTGGCGCGATACCCGGTCCATTGTCGCGCACTTCGATGACAACGCTGTCCCCGCGGCGTCGGCAGGCGACCAGTACTCGCCCGCCGTCTCCGTGATGAATGGCGTTGCTGACAAGATTCACGATAATGCGCTCGATCAGCATCGGGTCGCTGCTGACTTGGCAGTCGATCGTCCTAAAGCGCAGGGTGACCCCGTGCTCGGAGGCGATTTTTTGCTGCAATCCGGCAATTCGTTCGAGCAAGGGTTGTAGCGAGAAGCTGCGGATGGACGGTTTCAGCACGCCGGCATCCAGCTTCGAGATGTCGAGCAGTCCGTCCATCAGCGTTTCCATTGCCGTTGCCGACGCGGCGATCTGATCAAGGAGCTGGCGCGTCTGGGGGGCGAGTTGGTGCTGACCGAGCTCGGCGATGAACAAGCCGAGGGCGTGCATCGGCTGGCGCAAATCGTGGCTGGCTGCGGCGAGAAAACGTGACTTGGCCATGTTCGCGAATTCGGCTTCTTCCTTGCGCGCACGGAGCTCGGCGGTTGCCTCGGCAATGCGTTGACTCATCTGCTGATGCATGGCCGAGAGCTCACTGGCCATCTCATTGACCCCTTCGGCGAGCGTCCGCAGGCTGCCGCCACCGACGATTGGAACGCGGTCTTCGAAACGTCCCTTTCCGATACTGCTTACCGTCCTCGCAACTCGTCTGATCGGACCGCTCACATCGCGACTCATTCTGACCGCCAGCATCAGCGCAGCGAGCAGGACGGCGGCGACAGTGGCCGCGCCGGTGGCAAGCAGTTCGGTTCGCTGTGCGTCCAGACGCGCAAGTGACAGGTCAAGCACGATGTAACCGAGCGAGGTGGGGCCGCCATCCGGATCCGAGTCGATCGATATCGCCATGAACTCATCGCCGATATCGATGCGACCGGGTTGAATCGGCTCGGAAATACGAAGCACGTCACCGTGCCTCTGTGCAGCGGAAAGGTCTGGCAGGAGTGTTAGCGTGGCCGACACTTCGAGTGTGCCGCTCTGTGCAAGGGTGTCGCCGAACCGGTCGAAGACTGAAACACCCAGAACGCCCTCTTCCTCGAGCAGTGCATTGGTCAGTTGCTGCAATGCGTCCCGGTTGCCGGAAAATACCGCGTATTCACTTGCGGCTGTCAGCTGCCGGGTAAACGCGCTGCCACGGTTGTAGTAGCTTTCCTCCAGGTCTGCCAGGCGAACAGTGGCGTAGAAGCCGGTCAGCAGAACTGCAAGCACCAGCGTTGGAAGCACCGCGACAAGTATCACGCGGGCGCGAATGCCCCAGTTTTCAGTCACGCTCGCCCCCCCCTTCGAGCAATCGGAGCCTGGCCTCGATCACTCTGGCCGAGTTCAGTCGAATCCCGAGCGAGCGGGCTACCGTCTGGTTGATGTCGACTTCGAAGGCAACGGGATAACGGGGCGGCGGCATGGCATTGCCATGCAAGACTGCGGCCACCGCCTCGGCCGCTTGAGCGGCGACTTGGGCCGGATGGGAATAGACGGCAAGCAGCGCGCCCGCGCGCACATAGGCCGCTGAAAAGCCGACGAGGGGCGAGTTGCGGCGATAGGACGTCAGGAGAATGTTCTGTATCGTCCTGCTGTTGTACAGGTCGCGGTCCGGAACCGCGATCAGCAGTGCCGGACTCTCGAGGGTCTGTTGAAGCGCGCGGAACAACTCTCGGTCTGAGTTGATGTCGCTGCGTCGCACCGAAAGGCCCGATTGCCTGGCCTCGGTCTCGATCGCCATGCTCAGTTCACGAGTGGTCGGCCCGCTGATCAGAGCGAGGTTCGTCCAGTCGGGCAGCGCCTCGCGCAGCAGGGCGATTTGTCTGCGCACGGGCTGATCGAGAAAGACCGCGGTGATGCGCTTCATTTCGTCAGCGCTGCGACCGCTGTGAATCTGCGCGAAACTGTGGCTCGGTAGCAAGGTGTTGACCACCACGGAGGCTTCTGCTCCCGTCCCGACCTCGGCGGCGGCTTTTGCGCCGATGGTGACAATCACGCGTGTTGTGGCGGCCGGAACGGCCTCGTCCCATTGCCGCACTTCGATGCTTGGTGAAGGCTGAAGCCCCCCGAGTTCGGTCAGCAGTATGTCGATGGTCTCCTCGTAGGCGCCGCCACGTTCGCTTGGGACGATCAGGACCTCAACGGCTGCGCCGGCCTTCGACGCGGTTTCGGCTGCGGCCACCGGGGCGAGCGAGATCAGAAGCGAGAGCAGCAGCAGGAGAAGATGACCGCCCGGGTGTCGCATGGGTTGCTCAGAACGCTTGCAGCTCGTGGGAGTTTCGGCAGTCGATGCCCACGCCCGTGCCCGTGTCGGGGCGCGCGCAGAGTTCGCCGGATCGAAGCGAGGGGGCCTGCTTCCGTTCCTTTCTCATGCGGCACAGTCGGTGCAGAACGGAGAGATCGGGGTGCATTCGAAGTGTTCGGTATATATGATACTCGCTGCAACATACCGGATTTGCCGCAGGATGCAATCAGCAACATGCATGCTATGCTCCGGGCATTGACCGGCCGGTGGCCAACGTTCGAGGTACGGTGTGACGAGAATACTCATTGTCGAGGATCATGCGCTTGTACGGGAGGCGATGTCGCAGACTCTCGCCCGCCTGGAGCCTGGGCTGGAGTGTGTCGAGGCGGCATGTTCCGAGCAGGCCATTGCGATGCTGGAACAGCACGACGACTGGGATCTGGCAGTAGTCGATCTCATGCTCCCTGATCTGAATGGGATATCCCTGCTTGGCATCATGGCCAAGCGCTTCCCGGATGTGCCGGCGGTCGTTGTTTCCGCCTTCGACGATCAAGCGTCGGTTCGCCGCGCGATGCGTGCCGGAGCCTCGGGTTTCGTGTCCAAGGCGCGCAGCGGTGAAGTGCTGCGTGACGCGGTTCGCAATGTACTTGATGGTGGCGTCTATTTCCCTGACGGTGAGCCCCGGGTCGCCGCGGGCGCGGCGCGCAGCGGCGGGTCTCTCGCCGAGCGGTTCGGCCTGACCGCCGCTCAATGCAGAGTGGCGGAGCTGCTCGGTCAGGGGAAGACGAATCGCGAGATAGCCGAACTGCTCGGCCTGTCGGAAGGGACGATCAAGGTGCACATGTCCGCAATCTTCCGTGCAATGAATGTGCGTAACCGTGCCCAGGCTCTGGTGTTGATCTCGCGACGCAACAGTCGTCCGTAAGCGCGCCCTGCATTTCAGTCCGACCTGGCGCCGACGGAGAAACGCAGCGGCATGTCTTCGGCGCCCAGGCGCATGTCCGTCACCGGGCTCTCAGGCTCGTCCATCGTGTCCTGAAACTCAATCTCAAGTACTTCTAGAATCTGCCGAGCAACGGCACGGCAGGCGTTGGCCAGCGGTGTCGGCAATTGTTCGGGCACGTTCTTGTGCAGCAGCAGCTTGCTTGCCGACAAGGCATTGACGGGTTTGAGAATGCGGTGGCTGTACGGACGCATCATGCGGCCGACAGTGCGGTCGGCGTTCTCACGCTGCCAGGGGTTGGTCGGCCACTGCGTCGGAACCGCATAGGCCCGCGGGAACATCTCAAGATCGCGGATGACCGTCCGGATATCCTCATGCGACTCGCGAAACGGTAGCAGTACGATATCCGACAAGGCGTAGAGCTTGCGGTCCATTTCGGTTCGGTTGCCGCCGCCGTCGATGACGCCGATCCAGTTCTCGAGCGTTCGTAGCTTGTCGACGACTCGCGTGAGCGATTCGCGCGTGCGGGCGTCGGCCGTGATGTAGCGACGGCCCTCAGGGTGGAGCGGTTCTCGACTGGTGTCGGTGAGTATGCACGCAGAGCGGTGGCCAAGCAGCCCCAAGCCCTGGCAGAGCATGTGGGACAGGGTGGTCTTACCGGTGCCGCCCTTGTTTCCAATGACGCAGATGATTTCAGCCATGGCATCGATTCCTGGAACGCCTGATTGGTTTGCCGATGGAGCGGAATTATGCGTGGTGGGGCGGCGGCGAATCGAGGGAACACACAGCGTTTACCACAGCTATTCGACCGACTTGGCCCCGCTTCTTTCTTGTGCCCGATCTACAGTGTAGACAAACAGGCGCGTGCCGCGTTTGTCTCCAACTTCCACGATTCGTTCCGGTCGCCAACCCGGCACCTCGAAGCTGTTACTGACCAACAGGGCGCCGGGTTTGAGTTCGCGGCGCGCCTTCTTGCCGACCTCGGTCATCGGCACCGGCGAAAGGAATGCATAGATGATGTCGTACTCCGCCCATGAATGGCGGAAGAAATCACCCCGTTGCACGCACAGCGCCCTGCGCGAACGGGCCAGAAGACGTGCGATCAGGAAGGGCGCCGGAGCGGATTCGATGCCGACCAGGCGGGCGTCCGGACGCAGCTCGGCCAAGGGTAGAAGCAGGGCTCCGGTACCGCTGCCGATGTCCAGCAGACTGGCACCCCTTTGTTGTGGCAGCAACTCTGCCACCGCTTCTGCCGTTTCGCGATTGCTGAGAAACAGGGGGACGCCGGTACGGAAACTGCTCCAATAGATGAGGCCGAGCGCGACGAAGCCGCCGAGATACCAGGCAGGTGCAAGCGCCAATGATCTTGCCGCGAACAACAGTGGCGAGAAGAGGAGGTGGATCGCAACCCACCAGATGTCACTGCGCAGCGACCACGCTATTGCGGCGGCACATAAGGCTTGTGTGCCGACCACAGCCCAGACGTCATGTGAAACAAGGCCGGTTCGGGCGAGTAGCAGTGCAAGCGCCCAGCCGCCGGCCTGTGCGGCGGCGGCCTTGGCCAGCGCGGGCAGGCGGTCGCGTGGCACGGGCTGGTCGACTGGCGGATGTTCCTGATGGGTCACCGGGTATTCGGCAGAGTGTTCTCGAGCGGTAAACGATACCTCTGCCGGCATGTGTCGGGGTGGTTCACCGCCGGTTTTTCTTTGCCATGGCGACCTAAACGGGCTCCGCGTTCGTCAGGCCGATCGGCGCCCGGCACCGGCGGCAGGCGTGGTGTCCTCCCGCCAGCGCTCCAGCAGCTTTTGCCGAGATTGCTCGGCTCGTTGATGGCTGCGCAGCTTGATCGGCCCGAAGCCCCGCACAGCGTCTGGCCAGGTGGCGATGTCGACTGCCAGCGGCAGGCGCAGAAAACTCAGCCCTTCTAGCAGTTCGGCTATGTCGTTCTCGTACTGCGCGATCAGCGCCCTCTCCATGCGGCGCTCGTCAGTACGCCCGAAGATATCCCAGCGCGTGCCGCGCAGGTGCTTCATTCGGGCCAGCAGGCCGAACACACGGCGCATCCAGGGCCCATAAACCCGCTTCGGAATGCGCCCGGTGAGTGGGTCTGGTCGGGAAAGGAACGGCGGCGCGAGGTGGAAGCGCACTTCGTAGTCGCCGTCGAAGACGTCTTCGAGTTGCTTCCAGAAAGCCGGGTCGCTGAAGAGGCGGCCGACTTCGTACTCGTCCTTGTAAGCCATCAGTCTGAACAGATTGCGCGCGACCGCGGTGCCCAGGCGTGTCGATCTGGGGTCGCCGGTGACGCGCAATTCGGCCTCGCGAACCTTTTCGACCAGATTGCGGTAGCGGACTGCGTAGCGTTCGTCCTGATAGGCTGTGAGCGCTGCGACTCGCCTCTCGATGGTCTCGTCGAGCGAGTGCACCTTGATCGAGACAACCTCGGCCGGGCTGGCGAACCGTTCGACCGCCTCCAGACGGTGAGCGGCGCGGCGCCCCCAGAGAAAGGCTTTGCGATTGGTCTCGATGGCAACCCCGTTAAGTTCTATCGCGCGCATCAGTGCGTCGTGACTCACCGGGACCATGCCGCGCTGCCAGGCGAAACCGAGCAGGAAGAGATTGGTGGTGATGGCGTCCCCCATGAGACGTGTCGCCAGGTGCTGGGCGTCGAGCGTGTCGAGGCCCGTGGCTGAGCCATCGCTGGCGACCGCTTCGCGAATGCCGCTCAGCATCCTGTCGAGCGGGAACTGCCAGTCGGGGTTGCGAGTGAATTCGGATGTGGGCGTTTCCGCGCAGTTGACAACCACCCGGGTGCGACCTGCTGCCATCTTGGCGAGCGCGTCGGTGCTTGCGGTCACGACCACATCGCCGCCGATGACCGCGTCCGCTTCGCCGGCGGCAATGCGCACCGCATGCAGGTCCTGCGGGTCATCGGCAAGCCGGATATGACTGAAGACCGAACCGCCCTTTTGCGCCAGACCGGTCATGTCGAGCACCGTCACACCCTTGCCGTCCAGGTGGGCTGCCATCCCGATCAGCGCGCCGATGGTCACCACGCCGGTACCGCCGACCCCGGTCACCAGGATGCCGAACGGCTGTCGCGTGGCCGGGAGCTCGGGCATTGGCAGGTCGTCGAACATCGACTCGTCAGCCGCGAGCGCCTGTCCCTTGCGCACCGTGCCACCTTCGATCGTGACGAAGCTCGGGCAGAAACCGTTCAGGCAGGAGTAGTCCTTGTTGCACGAGGACTGGTCGATCTGGCGCTTGCGACCGAATTCGGTCTCGACGGGCAGTATCGACATGCAGTTGCTGACCCGGCCGCAATCCCCGCAGCCTTCGCACACCGCTTCGTTGATGAACACGCGACGGGCCGGATCCGGGAACAGGCCTCGCTTGCGGCGCCGGCGCTTCTCGGCTGCGCATGTCTGGTCGTAGATCAGCGCGGTGACCCCCGGTGAGGCCCGCAGGTCGCGCTGAATGGCGTCCAGTTCGTCCCGGTGCCGTATTGGTATATGAGGGATGTCCGCCGGCCCGTAGTGTCGCTCGGTACCGTCGGTGACGACGACGATGTTGCTCACTCCCTCTGCCTGCAGTTGCTGAACGATTCGAGGCACAGTCAGGATGCCATCGACCGGCTGGCCGCCGGTCATCGCGACCGCGTCGTTGAAGAGGATCTTGTAGGTGATATTGACGCCCGCGGACACAGCCTGGCGGATCGCGAGCAGTCCCGAGTGGAAGTAGGTGCCATCGCCCAGATTGGCGAAAATGTGCTGCTCACTGGTAAAGGGCGCCTGACCGACCCAGGGTACGCCTTCACCGCCCATCTGGGTGAAGGTGCCGGTACGCCGTTCGGGCATCCAGGTCACCATGTAGTGACAGCCTATGCCGGCGAGTGCCCGGCTGCCCTCGGGTACATGGGTCGACGTGTTGTGCGGACAGCCCGAACAAAAGGTTGGTACTCGGTCGATGGCGATGGTGCGTTGGGCGAGCGCCTCTTCCTTGGCCTCGAGAAACGCCAGGCGGTCCTTGATGGTTTCGGAGGTGAAGAATCGTCCCACGCGTTCGGCGATGACGCGCGCAATCATTGCCGGCGTCAGTTCGCCGGCAGCCGGCAACAGCCACTGGCCGTGGTCCACCGTCCCGTCCACCTGGATGATCCGCGCCCATTCGCCCTTCTCGTCGAACTTGCCGACGACCCGAGGGCGCACGTCCTCACGCCAGTTGTAGAGCTCTTCCTTGAGCTGGTACTCGAGCAATTGGCGCTTTTCCTCGACCACCAGAATTTCGTCGAGCCCTTCGGCAAAGTGTCTTACGCCATCGGCCTCGAGAGGCCAGACCATACCGACCTTGTAGAGTCGTATGCCGATCTCGGCGGCGAGGGCGTCGTCGATGCCGAGGTCGTCGAATGCCTGCCTCACGTCGAGGTAGGACTTCCCTGAAGTGATAATGCCGAGCCTGGGTTGCGGCGAGTCGATGACGATGCGGTTGAGCCGGTTCGCACGACAATAGGCCAGGGCCGCGTATAGCTTGTAGTGCAGCAGTCGTCGCTCCTGTACCAGCGGTGGGTCCGGCCAGCGAAGATTGAGTCCGCCCTTGGGTAATGCGAAATCGTTCGGTATGACCACTTCCACCCGCTGCGGATCGACGTCCACCGATGCTGATGTCTCGACCGTGTCCGCGAGTGCCTTGAATGCGACCCAGCAGCCCGAGTAGCGCGACAGTGCATAGCCGTGCACCCCGAGGTCGATGTATTCCTGCACGCCGGCAGGCGCCAGCACCGGCATCATCATCGACTTGAAGAAGTGATCGGTCTGGTGCGGCAGGGTGGACGATTTTGCCGCGTGATCGTCGCCGGCCACCACGAGCACACCGCCATGTCGGGAGCTTCCAGCGGCATTGCCGTGGCGGAACACGTCGCCGCAGCGGTCCACTCCAGGGCCTTTGCCGTACCACATCGCAAACACACCTTCGTGTCGCGCCTGCGGCGAAAGGTTCACCTGCTGGGATCCCCATACCGCCGTCGCGGCGAGATCCTCGTTGACGCCTGGCTGGAAAACGATGTCGTGGTCCGCCAGATGCTCGCGCGCTTTCCAAAGCGTCTGGTCAAGCCCGCCAAGCGGGGATCCGCGATAGCCGGATACGAATCCCGCGGTGTCGAGGCCCTCGGCCCGATCCCGCTCGCGCTGGATCATCAGCAGCCGCACCAGCGCCTGATAACCACTCAGGAACACCCGGCCGGAAACAAGATACTTGTCCTCGAGGCTGACTGCGGCGGGTGCCTCAGCAGTCTTCGCTACAGAATCAGACATGAACCAACCTCCTGTGAAGCGTTGGTGAGGTATCGGCCAACCGCGCCTTGTGGGTGAAGTCCGCCGGCGATGCAACTGCCCGTGAGCCCAAACGCAGTCGCGTGGCCCGGACCGCGTTCGCAACTTCGAGCCTAATCAAAACAGAAGCCGCATCAAATACATGGATACCCTGAACCGGTTGAAAGTGCCCGATCTGACGGCCACCTGTCGATTCGCCACAATCACATCCGACAAAAAGTTTGACATCCGGCCTGTGCTCCTCTATAGTGCGGCGCTTCTCGCTTGGAGGGGTACCCAAGCGGTCAACGGGAGCAGACTGTAAATCTGCCGGCTCAGCCTTCGAAGGTTCGAATCCTTCCCCCTCCACCAAGCTTCGCGAGCGAGTCGGCTAGTTTGCCGGTCGCGGTGTGGCGTGTTGCGGGTCGTCTGCGTTGTACGCGGGTGTAGCTCAATGGTAGAGCAGAAGCCTTCCAAGCTTACGACGAGGGTTCGATTCCCTTCACCCGCTCCAGGCAAGGTGCTGAAGATTTTTCGTGCCCATGTAGCTCAGTGGTAGAGCACTCCCTTGGTAAGGGAGAGGCCACGTGTTCAATCCACGTCATGGGCACCACTCTCTTTGGTCCGCTGCGCGACTGTCGAAGTGACTTTGATCCGGATTTACTGAAACTGAACTAGGGGTTCCAAGATGGCTAAAGGCAAGTTTGAGCGGACGAAGCCGCACGTGAACGTTGGCACGATTGGCCACGTTGACCATGGCAAGACGACGCTGACCGCGGCGATCACCACGATTCTGTCGAAGAAGTTCGGTGGCGAAGCCAAGGGTTACGACCAGATCGACGCGGCGCCGGAAGAGAAGGCGCGCGGCATCACGATCAACACCGCGCACGTCGAGTACGAGACGGAAGGTCGTCACTACGCGCACGTTGACTGCCCGGGTCACGCGGACTACGTCAAGAACATGATTACCGGTGCGGCGCAGATGGATGGCGCGATTCTGGTGTGCTCGGCCGCTGATGGTCCGATGCCGCAGACCCGCGAGCACATCCTGCTGGCCCGTCAGGTCGGTGTGCCGTACATCATCGTTTTCCTGAACAAGTGCGACATGGTCGACGACGAAGAGCTGCTCGAGCTGGTCGAAATGGAAGTGCGCGAGCTGCTGTCCAAGTACGACTTTCCGGGCGACGACATTCCGATCGTCAAGGGTTCTGCGCTCAAGGCACTCGAAGGCGACCAGTCGCCGATCGGTGAGCCGGCGATCATGGAGCTGGCCGCTGCGCTGGACTCCTACATCCCGACGCCCGAGCGTGCGATCGACAAGCCCTTCCTGCTGCCGATCGAAGACGTGTTCTCGATCTCCGGTCGCGGTACCGTGGTGACCGGTCGTGTCGAGCGTGGGATCGTGAAGGTTGGTGACGAAATTGAAATCGTCGGCATCAAGGCGACCACCAAGACCACCTGCACGGGCGTGGAGATGTTCCGCAAGCTGCTCGATCAGGGTCAGGCTGGCGACAACGTTGGCGTGCTGCTGCGCGGCACCAAGCGTGAGGAAGTCGAGCGTGGTCAGGTGCTGTGCAAGCCGGGTTCGATCAAGCCGCACACCCACTTTACCGGTGAGGTGTATGTGCTGTCGAAGGAAGAGGGTGGTCGTCACACGCCGTTCTTCAACAACTACCGTCCGCAGTTCTATTTCCGTACGACCGACGTGACTGGTTCGATCGTGCTGCCGGAAGGCACCGAGATGGTGATGCCGGGTGACAACGTGTCGATGACGGTCAAGCTGATTGCTCCGATCGCGATGGAAGAGGGCCTGCGCTTCGCGATCCGCGAAGGTGGCCGTACCGTCGGCGCCGGCGTGGTGGCGAAGATCGTCGAATAAGCTTCATCGGAAGAACTGTCGCAGCGACCCGAAGGTTCGCCTTCGGGTCGCGGCGCCTAGATCTTCCGAAGTAGTCTCTGCTGCAGGGGTATAGCTCAACTGGCAGAGCGTCGGTCTCCAAAACCGAAGGTTGGGGGTTCGATTCCCTCTGCCCCTGCCATTTTTCCTCATAGCAACGAATCCATGGCCGATAAGATCAAGCTGGTACTGGCACTCGCCCTTATTGGGGCCGGTATTGCCGGCTTCTACATTCTTTCCGACATGGCACTGGTCGTGCGTGTGCTCTCTGTGCTCGTCGGTCTTGGTGCCGGTGTTGCGGTGGGCTGGCAGACAGAGCTCGGTCAGCGGTTCGTGGCGTTTGCCCGCGAAGCGATCGTAGAAACCAAGAAGGTTGTCTGGCCGACCCGAAAGGAAACGGTTCAGTCTACCGGGATGGTTTTCGCGTTCGTCGTTGTTATTGCCATCTTCCTCTGGCTGACCGATAAGAGCCTCGAGTGGGTGCTTTACGATCTCATTCTGGGTTGGAGATAAGGACATGACGAAGCGTTGGTATGTCGTCCATGCCTACTCGGGTTTCGAGAAATCCGTGCAGCGTGCATTGGTCGAGCGCATCGCGCGCGCCGGCATGCAGGACTCCTTCGGCCAGATTCTCGTCCCGGTGGAAGAGGTCGTGGAAATGCGCGGTGGTCAGAAGAGCATCACCGAACGCAAGTTTTTCCCTGGTTACGTGCTCGTCGAGATGGATATGAACGACGAGTCGTGGCACCTGGTCAAGTCGACACCGAAGGTCACCGGTTTCGTGGGCGGTTCCGCCAACAAGCCGACACCGATCTCCCAGAAGGAGGTCGACAAGATCATGCACCAGATTCAGGAGGGCGTCGAAAAGCCCCGTCCGAAGGTGCTGTGGGAACTTGGCGAGGTCGTGCGTGTCAAGGAAGGCCCTTTCACCGACTTCCACGGATCCGTGGAAGATGTGAACTACGAAAAGAGCAAGCTGCGGGTGTCGGTGACCATTTTCGGTCGCGCGACGCCTGTCGAACTGGATTTCGGTCAGGTCGAGAAAACCTGAGCGCGCGGCCTTGGCCGCGAGCCGACGCGAGTCGGCATTGAGGAGCGTCGCCTGCGAGCGGCGCGATTGCACTCGTTATTTGGAGATCGCCTAAATGGCAAAGAAAATCATCGGCTACATCAAGCTGCAGGTGCCGGCCGGCAAGGCCAACCCCAGCCCCCCGATCGGTCCGGCGTTGGGTCAGCGCGGCCTGAACATCATGGAGTTCTGCAAGGCGTTCAACGCCAAGACGCAGGGTCTCGAGCCGGGTCTGCCGATCCCGGTCGTCATCACCGCGTTCGCGGACAAGAGCTTCACCTTCATCATGAAGACGCCGCCTGCGGCGATCCTCATCAAGAAGGCGGCAAAGATCACCAAGGGTTCGCCGAAGCCGCATACCGACAAGGTCGGCAGCCTCACGCGTGCTCAGGTCGAGGAGATCGCCAAGACCAAGATGCCGGATCTTACGGCGGCTGACATGGAGGCGGCGGTGCGCACCATCGCCGGTTCTGCCCGCAGTATGGGCATCACGGTGGAGGGTCTCTGATCATGGCGAAGGTTTCCAAGCGTATTCAGGCGCTGCGCGCCAAAGTCGACCGCAACAAGGTCTTCCCGGTCTCCGAGGCGCTGGCTCTCGTCAAAGAGTGCGCCACTGCCAAGTTCGACGAATCTATCGATATCTCGATCAACCTCGGCATCGACGCCCGTAAGTCGGACCAGCTCGTTCGCGGCTCGGTCGTGCTGCCTGCAGGTACAGGCAAGACCGTGCGCGTTGCGGTGTTCGCTCAGGGCGAGAAGGCTGAGGTGGCCAAGGCCGCTGGTGCAGATGTCGTCGGGTTCGATGACCTCGCAGCCGACGTGAAGGCCGGCAACATCAACTTCGACCTGTGTATCGCCACCCCCGACGCCATGCGTGTGGTGGGTCAGCTGGGCCAGATCCTCGGTCCGCGTGGCCTGATGCCGAATCCCAAGGTCGGGACCGTGACCATGGACGTCGAGACGGCGGTCAAGAATGCCAAGGCCGGTCAGGTTCAGTACCGCACCGACAAGGCGGGCATCATCCATGCCACGATCGGACGCGCCTCCTTCCCGGTCGAGGCGCTGCAGCAGAACGCAGCGGCGCTGGTTGATGCGTTGGTGAAGGCCAAACCGGCCTCGTCCAAGGGTCTCTACCTGCGTCGTATCGCGGTTTCGAGCACCATGGGTGCTGGTGTGAAGGTCGAGCCGACCAGCGTTTCGGCTGTTTGATTATTCGGGGTGGCGAATAGCCACCTCTTTGGACTTTGGGCTGTCGTCCGCAGGCTGGGCGGCAGGTTGTCAAAGACCGTTGGGGAGCAGGGTTGCCGCAAGACAACGTGCTCTTAATCTGAGTAGTACTTCAGCCCAACGCAGATGGCGTAACCCGAACCAGGATTTACGGCGTCCGGCTCCGTCCGGCGCCAAGCTCCTGACGACGGTCGCCTTGGTTGTCCGCTTCTCTGCTAGCGCTCGGAACGGACGTTTTACTAAAGGGAGATGACCTTGGGTCTCAATCTTGACGACAAGAAGGCAGTTGTCGCCGAAGTATCCGCCGAACTCGCGGACGCACAATCGGTGATCGTCGCTGAGTACCGTGGTCTCGAAGTCGGGCAAATCACCGCTCTGCGCGCTCAGGCGCGTCAGTCCGGTGTCTATCTGCGCGTTCTCAAAAACACCCTGGTTCGTCGTGCTGTAGAAGGCACGTCGTTCGAAGGTCTGGCCCAGCACATGGTCGGTCCGCTGATCTACGGAATTTCCAAGGATCCGGTGGCCGCAGCCAAGGTGCTGCAGGATTTTGCCAAGACCAACGACAAGCTCGCCATCAAGGGCGGTGCGATGCCTGGTTACGTCATGGACGCCGCTGGCGTCAAGGCGTTGGCGTCGATGCCGAGCCGTGAGGAACTGCTTGCCAAGCTGTTGGGAACGATGCAAGCGCCGGTCGCGAAATTCGTCCAGACCCTCAACGAGGTTCCGGGCAAGTTCGTGCGCACCGTCGCTGCCCTGCGCGATTCGCGAGAGACTGCGTAATTATCCAGGCGGGTCCCGCGTGGGCTCGCCAATATGAATCAGGAGTAGAAAATGGCTCTGTCCAAAGCTGAAATTCTGGAAGCAATCGGTAGCATGACCGTCCTCGAGCTGTCCGAGCTCATCAAGGACATGGAAGAGAAGTTCGGCGTGTCCGCCGCTGCCGCCGCGGTTGCCGTGGCCGCTCCGGCCGCTGGTGCCGGCGCTGCTGCCGCTGAAGAAGAGAAGACCGAGTTCGACGTGATCCTCGTCGCCGCTGGCGAGAAGAAGGTTGAAGCGATCAAGGTCGTCCGTGCTGCTACCGGCCTGGGCCTCAAGGAAGCCAAGGATCTGGTCGACGGCGCACCGAAGCCGGTCAAGGAAGGTGTTTCCAAGGCCGACGCTGAGGCGCTCAAGAAAGATCTCGAGGCTGCCGGCGCCAAGGTTGAAATCAAGTAAACCTGCTTTGAACCGCGGGGCTGGCGACCTTTTAGGGCGCCAGCCCTTTCGTGCTTTGTATTTGCCGAGAAGGCAGAACGGAGCGCACCGAACGTGTTCTCACCAGAACACGGCCTTCGAGTGTTGCGTTCTGTCTCTTTGACGTCTGACCTCTAGCCGGAGCACCCATGGCGTATTCCTACACCGAAAAGAAACGTATCCGCAAAAGTTTTGCCAAGCGCAGTTCTGCGCGGGACGTCCCTTTCCTGCTCGCCACGCAGATCGACTCCTTCGTTTCCTTCCTGCAGGCCGACCTGCCTGCGGAGCAGCGGGCCAACGAAGGCCTGCAGGCTGCCTTCACGTCGATCTTTCCGATCGTCAGCCACAGCGGCAATGCGCGCCTCGAGTTCGTCCAGTACATGTTGGGCGAGCCCGCCTTCGACGTCAAGGAGTGTCAGCAGCGCGGCCTGACCTATGCTGCTCCCCTCCGGGCCCGCGTGCGCCTGGTCATCCTCGATCGCGATGCGCCCAAGGAGACCATCAAGGAGGTGAAGGAGCAGGAGGTCTACATGGGCGAGATTCCGCTCATGACGACGACCGGCTCGTTTGTCATCAACGGTACCGAGCGGGTCATTGTGTCTCAGCTGCACCGTTCGCCGGGCGTGTTCTTCGATCACGACCGTGGCAAGACGCACTCGTCCGGAAAGCTGTTGTTTTCGGCACGCATAATTCCGTATCGTGGCTCGTGGCTCGATTTCGAGTTCGATCCCAAGGACTGCCTGTTCTTCCGCGTCGACCGTCGTCGCAAGATGCCGGTGACCGTGTTGTTGCGCGCGATCGGCATGAATGCCGAGGAAATCCTCGAAGCGTTCCACGACTTCGACACCTTCCGTTTGCAGGGCGAAGAGATCGAGTTTGCCCTCGTGCCAGAGCGTCTCCGCGGCGAGGTGGCGCGTTTCGACATCGCCGGGCCGGATGGCAACCTGATCGTGACCCGCGAGAAGCGGATCACCGCCAAGCACATCCGCGACCTCGACAAGGCCGGAATCGAGCGGATTACCGTGCCGGAGGACTTCCTCCTTGGACGTGTTGTCGCTTGCGACCTGGTTGATGGCGAGACCGGCGAAATCGTCGCGCGGGCCAACGACGAGATCACCGAGGATCTGCTGGCCAAGCTGCGGGTCGCTGGAGTGAGCGAGGTGCCGACGCTATACATCAACGATCTCGATCGTGGTGGCTACATCTCCCAGACTTTGCGCATCGACGAAACCGCCGATCAGTGGGCGGCACGCGTCGCGATCTATCGCATGATGCGCCCGGGTGAGCCGCCGACCGAAGATGCGGTCGAAGCGCTGTTCCAAGGGCTGTTCTATTCCGAAGAGCGCTACGACCTTTCGGGCGTTGGGCGCATGAAGTTCAATCGCCGCGCCTTCCCCGAGGTCATCGACGAGCGCGCGCCGGGCTGGCTGCAGCGCTTCTACGAGCGGGTCGGATCGCGCACCGAAGAAGGCGCCGGCACGCTCTCGAACGAAGACATTCTCGCGGTGATCGGCATTCTCGTGGAACTGCGCAATGGCCGCGGCGAAATCGACGACATCGACCACCTCGGCAACCGTCGCGTCCGTTCGGTGGGTGAACTTGCCGAGAACCAGTTCCGCGCTGGTCTGGTGCGTGTCGAACGTGCAGTGAAGGAGCGCCTGAGTCAGGCGGAGTCCGACAACCTCATGCCGCACGATCTGATCAACGCCAAGCCGATTTCGGCCGCAATCAAGGAGTTCTTTGGTTCCTCGCAACTGTCGCAGTTCATGGACCAGACCAACCCGCTGTCGGAGATCACCCACAAGCGCCGCGTCTCCGCGCTCGGACCGGGCGGTCTGACACGCGAACGCGCAGGCTTCGAGGTGCGCGACGTGCACCCGACGCACTACGGTCGCGTGTGCCCGATCGAGACGCCTGAAGGTCCGAACATTGGCCTGATCAACTCGCTCGCGGTGTATGCACGGACAAACCGCTATGGCTTCCTCGAGACCCCGTATCGGCGTGTCGTCGATGGCAAGGTAACTGACCAGGTCGACTATCTGTCCGCGATCGAAGAAGGGCGCTTCGTGATCGCTCAGGCGAATGCCGAGGTCGATACAGAAGGCCGTTTGCTGGGTGATCTGGTGTCGTGCCGTTTTCAGGGTGAGTTCACCCTGTCTTCGACTGAACAGATTCAGTACATGGACGTTGCGCCAGGGCAGATCGTTTCGGTTGCCGCTTCGCTCATCCCCTTCCTTGAGCATGACGATGCGAACCGCGCGCTGATGGGCGCGAACATGCAGCGTCAGGCGGTTCCCTGCTTGCGGCCCGAGAAGCCGCTGGTTGGCACCGGCATCGAGCGCACCGTGGCGGTCGACTCGGGCACCGCGGTGCAAGCCTTGCGCGGTGGCGTAGTGGATTATGTCGATGCCAACCGTATCGTAGTGCGCGTGCACGATGCCGAAACCCTCGCCGGTGAGGTGGGTGTCGACATCTATAATCTCATCAAGTACACCCGTTCGAACCAGAACACCAACATCAACCAGCGTCCGATCGTCAAGGTCGGCGATGTCATTGCCAAGGGCGATGTGGTGGCCGACGGCGCGTCGACCGATCTCGGCGAGCTGGCCGTCGGTCAGAACATGCTGGTCGCGTTTATGCCGTGGAACGGCTACAACTTCGAGGATTCGATCCTGATCTCGGAGCGTGTGGTCGCTGACGACCGCTTCACTTCGATTCACATTGAAGAGTTGACCGTCGTCGCGCGCGATACCAAGCTCGGGCCCGAGGAAATCACGCGAGACATCGCTTCACTTGGCGAAGCCCAGATGTCCCGTCTCGACGAGTCGGGCATTGTTTACATCGGCGCCGAAGTCGAGGCCGGTGACGTCCTCGTCGGAAAGGTCACGCCGAAGGGCGAAACCCAGCTGACGCCGGAAGAGAAGCTGCTTCGCGCGATCTTTGGCGAGAAGGCCTCGGACGTGAAGGACACGTCCCTCCGCGTTCCGTCGGGCATGAACGGCACCGTCATTGACGTGCAGGTGTTCACCCGTGAGGGCATCGAGCGCGACAAGCGTGCACAGTCGATCATCGACGACATGCTGCGCAGCTTCAAGACCGATCTGGCCGACCAGATGCGTATCGTCGAGCGCGATGCCTTCGATCGTATCCGTCGTCTCATCACCGGCCAGAAGGTCAATGGCGGTCCGCGCAAGCTGGCGAAGGGGAGCGAGGTCAGCGAGGCCTATCTAGACTCGCTCGAGCCCTACCACTGGTTCGATATCCGCATGGCCGACGAGGAGCTCGCTGCTCAGCTCGAGGCGATCCGTGAGGGCCTGGAAAAGACCCGCAAGGACTTCGAACTCGCGTTCGAAATCAAGAAGAAGAAGCTGACCCAGGGCGACGAGTTGCCTCCGGGTGCGCAGAAAATGGTCAAGGTTCACCTCGCGGTCAAGCGTCGCCTCCAGCCCGGCGACAAGATGGCCGGACGCCACGGTAACAAGGGCGTGGTCTCGCGCATCGTCCCGGTTGAGGACATGCCCTACATGGAAGATGGCACCCCGGTCGACATCGCGCTGAACCCGCTGGGCGTGCCGTCGCGGATGAACATCGGCCAGATCCTCGAAACCCACCTCGGGCGGGCCGCCAAGGCTCTCGGCCAGCGTATCGACGACATGTTGCGTCGCAATGCCTCTGCGACCGAAGTGCGTGAGTTCCTGGATGCGCTCTACAACCGTGAAGGCAAGCCGGAGGAGCTCGACGCGCTGAACGATGCTGAAATCGTGGAGCTGGCGAGCAACCTGCGCAAGGGCGTGCCCTTCGCGACGCCGGTGTTTGACGGCGCCAAGGAGTCCGAGATCGAAGCGATGTTCCAGCTTGCCGGTCTTGACACCAGCGGTCAGGTCACCCTGTACGATGGTCGCACCGGGGACGCTTTCGATCGCAAGGTGACCGTGGGCTACAAGCATGTGCTGAAGCTTCACCACCTCGTCGACGACAAGATGCACGCTCGTTCCACTGGCCCTTACTCGCTGGTTACGCAGCAGCCCCTGGGCGGCAAGGCGCAGTTCGGTGGTCAGCGCTTCGGCGAGATGGAAGTCTGGGCGCTCGAAGCCTATGGCGCCGCGTACACGCTGCAGGAAATGCTCACCGTCAAGTCGGACGATGTCACCGGCCGGACCAAGGTCTACGAGAACATCGTCAAAGGCGAGCACAAGATCGATGCCGGCATGCCGGAATCCTTCAACGTGTTGGTGAAGGAAATCCGCTCGCTCGCGATCGACATCGATTTGGACAGATATTGAACCGGGTCACAAGCCCTCACAGCCTACCCCGGATGGAGTACGAAACATGAAAAGCCTGCTCGCTGACCTGTTCAAGCAAACCCTGCCGAACGAGGAAGAGTTCGACGCGATCACGGTCGGCCTCGCCTCGCCGGACAAGATCCGCTCCTGGTCCTACGGTGAAGTCAAGAAGCCCGAGACCATCAACTACCGCACCTTCAAGCCGGAGCGCGACGGCCTGTTCTGCGCCAAGATCTTCGGCCCGGTCAAGGACTATGAGTGCTTGTGCGGCAAGTACAAGCGTCTGAAGCACCGTGGCGTGATCTGCGAAAAGTGCGGCGTCGAAGTCACCTTGTCCAAGGTCCGTCGCGAACGGATGGGCCATATCGAACTGGCCAGTCCGGTCGCTCATATCTGGTTCCTGAAGAGCTTGCCGAGCCGTCTCGGCATGGTTCTCGACATGACGCTTCGCGACATCGAGCGCGTGTTGTATTTCGAAGCCTTCGTTGTTGTCGAGCCCGGCCTGACGCCGCTTACCCGCGGCCAGCTGCTCACCGAAGACGACTACCTCGCCAAGGTCGAGGAATACGGCGACGATTTCGACGCCCTGATGGGTGCCGAGGGTATTCGTGCGCTTCTGCGTTCGCTCGACCTGAACCTGGAGGTCGAAAAGCTGCGCGGTGAGCTGGAAACCACCGGCTCGGAAGCCAAGGTCAAGAAATTCTCAAAGCGCCTGAAGGTCCTCGAAGCCTTCCAGTCCTCCGGCATCAAGCCGGAGTGGATGATCCTTGAGGTGCTGCCTGTGCTGCCGCCGGACCTGCGTCCGCTGGTGCCGCTGGACGGCGGTCGTTTCGCGACCTCCGATCTTAACGACCTCTACCGTCGCGTAATCAACCGTAACAACCGACTCAAGCGCCTGCTCGAGCTGAAGGCGCCGGAAATCATCGTGCGCAACGAAAAGCGCATGCTGCAGGAAGCCGTTGACTCGCTGCTCGACAACGGTCGTCGCGGGAAGGCGATGACCGGCGCCAACAAGCGCCCGCTCAAATCGCTGGCCGACATGATCAAGGGCAAGGGTGGTCGTTTCCGTCAGAACCTGCTCGGCAAACGGGTGGACTACTCCGGCCGTTCGGTCATCGTCGTTGGTCCGACTCTCAAGCTGCACCAGTGCGGTCTGCCGAAGCTGATGGCCCTGGAACTGTTCAAGCCGTTCATCTTCAACAAGCTCGAGCTTCGTGGTCTGGCCACGACGATCAAGCAGGCGAAGAAGATGGTCGAGAACCAGGAGCCGGTGGTGTGGGATATCCTCGAAGAGGTGATCCGCGAACACCCGGTGATGCTCAACCGTGCCCCGACACTGCACCGTCTCGGTATCCAGGCCTTCGAGCCGGTACTGATCGAAGGTAAGGCGATCCAGCTCCATCCGTTGGTCTGCGTCGCGTTCAACGCCGACTTCGACGGTGACCAGATGGCCGTCCACGTGCCGCTGTCGCTCGAAGCGCAAATGGAAGCGCGTACGCTGATGCTCGCGTCCAACAACGTGCTCTCGCCCGCTAACGGCGAACCGATCATCGTCCCGTCCCAGGACATCGTTCTCGGCCTGTACTACGCGACCCGGGAAGCGGTGAACGCGCTCGGCGAGGGGATGCGCTTCGCCGACGTCGCCGAGGTGCGGCGCGCATACGAATCTGGCCAGGCGTCGCTGCATGCGCGTATATCGGTGCGGATCGCGACCGTCGAATTCGGTCCGGAAGGTGAGCGTATCAATCGTCTCGAGCGCTGCGATACCACCATCGGTCGTGCAATCCTGTCCGAGATTCTCCCTGCGGGCCTGCCGTTCTCGACGATCAACAAGCCGCTCAAGAAGAAGGAAATCTCCAAGCTCATCAACGCGAGCTTCCGCCGTTGCGGGCTGAAGGAGACTGTCGTCTTCGCCGACAAGCTGATGCAGTTCGGTTTCCGGCTTGCGACCAAGGCCGGCATCTCGATCTCGGTCAAGGACATGCTCGTCCCCAACGAGAAGGGCACGCTGATCGGTGCCGCCGAGGCAGAAGTCAAGGAGATCGCCGAGCAATACACCTCGGGTCTCGTGACCGATGGCGAGCGTTACAACAAAGTCGTCGATATCTGGGGCCGCGCCGGTGACCAGGTTGCCAAGGCGATGATGGACCAGCTCGGTCAGGAAGACGTGCTCGATCGTGAGGGAAATCCCGTCAAGCAGGAGTCCTTCAACTCGATCTACATGATGGCCGACTCGGGGGCCCGCGGTTCGGCCGCGCAGATCCGCCAGCTGGCTGGTATGCGTGGCCTGATGGCCAAGCCGGACGGCTCGATCATCGAGACGCCGATCACCACCAACTTCCGCGAAGGCCTGAACGTTCTGCAGTACTTCATTTCGACCCACGGTGCTCGTAAGGGTCTGGCGGATACCGCGCTGAAGACTGCGAACTCCGGTTACCTGACACGTCGTCTCGTCGACGTCACGCAGGATCTTGTGGTCACCGAGGATGATTGCGGCACTCGCGAAGGTTTCGCGATGAAGGCCCTGATCGAGGGTGGCGAGGTCGTCGAGCCGTTGCGCGAGCGTATTCTTGGCCGTGTGTGCGCTGAAGATGTGGTCAATCCGGAGAACCAGGAAACCGTCATCGAAGCCGGCACGCTGCTCAACGAGGACATGGTCGAGCTGATCGACAGCCTCGGCATCGACGAGGTCAAGGTGCGTACCGCACTGACCTGCGAGACCCGGTTCGGTATCTGCGCAAAGTGCTATGGACGCGACCTGGGTCGCGGCAGCACGGTGAACGTCGGTGAAGCCGTGGGTGTCATTGCCGCCCAGTCGATCGGCGAGCCGGGCACGCAGCTGACGATGCGTACCTTCCACGTCGGTGGCGCCGCTTCGCGAGCTGCAGCGGCCAGCGGTGTCGAGGCCAAATCAACCGGTACGATCCGGTTCGCCGGAAACATGCGCTACGTGACCAACGCGAAGGGCGAGAAAGTCATCATCGCGCGTTCGGCCGAACTCGTGGTGGCCGACGAACTCGGTCGCGAGCGCGAGCGGCACAAGCTGCCTTACGGTGCGGTGCTGTTTGTCGATGACGGCAGCCAGATCAAGGCAGGCACACAGCTTGCCGCCTGGGATCCGCACACCCGTCCGATCATCACCGAGTACGCCGGTACGGTGAAGTTCGAGAACGTCGAGGAAGGCGTCACCGTCGCCAAGCAGATCGACGAAGTCACCGGCCTGTCGACGCTGGTCGTCATCGATGCCAAGCGTCGTTCGAGCACAGGTACGAAAGGCTTGCGTCCGCAGGTCAAGCTGCTCGACGAAGCCGGCGAGGAAGTGCGTATCGCGGGCACCGAGCACTCGGTGGCGATCACCTTCCAGGTCGGCTCGCTGATCACGGTGAAGGACGGCCAGCAGGTCAGCGTCGGCGACGTGCTCGCGCGTATCCCGCAGGAATCCGCCAAGACCCGCGACATCACCGGTGGTCTGCCCCGTGTTGCCGAACTCTTCGAAGCGCGTGCCCCCAAGGATGCAGGCGTGCTCGCCGAGTACACCGGCACCGTGTCGTTCGGTAAGGACACAAAGGGCAAACAGCGCCTGGTGATCACAGAGCCCGACGGCAACGCTCACGACTTCCTGATTCCCAAGGACAAGCATTTGCTGGTCCACGATGGTCAGGTGGTCAACAAGGGCGAGCCGATCGTGGACGGTCCCGCTGATCCGCACGACATTCTCCGTCTGCAGGGTATTGCAGCGCTCGCTCGCTACATCATCGACGAGGTGCAGGACGTCTATCGCCTCCAGGGTGTGAAGATCAACGACAAGCACATCGAGGTTATCGTTCGACAGATGCTGCGTCGCGTCGTGATCACCGAGCCAGGCGACACCCGCTTCATCCGCGAGGAGCAGGTCGAGCGTTCGGACGTACTCGAGGAGAACGAGCGGATGGAACGCGAAGGCAAGTTGCCGTGTGATTACGAGAACGTACTTCTCGGGATCACCAAGGCTTCGCTGTCGACCGATTCCTTCATCTCTGCCGCGTCTTTCCAGGAAACCACGCGCGTTCTCACCGAGGCAGCGATCATGGGCAAGCGTGACGAACTCCGTGGTCTCAAGGAAAACGTCATCGTCGGTCGCCTCATCCCCGCAGGTACTGGTATGGCTTACCACCGCAACCGTCGAAGCCAGAATGCAGGCGAAGACATGGGCGGTGAGCATGCCTGGGCGAGCATCGAGAGCGGTAGTGAGGAATCTGCGGGAGTGGACGCAGAACAGGATGTGCAGGCAGGTTGACGTTCGCAGTTGAGACGGAGTAAAATCCGGCCTCTTTATGCGGGCTGACCAATCGTAGTCAGTGTCGTGGCCGACAAGGCCTGAAAAAAACCGCCGGGGCAGCTCTAGCGTGAGCTGCCTCGGGTTATTTGGGATTTCTCTAGCTATGCCAACTATCAATCAGCTGGTCCGCAAGCCGCGGCAAAAAGTTGTGGTCAAGAGCAAGGTGCCGGCCCTCGAGGCTTGCCCGCAGAAGCGCGGTGTTTGTACTCGCGTCTATACCACTACCCCGAAGAAGCCGAACTCCGCGCTTCGTAAGGTTGCCAAGGTGCGTCTGACCAACGGTTTCGAGGTCATCTCCTATATTGGCGGTGAAGGTCACAACCTCCAGGAGCACTCGGTCGTGCTGATTCGTGGTGGTCGTGTGAAAGATTTGCCTGGTGTGCGTTATCACATCGTTCGCGGTTCGCTCGATCTTCAGGGTGTCAAGGACCGCAAGCAGGCCCGTTCCAAGTACGGCGCCAAGCGTCCCAAGCAGGCCTAACGTTTTAAAGATACGAGCAAGAGGTAAGTCATGCCGCGTCGTCGCGAAGTACCCAAGCGTGAGATTCTCCCTGATCCGAAGTTCGGTTCCCAGGATGTCTCCAAGTTTATCAACGTCATCATGCAGTCCGGCAAGAAGTCGGTTGCTGAGCGCATCGTGTATGGTGCCTTCGACCAGATCAGTGGCAAGGCTGGCAAGGATCCGCTCGAGGTGTTCTCCGCTGCGGTTGGCAATGTGAAGCCGGTCGTAGAGGTGAAGAGCCGTCGGGTCGGTGGTGCCAACTACCAGGTGCCTGTTGAGGTCCGGCCGTCGCGTCGTATGGCGCTGTCCATGCGTTGGCTGCGCGAAGCTGCCCGCAAGCGCGCCGAAAAGTCGATGGCGCAGCGTCTGGCTGGTGAGTTGCTCGAGGCGGCCGAAGGTCGCGGCTCAGCAATGAAGAAGCGCGAAGAGGTTCACCGGATGGCCGAGGCCAATAAGGCATTCTCGCATTACCGCTTCTGATCTGCGGGGTGGTGATCGAACGAGCCCCGCAGGGGGCTCGATTGTTTTTGGCTTAGCGAAAACCCAGCATCGCGTCTCTGGCGCGATCTAATGACAACAGGACAGTATCGTGGCTCGCAAGACCCCTATTGAGCGCTACCGCAATATCGGTATCTCTGCGCACATCGACGCCGGCAAGACGACGACGACCGAGCGCATCCTCTTCTACACCGGCGTCAGTCACAAGATTGGTGAAGTGCACGACGGTGCGGCCACCATGGACTGGATGGAGCAGGAGCAGGAGCGGGGTATCACCATTACTTCGGCTGCGACCACTTGCTTCTGGAAAGGCATGGAGCAGCAGTTTGCGGAGCATCGGTTCAATATCATCGATACCCCGGGGCACGTTGATTTCACAATCGAGGTCGAGCGTTCCATGCGCGTCCTCGACGGCGCCTGCATGGTGTATTGCGCGGTCGGTGGCGTTCAGCCCCAATCCGAGACCGTCTGGCGTCAGGCAACCAAGTACCGCGTGCCGCGACTGGCCTTTGTTAACAAGATGGATCGCCAGGGCGCGAACTTCTTCAAGGTCGTCGAGCAGATGAAAGCGCGCCTCAAGGCGAGCCCGGTGCCTATCGTGATCCCGATCGGCGCCGAGGAAAACTTCGTCGGCGTGGTTGACCTCATCAAGATGAAGGCCATTTACTGGGACGAAGCTTCCCAGGGCATGACTTTTGAGTACAAGGATATCCCGGCTGAGCTGCAGTCTTTGGCGGAGACCTGGCGTGAGCAGATGGTCGAGGCGGCTGCCGAGGCGTCCGAAGATCTGATGAACGACTATCTCGAGAATGGCGACCTGTCCGAGGACAAGATCGTTGCCGGCTTGCGTCAGCGCACCATCGCCTGCGAGATTCAGCCCATGCTGTGCGGCACAGCCTTCAAAAACAAGGGCGTGCAGCGCATGCTGGATGCCGTTGTCGAACTTCTGCCTTCGCCGGTCGACATTCCGCCGGTTGCCGGCGTCGATGACGACGAGAAGCCGGTTGAGCGTATAGCGGATGACGGCGAAAAGTTCTCGGCGCTGGCTTTCAAGTTGATGAGCGATCCGTTTGTCGGTCAGCTCACCTTCGTACGCGTCTATTCCGGCGTCCTCGAGTCCGGCTCGACGGTGCTGAACTCGATCAAGAACAAGAAAGAGCGTATTGGTCGCCTGCTGCAGATGCATGCCGACGAGCGCGCCGAGATCAAGGAAGTGCGCGCTGGTGATATCGCGGCTTGCGTCGGTCTGAAGGAAGTGACGACCGGTGAGACTCTGTGCGACCCGACCGCGCCGATCATTCTCGAGCGTATGGTCTTCCCGGATCCCGTGATTCACGTCGCGGTCGAGCCGAAAACGAAGACCGACCAGGAGAAAATGGGTCTGGCATTGTCGCGCCTTGCCCAGGAGGATCCGTCCTTCCGCGTGCGTACCGACGAAGAGTCCGGTCAGACCATCATCTCCGGCATGGGTGAACTTCACCTAGAGATCATCGTCGATCGCATGCGTCGCGAGTTCAACGTCGAAGCGAACGTCGGCGCCCCTCAGGTGGCCTACCGCGAATGCGTTCGCAAGGCGGTCGAGCAGGAAGGCAAGTTCGTCAAGCAGTCGGGCGGCCGTGGTCAGTACGGTCACGTCTGGATCAAGCTCGAACCGAACGAGGCCGGCAAGGGCTACGAATTCGTGGATGCGATCAAGGGTGGTGTCGTCCCGCGCGAATATATCCCGGCGGTTGACAAGGGTCTTCAGGATACCCTGCCCAACGGCGTGCTCGCGGGCTTCCCGGTCGTCGACGTCAAGGTTACGCTGTTCGACGGTTCCTACCATGACGTCGATTCCAACGAGAACGCGTTCAAGATGGCGGCGTCCATGGCATTCAAGGATGCGATGCGCAAGGCCAACCCGGCGCTGCTCGAGCCGATGATGGCGGTCGTTGTCGAGACGCCCGAAGACTACATGGGCAACGTCATGGGTGACCTTTCCGGTCGTCGTGGCATCGTCCAGGGCATGGATGACATGCCTGGTGGCATGAAGGAAATCAAGGCCGAGGTGCCGCTCGCAGAGATGTTCGGCTACGCCACACAGCTGCGTTCGTTGACCCAGGGTCGTGCGACATACTCGATGGAGTTCAAGCACTACACTGAGGCGCCGAAGAGCGTGGCCGAAGCGGTCATCAACAATCGTAAGTAACAAGCTCTATCTAACGAGGACTTCACAATGGCTAAAGGCAAGTTTGAGCGGACGAAGCCGCACGTGAACGTTGGCACGATTGGCCACGTTGACCATGGCAAGACGACGCTGACCGCGGCGATCACCACGATTCTGTCGAAGAAGTTCGGTGGCGAAGCCAAGGGTTACGACCAGATCGACGCGGCGCCGGAAGAGAAAGCGCGCGGCATCACGATCAACACCGCGCACGTCGAATACGAGACGGCCGAGCGTCACTACGCGCACGTTGACTGCCCGGGTCACGCGGACTACGTCAAGAACATGATTACCGGTGCGGCGCAGATGGATGGCGCGATTCTGGTGTGCTCGGCCGCTGATGGCCCGATGCCGCAGACCCGCGAGCACATTCTGCTTGCCCGTCAGGTCGGTGTGCCGTACATCATCGTCTTCCTGAACAAGTGCGATATGGTCGACGACGAAGAGCTGCTCGAGCTGGTCGAAATGGAAGTGCGCGAGCTGCTGTCCAAGTACGACTTCCCGGGCGACGACATTCCGATCGTCAAGGGTTCTGCGCTCAAGGCGCTCGAAGGCGACCAGTCGCCGATCGGTGAGCCGGCGATCATGGAGCTGGCCGCTGCGCTGGACTCCTACATCCCGACGCCCGAGCGTGCGATCGACAAGCCCTTCCTGCTGCCGATCGAGGACGTGTTCTCGATCTCCGGTCGCGGTACCGTGGTGACCGGTCGTGTCGAGCGTGGTATCGTGAAGGTTGGCGACGAAATTGAAATCGTCGGCATCAAGGCGACCACCAAGACCACCTGCACGGGCGTGGAGATGTTCCGCAAGCTGCTCGACCAGGGCCAGGCAGGCGACAACGTTGGCGTGCTGTTGCGCGGCACCAAGCGTGAAGAAGTCGAGCGTGGTCAGGTGCTGTGCAAGCCGGGTTCGATCAAGCCGCACACCCACTTTACCGGTGAGGTGTATGTGCTGTCGAAGGAAGAGGGCGGTCGTCACACCCCGTTCTTCAACAACTACCGTCCGCAGTTCTATTTCCGTACGACCGACGTGACTGGTTCGATCGTGCTGCCGGAAGGCACCGAGATGGTGATGCCGGGTGACAACGTGTCGATGACGGTCAAGCTGATCGCTCCGATCGCGATGGAAGAGGGCCTGCGCTTCGCGATCCGCGAAGGTGGTCGTACCGTCGGCGCCGGCGTGGTGGCGCAGATCGTCGAATAACATATATCGCCCCGTCACCAGTCGGTGGCGGGGTACGCTCTTTAGGAACAAGTAAAATGCAGAACCAGAAAATCCGCATCCGCCTCAAGGCTTTCGATTACCGCTTGATCGATCAGTCCGCACTTGAAATCGTCGATACCGCCAAGCGTACCGGCGCCGTGGTGCGGGGCCCCGTCCCGCTGCCGACCCGTAAGCAGCGCTTCGATGTCTTGCGTTCGCCGCACGTTAACAAGGCTTCGCGTGATCAGTTCGAGATTCGCACCCATCAGCGTCTGATGGACATCATCGACCCGACGGACAAGACCGTTGACGCGCTGATGAAGCTCGACCTGCCCGCCGGCGTTGATGTCGAGATCAAGCTCCAATAAAAGCGTTGACAGGGCTTGCGTGGCTCTTGTAAAGGCCGGTATAATCCGGCCTTTACGCTTTTTGGCGTAAATATTCACAGGCCCCGGTCAATCGTAACCGGGAATCAGGAGAAAAAAATGAGTCTAGGCCTTGTCGGGCGCAAGGTTGGCATGACTCGCATTTTCGCCGAGGATGGTCGTTCCATTCCGGTGACTGTGCTGGACGTGTCCAACAATCGCGTTGCCCAGATCAAAACGGCTGAAACCGACGGCTATGCCGCGGTTCAGGTCGCGTTTGGCAAGCGCCGTGCAAGTCGGGTTAACAAACCGCTTGCCGGGCATTGCGCCAAAGCCGGTATCGAAGCCGGTCATATCCTCAAGGAATTCGTCGTCGCTGCCGACCAGCTCGCTTCGCTGAAGCCGGGCGATGTCGTCAGCGTTGACATCTTTGCGGTCGGTCAGAAGGTTGACGTTACGGGTACTTCGATTGGTAAGGGCTTTTCCGGATCAATCAAGCGTCACAACTTCTCGTCGAACCGCGCCTCGCACGGTAACTCGATTTCGCACAACGCGCCTGGCTCCATCGGTATGGCGCAGGATCCGGGTCGCGTGTTCCCGGGTAAGCGCATGGCCGGCCATCTCGGCGCGGTGACCTGCACTACCCAGGGCCTCGAAGTGATTCGTGTCGACGTCGAGCGACAGTTGCTCCTGGTCAAAGGGGCTGTGCCCGGTTCTCGCGGGGGCGACGTCTTTGTGCGTCCCGCCGTCAAAGCCGGTAGCTGAGCGAGGGAGTAATGGAACTCAAACTTTTGAACGAGCAAGGCGAGCAGGCGTCGACGCTTCAAGTGTCGGATGCGCTGTTCGGTCGCGATTTCAACGAGGCGCTCGTGCACCAGGTCGTCGTGGCTTACATGGCGAATGCGCGCGCGGGCAACCGTGCCCAGAAGGGACGCTCGGAAGTGCAGAAATCGACCCGCAAGCCGTGGCGGCAAAAGGGCACCGGCCGTGCCCGTGCCGGCATGGCGTCCAGCCCGCTGTGGCGTGGAGGCGGTCGGATTTTCCCGAACAAGCCTGATGAAAACTTCAGCCAGAAAGTCAACCGCAAGATGTACCGCGCGGGTGTGGCCTCGATTCTGTCGCAGTTGGTACGCGAGGATCGTCTGGCGGTGGTCGACAGCTTTACTGTCGAGGCGCCCAAGACGCGTCTTCTGTCGCAGAAGCTCAAGGGCATGGGGCTCGACTCCGTGCTGGTGATCACCGACAGTTTCGACGAAAACCTGTTCCTCTCGTCGCGCAACCTGCATCAAGTGCTGGTGCTCGAGGTGTCCGAAGCGGATCCGGTGTCGCTGGTGAATTATCCGAAAGTGCTGGTCACCAAGGGTGCCCTGGCGAAGATGGAGGAGGCCTGGCAATGAGCGGATTCAGCCAAGAGCGCCTGATGCAGGTGTTGCTCGCACCCCAGGTGTCCGAGAAGGCGACTTATGTTGCCGACAAGAATGAGCAGGTGGTGTTCAGGGTAGCCAAGGACGCAACCAAGCCCGAAGTGAAGGCTGCTGTCGAGTTGTTGTTCAAGGTCGAAGTCGAGGCCGTGCAGATCGCCAACGTCAAAGGCAAGGTGAAGCGTTTCGGCCGTATGACCGGGCGCCGCAAGGACTGGAAGAAGGCATTTGTGTGCCTCAAGCCGGGCCAGGAAATCAACTTCGCGGCCGGGGAGTAACAGGATATGGCAATCGTCAAACTAAAGCCGACTTCCGCCGGCCGTCGCTCGATGGTCAAGGTGGTCAATGCTGATCTTTACAAGGGCCGTCCTTACGAGCCGCTGGTCGAGAAGCAGTCGCGCAATGCCGGTCGCAACAACAGCGGCCGCATCACGGTCCGTCACCAGGGTGGCGGACACAAGCAGCGCTACCGCGTGATCGATTTCCGCCGCAACAAGGACGATATCGTCGCCCGTGTTGAGCGTATCGAGTACGACCCCAACCGTTCCGCGAACATCGCGCTGATCTGCTACGCCGACGGCGAGCGTGCCTACATCATCGCCAGTAAGGGCATGGAAGTCGGCCAGCAAGTCGTCAGCGGTTCACAGGCACCGATCAAGCCGGGCAATACGCTGCCGATCCGCAACATTCCGGTTGGTTCAACGGTCCATTGCGTGGAGTTGATGCCGGGCAAGGGTGCGCAGATCGCCCGTTCGGCGGGTACGTCGGTGCAGGTGCTTGCGCGTGAAGGTTCTTATGCGCAGCTACGTCTGCGTTCGGGCGAGGTCCGTAGGGTGCACGTCGAGTGTCGTGCCACCATCGGCGAGGTCGGCAACGGCGAGCACGGTCTTCGCAAGATCGGCAAGGCCGGTGCCAACCGTTGGCGCGGTATCCGTCCGACCGTCCGCGGTGTGGCTATGAACCCGATCGATCACCCGCACGGTGGTGGCGAAGGCCGCACCGGCGAAGGTGGTGTCCCGCGCAGTCCGTGGGGCCAGCCGGCCAAGGGCTTCCGCACGCGCAGCAACAAGCGTACGGACAAGATGATCGTTCAGCGTCGGCGCAAGCGTTAAGAGGTAGAAAATGGCACGTTCAGTTAAAAAAGGCCCGTTCGTCGACGCCCATCTCCTCAAGAAGGTGGACGCTGCGCGCGCTTCCAACGACAAGCGCCCGATCAAGACCTGGTCGCGCCGTTCGACCGTACTGCCCGACTTCGTGGGGCTGACGATCGCGGTTCACAATGGTCGTCAGCACGTCCCTGTCTTCATCTCGGAGAACATGGTCGGTCACAAGCTCGGTGAATTTGCCCTGACCCGGACCTTCAAGGGTCATGCGGTCGGCAAGAAGGCCAAGAGGTAAGGAGTCATCATGGAAACCAGAGCGATTCTTCGCGGTGTGCGACTGTCGGCCCAGAAGGGCAGACTGGTAGCGGACCAAGTGCGGGGCAAGCCGGTTGATCAGGCGCTCAGTATTCTCGCCTTCTCGCCGAAAAAGGGTGCGCAGATCATCCGCAAGGTGGTCGAGTCCGCCATTGCCAACGCCGAGCATAATGATGGCGCTGACATCGACGTCCTCAAGGTCAAGTCGATCAGCGTCGAGGAAGGTGCGACCCTCAAGCGTTTCACCGCCAGGGCAAAGGGACGCGGTAACCGCATCCTGAAGCCGACCTGCCACATCTTCGTGACTGTCGGGGAGTAAGGAGTAGATATGGGTCAGAAAATTCACCCGACCGGGTTCCGCCTCGCCGTCACGCGTGACTGGAGTTCCCGTTGGTTCGCGCCGAGCGGCGACTACGCAACGATGCTGCATGAGGACCTGAAGGTTCGCGCCTTCCTCAAGAAGCGTCTCGCTCACGCATCCGTGGGCAAGGTGACCATCGAGCGTCCGGCCAAGAACGCCCGTATCACGCTGTACAGCGCGCGCCCCGGTGTCGTCATCGGCAAGAAGGGCGAGGATATCGAGGCGCTCAAGCGTGAGTTGCAGAAGATCATGGGCGTGCCTGTGCATGTCAATATCGAAGAAGTGCGCAAGCCTGAAACGGATGCTCAGCTGATCGCCGACTCTATCGCACAGCAGCTCGAGAAGCGGATCATGTTCCGCCGTGCAATGAAGCGCGCCATGCAGAACGCCATGCGGCTTGGCGCCCAGGGCATCAAGATCATGAGCGCCGGTCGTCTCAACGGCGCCGAGATTGCGCGTACCGAGTGGTACCGTGAGGGTCGTGTGCCGCTGCACACGCTTCGCGCGGATATCGACTACGGCGTCGCCGAAGCCAAGACCACCTACGGCATCATCGGGATCAAGGTCTGGGTCTACAAGGGCGAGATGCTGGGTCGCAATGAGAAGCCGGTCGCCGCTGAGCCGGAAGCCGAGCAGCGCCGGCCCCGTCGTGGCGCGCCCCGTAACGAAGGTGCGGAACGTCCTGGACGTCGTCCCACCCGCCGTGGTGGCCAGGATCGCGCGGCGCAAGAAGAAAGCAGGAGTGAATGATGCTTCAGCCGTCGAGAAGAAAATACCGCAAGGAGCATAAGGGCCGTAACACGGGTATCGCTACCCGTGGTGCAAAGGTCAGCTTCGGCGAGTTCGGTCTCAAAGCAGTCGGCCGTGGTCGTTTGACCGCACGGCAGATCGAGTCGGCACGTCGTGCCATGACCCGCCATATCAAGCGCGGCGGGCGTATCTGGATTCGCGTGTTTCCGGACAAGCCGATTTCGAAGAAGCCCGCCGAGGTGCGGATGGGTAACGGAAAGGGTAACCCCGAGTATTGGGTCGCCGAGATCCAGCCGGGCAAGGTGCTCTACGAGATGGATGGTGTCAGCGAAGCGCTGGCGCGCGAGGCTTTCCGCCTCGCTGCGGCCAAGCTCCCGCTCGAAACCGTCTTCGTCCAGCGTCAATTGGGGTAATCATGAAAGCGAGTGAACTCCGCGCGAAGAGCGCAGACGAACTGAACAACGAGTTGCTCGAACTGCTGAAGGCGCAGTTTTCGCTGCGCATGCAACTTGCTACGCAGCAGCTCAGCAACACAAGCCAAATCGGGAAGGTGCGTCGCGATATCGCGCGTGTGCGCACGCTTCTGCGTGAAAAGGCGATGCAAAAATGAGTGAACAGAAAGTGAAAGTGCGCCGCGTCCTGGTTGGTCGCGTGGTCAGTGACAAGATGCAGAACACGGTAACCGTGCTTGTCGAGCGTCGCGTCAAGCATGAGCTCTACGACAAGATCATGACCAAGACCGCCAAGTACCACGCGCACGATGCTGACAGCGTCGCTGCTGCAGGCGATCTCGTCGAGATCGAGGAGTGCCGTCCGATCTCGAAGACCAAATCCTGGCGTGTCGCACAGGTGCTTGAAAAGGCGACCGTGATCTGAGCTTGGTTCAGGTCAGTTTTTGCGTATAACAGCTTGGCAAGATGCTTGCCAAGCTGTTATAATTTTCATCTTTGCTTTTGCTCACTCGAGCGCCCTACCCAAACGGGTTCCAAGACTGACCGCTGTGGCGGGGCAAGTTGGAGATAAATTCATGATTCAAATGCAGTCCATGCTGAGCGTGGCCGATAACAGCGGTGCGCGATCGGTAATGTGCATCAAGGTGCTCGGCGGCTCCAAGCGGCGCTATGCTGGCATCGGTGATGTCATCAAGGTCACCATTAAAGAGGCCGCTCCCCGTGGGCGTGTCAAAAAGGGTGACGTCTACAACGCGGTTGTGGTTCGTACCGCCAAGGGTGTTCGTCGTCCGGACGGCGCCCTGGTCAAGTTCGATGGCAACGCCGCAGTCCTTTTGAACAACAAGCTCGAGCCGATCGGCACCCGTATCTTCGGGCCGGTGACGCGCGAGTTGCGTGGCGACCGATTCATGAAGATCGTGTCGCTGGCGCCGGAAGTGCTCTGAGGGGTCTGGCATGAACAAGATTCGTAAAGGCGACGAAGTCGTCGTCATTGCTGGCAGGGACAAGGGGCGTCGCGGCATGATCGCGCGTCGCGTCGACGCCGAGCGGGTTGTGGTTGAGGGTGTGAATCGTGTCAAGAAGCACGTGCGCCCGAACCCGATGAAGGGCGAGGTTGGCGGTATCGTCGAGAAAGAGATGCCGATCAACATTTCCAACATCGCCCTGTTCAATCCGGCTACTCAGAAGGGTGATCGGGTCGGTATCAAGGAGCTTGAAGATGGTCGCAAGGTGCGCTTCTTCAAGTCGAACGGCGAACTTGTGGACGCCTAAGGAGTGACGATGGCGCGCTTTCAGCAGATTTACAAAGAGACGGTCGCTCCCGAATTGCAGAAGCAGTTCGGCTATGGCTCCGTGATGGAAATTCCGCGTATCACGAAAATCACCCTGAACATGGGTGTTGGCGAAGCGGTTGGCGACAAGAAGATTCTTGAGAATGCAGTGGGCGACATGGCGAAGATCGCCGGTCAGAAACCTGTCGTAACCAAGGCGCGTAAATCGATAGCCGGGTTCAAGATTCGCGATGGTTATCCGATCGGATGCATGGTCACACTGCGCGGTGAACGGATGTATGAGTTCCTGGATCGCCTGATCACGGTCGCGCTGCCGCGGGTTCGTGACTTCCGTGGTGTGTCGGGCAAGGCCTTCGATGGTCGTGGCAACTACAACATCGGCGTGAAAGAGCAGATCATCTTCCCTGAGATCGAGTACGACAAGATCGACGCTCTGCGGGGTATGAATATCAGCATCACGACCACCGCAAAGTCGGACGCGGAAGCCAAGGCGTTGCTCGCGGCTTTCAAGTTCCCGTTCAAGAATTGAGGGTGATATGGCAAAAGTTGCTCTGATCAATCGTGAGGAAAAGCGTCGGAAGCTGGTCGCGAAGTTTGCTGCCAAGCGTGCCGAGCTTCTCGCTCAGATCAATGACATGAAGCTGTCCGAGGACGAGCGCATGGCCGCGCGCCTCAAGCTTCAACAGTTGCCGCGCAATGCGAGCCCGGTGCGGGGTCGTAACCGCTGTGCGCTCACCGGTCGTCCGCGTGGGGTGTTCCGCAAGTTCGGCCTTTGCCGCAACAAATTGCGCGATCTCGCCTTCCGTGGCGAGGTGCCCGGCGTGACCAAGGCGAGCTGGTAAGGAGAGTATCAAATGAGTATGTCCGATCCCATCGCCGATATGCTGACCCGTATTCGTAACGGTCAGCAGGCGCAAAAGCTCAGCGTCGTGATGCCGAGCTCGAAGGTCAAGGTTGCGATCGCCAAGGTTCTGCAGGACGAAGGTTATATTGACGGCTACACGGTGCGTGAGAATGGTGGTAAGCCGGATCTCGAGGTGACGCTGAAGTACTACGCCGGTCGGCCGGTAATCGAGCGTCTTGAGCGTGTGAGCCGCCCCGGTCTGCGTGTCTATCGTGGTAGCGAGAAGCTGCCCCGAGTCATGAACGGGCTGGGCGTTGCGATTGTTTCGACGCCTCGTGGGGTGATGACTGACCGTGCGGCCCGCGCTGGGCGCGTTGGCGGCGAAGTCATCTGCTACGTCGCGTAAGGGGGTTTCATGTCTCGTGTAGCTAAAAATCCGGTCCAGTTGCCTGCTGGCGTCGAAGTCGCGGTTGCCGACGGTGTGGTCACCGTCAAGGGTCCACTGGGTCAGCTGAGCCAGCGCCTTGGTGACGCAGTCGATGTCGAGCGTGAAGGCAACGCAGTGGTGTGCAAGGCTCGCGATGGTCAAGCCAACGCGCGTGCCATGTCGGGTACCGCCAGAGCGCTGATCAACAATATGGTCGTGGGCGTGAGCAAGGGTTTCGAGCGCAAGCTGAACCTGGTCGGCGTCGGCTATCGCGCGCAGGCTCAAGGTGACAAGTTGAACCTTTCGCTCGGCTTTTCACATCCGGTGGTTCACCAGATGCCTGCTGGCGTCAAGTGTGAGACCCCGACTCAAACCGAGATCCTGATCAAGGGTATCGACAAGCAGCAAGTCGGCCAGGTAGCGGCCGAGGTGCGGGCATACCGCCAACCCGAACCCTACAAGGGCAAGGGCGTCCGTTATGCGGACGAGGTGGTGGTGCTCAAGGAAACCAAGAAGAAGTAAGGGCGGTTCGTCATGAACAAGAAACAAGTTCGTCTGCGTCGTGCTCGCAAAACCCGAGCCAAGATCGCCGAACTGAAAGCGGTGCGACTGTCCGTTTTCCGTTCCAATTCCCATATCTACGCCCAGGTCGTCTCGGGCTGCCGCTCGCGTGTGCTTGCCGCGGCCTCGACGGTCGAGCCGGACGTACGGGCTCAGGTCAGCCATGGTGGCAACAAAGCCGCGGCGGAACTGGTCGGCAAACTGATCGCCGAGCGTGCGAAGGCCGCTGGTGTCGAAACCGTCTCGTTCGATCGCTCGGGTTTCCTTTATCACGGTCGCGTCAAGGCGCTGGCCGAGGCTGCCCGCGCCGGCGGTCTGAAGTTCTAAGCGAGGATTCGTATGGCTAAGCAACAAGGCAAGCGGCCGCAGCAGGGCGCTGAAGAGCGCGACGATTCGATGCGCGAGAAGATGGTTGCGATCAACCGGGTCACGAAGGTGGTCAAGGGTGGTCGGATCCTCGGTTTTGCTGCGTTGACCGTCGTTGGTGACGGCGATGGCGGCATCGGCATGGGCAAAGGCAAGTCACGCGAAGTCCCTGTGGCGGTTCAGAAAGCCATGGACGAAGCACGACGCAAGCTCACCAAGGTGCCCTTGAAGAACGGCACGCTCCATCACACCGTGGTGGGTCATCATGGCGCCGCCAAGGTTCTCATGCAGCCTGCGCCGAGCGGCACCGGCATCATCGCGGGCGGTCCGATGCGCGCTGTGTTCGAGGTGATGGGTGTGACCGATGTGATCTGCAAGTGCATTGGTTCGAGCAATCCCTATAACGTGGTTCGGGCGACGATCGACGGTCTGCTGGCGATCAACACCCCGGCGCAGATTGCGGCCAAGCGCGGCAAGAGCGTCGAAGAGATTCTGGGGTAAGCGATGTCTGACAACAAACTCAAAGTCACACTCGTCAAGAGCGTGATCGGCACCAAGCAGTCCCATCGCGCTACTGTGCGCGGCCTTGGCCTGCGTCGGCTGAATCATTCGGTGGAGCTGCAGGATACTCCTGAGATCCGCGGAATGATCAACAAGGTCTCCTACCTCCTGAAGTGCGAGGGTTGATATGCGTTTGAATACGATCAAGCCCGGTGAGGGCTCGAAGAAAGCGTCGCGCCGCGTTGGCCGTGGCATCGGTAGCGGTCTGGGGAAGACCTGCGGCCGTGGGCACAAGGGTCAGAAGTCGCGCGCGGGTGGTTTTCACAAGGTCGGCTTCGAGGGTGGTCAGATGCCGCTCCAGCGTCGCCTGCCCAAGCGCGGATTCGTCTCCCTGACTGGTGCTCGCAATGCTGAGGTGCGCCTTTCGGAGATCGAGAAGCTGCCGGTTGACGAAATCGACTTGCTGGTGCTGGTTCAGGCCGGCGTGGTTGCTGCTGACACGCTCTCCGCCAAGGTCATTCTGTCGGGCGAACTCACGCGCAAGGTGACGCTGCGTGGCGTTGGCGCGACCAAGGGTGCCCGTGCTGCCATTGAGGCGGCCGGTGGTGCCGTCGTAACTGAGTAAAAGGTAGAGGCGCGACCGTGGCAAAGACAGCCGCAACCGTGGGAAGCACCGGTCGTTTCGGTGACCTCAAAAAGCGCATCCTGTTCGTCCTGGGTGCGCTGATTGTGTACCGGATAGGCGCGCATATCCCTGTTCCGGGTATCGATCCGGACCGGCTGGCCGAGCTGTTTCAGTCGCAGGCAGGCGGGATTCTGGGCGTGTTCAACCTCTTCTCGGGTGGCGCACTGTCGCGCTTCACGATTTTTGCGCTGGGCATCATGCCGTATATCTCGGCCGCGATCATCATGCAGTTGATGACGGTTGCAGTGCCGGCGCTGGAACAGCTCAAGAAGGAAGGTGAAGCCGGTCGGCGGAAGATTACACAATACACGCGTTACGGAACGCTGGTGTTGGCCTTCTTCCAGGCAATGGGAATCTCCATCGCACTGGAGACGCAGGCTGGACTGGTGCTCGACCCGGGCTTGATGTTCAGGTTCGTGACCGTCACGACCTTGGTCACCGGTACGATCTTCCTGATGTGGCTGGGTGAGCAGATCACCGAGCGAGGGATCGGCAATGGTATTTCGCTGATCATCTTTGCGGGTATCGTTGCAGGTCTTCCGAGTGCGATCGGCGGATTGTTCGAACTTGTTCGTACCGGAGCCATGCATCCCTTCACGTCACTCGTGATCTGTGTCCTGGTGGTGTTGGTGACGGCATTTGTGGTGTTCGTTGAAAGAGGTCAGCGGAAGATCCTGGTCAACTACGCCAAGCGTCAGGTAGGGAACAAGGTGTACGGTGGGCAGAGCTCGCACCTGCCCTTGAAGCTGAACATGGCCGGTGTGATCCCACCGATCTTTGCGTCGAGCATCATTCTGTTCCCTGCGACCTTGGGGCAGTGGTTCGGCTCTTCCGAAGGGATGACGTGGCTGCGTGACATCTCGTCCACGCTCGCCCCGGGCCAGCCGATCTACGTGATGCTTTATGCAGCGGCGATTGTGTTCTTCTGCTTCTTCTACACGGCCCTGGTGTTCAATGCACGCGACACTGCCGACAATCTGAAGAAGAGTGGGGCTTTCATCCCGGGCATTCGACCCGGCGACCAGACTGCGCGATACATCGACAAGATCCTGACGCGGCTGACCTTGGTCGGGGCGGTGTATATCACGGCGGTCTGCTTGTTGCCTGAGTTCCTGATCCTGAGATGGAACGTGCCGTTCTACTTCGGTGGCACCTCGCTCCTGATCATCGTCGTGGTCACGATGGACTTCATGAATCAGGTGCAAAGTCACATGATGTCGCACCAGTACGAAAGTCTGCTCAAGAAGGCGAACTTCAAGGGTTCCGGATTTCCGACCAGGTGAGACATGACAAAGGAAGACGTCATTGAAATGCAGGGTGAGGTTCTCGAGAACCTCCCCAACGCGACCTTCCGCGTGAAACTGGAAAACGGGCACATCGTGCTCGGTTACATCTCCGGAAAGATGCGGATGCATTACATCCGCATTCTGCCGGGCGACAAAGTGACCGTGCAGTTGACGCCGTATGATCTCAGCAAGGCCCGGATTGTTTTCCGGACCAAGTAATCAAGAAACAGGAGTTAGGAAAATGAGAGTTCAGGCATCGGTAAAGCGCTTGTGCCGTCACTGCAAGATCATTCGGCGGAAGGGTGTTGTGCGCGTTATCTGCAGCGATCCGCGTCACAAGCAGCGCCAGGGTTGATTTGCTGGTTGCAACGTATTAAAATTTAATGTTTCGCTTTTTGGGGTAGACGAATGGCCCGTATTGCAGGGGTAAACATTCCCAATCACAAGCACGCCGAGATTGCGCTGACATCGATCTTCGGGATCGGGCGCACCCGTGCTCAGAAAATTTGCGATGCTTCCGGCGTGGGTCGCTCGACCAAGGTCAAGGACCTGACCGAGTCGGACATGGATCGGTTGCGCGAAGAAGTGGCGAAGTTCGCGGTCGAGGGCGACCTCCGCCGTGAAGTGACCATGAACATCAAGCGCTTGATGGATCTTGGCTGCTACCGGGGTTTCCGGCACCGCCGTGGTCTGCCCCTGCGCGGTCAGCGCACCCGTACGAACGCCCGCACCCGCAAGGGGCCGCGCAAGGCGATCGCCGGCAAGAAGAAGTGATAGAGGCTCATAATGGCTAAGACAGCTGCGAAAGTTCGCAAGAAGGTCAAGAAGAACGTTGCCGAGGGTATCGCCCACGTGCATGCGAGCTTCAATAACACCATCATCACCATCACCGACCGTCAGGGTAACGCTCTGTCGTGGGCGACATCCGGCGGCGCCGGCTTCAAGGGTTCGCGCAAGAGCACGCCGTTCGCTGCTCAGGTCGCCGCTGAAGCTGCTGGCAAGGCCGCCCAGGAGTGTGGCATCAAGAACCTCGAGGTTCGGATCAAGGGCCCAGGCCCCGGTCGCGAATCGGCGGTTCGCGCGTTGAACGCAATCGGCATCAAGATCTCGAGTATTACCGACATCACGCCGGTCCCGCACAACGGTTGCCGTCCGCCCAAGAAGCGTCGCATCTGACAAGGAGTTTATTGTGGCTCGTAATCTAGATCCCAAGTGCCGTCAGTGCCGTCGCGAAGGCGAGAAACTGTTCCTCAAGGGTGAGAAGTGTTTCACCGATAAGTGTGCTATCGAGCGGCGTTCTTACGCCCCGGGTCAGCACGGTCAGCGTTCTGGCCACCGCATGTCCGGTTATGGCGTGCAGTTGCGCGAGAAGCAAAAGATTCGTCGTCTTTACGGCATCCTTGAAGGTCAGTTCCGGCGCGTTTATGCCGAAGCCGACCGCCGCAAGGGTCCGACCGGCGAGAACCTGCTTCAGCTTCTGGAAGGTCGACTGGATTCCGTCGTTTTCCGCATGGGTTTCGGTGCGTCGCGCGCTGAGTCCCGTCAGCTGGTTCGGCACAATGGCATTCTGGTGAACGGCAAGCGGGTCAATATTCCGTCCTATGTTGTTCGTCCGGGTGACGTGGTCGAGGTGACCGAGGGTGCGCGTGGTCAACTGCGCGTCAAAGCCGCGCTGGAAGCTGCGGCTTCGCGTGGTTTCCCCGAGTGGCTCGAGGTGGATGCCAAGGCTGGCAAGGGCACGTTTAAGGCGTATCCGCAGCGCGAAGAGCTGCCGGCCACGATCAACGAGAACCTGGTTGTGGAACTCTACTCCCGCTAATCGGTTCGTCTGAACAAAAAGCCCGAGGAACTGCTGATGCAAAGCAATTCGCTGCTGAAACCCCGCATCATCGACGTCCAGAATGTTTCGCCGGTTCAGGCCCGCGTGACGATGGAGCCGTTCGAGCGTGGGTTCGGCCATACCCTTGGGAATGCGCTGCGGCGCATTCTGCTGTCCTCGCTGCCCGGCTGCGCGCCGACCGAGGTCAGCATCGAGGGCGTTCTACACGAGTACTCGACGCTTGACGGGGTTCGCGAGGACATCGTTGATGTACTGCTGAACCTCAAGGGTGTCGTGCTCAAGCTGCACAATCGCCCGGAGGCCACGCTTCGACTCGCCAAGAGCGGCGAGGGTGTCGTGACCGCAGCTGACATCGAAGTCGGTCATGACGTCGAGATCATCAATCCCGAGCACGTGATCGCTCACGTCGCCCCCGGCGGCAAGCTCGAGATGGAGATCAAGGTCGAGGCCGGTCGCGGCTACGTGCCGTCGAATGTCAGGCCGGATGCCGACGAGAGCAAATCCATTGGCCGCGTGATGCTGGATGCTTCGTTCAGCCCCGTGCGCCGTGTTAGCTATCTGGTTGAGAGTGCGCGTGTCGAGCAGCGTACCGACCTGGACCGACTGGTCATCGATATCGAGACCAACGGTGCGGTCGACCCTGAAGAGGCGATTCGCGATGCGGCGCGCATTCTCGTGGATCAGCTTTCGGTCTTCGCCGCGCTGGAAGGCACGGAACCGGTTGGTGGCAAGGAAGACGCCGCGCAGGCAGACGTCGATCCAGTGCTGTTGCGCCCGGTCGATGATCTGGAGCTGACGGTGCGTTCGGCCAATTGTCTCAAGGCCGAGAACATCTACTACATCGGTGATCTGATCCAGCGCACCGAGACCGAGTTGCTGAAGACCCCGAACCTGGGTCGTAAGTCGCTCAACGAGATCAAGGAAGTGTTGGCCACTCGTGGGTTGACGCTGGGAATGAAACTGGAAAGCTGGCCGCCGGCCGGGCTCGAAAAGCTCGGTTGAGAAGCGTCGGCGTAGTGAGGTAGAAAAATGCGTCACCGTCATGGTCTTCGCAAACTGAACCGGACCAGCAGTCACCGGCAGGCGATGTTCCGCAACATGGCCAGCTCGCTGCTGCGCCACGAAGTCATCAAAACCACTCTTCCGAAGGCGAAGGAGCTGCGTCGCGTTGTCGAGCCGCTTATCACCCTCGGCAAGAAGCCGAGCCTGGCTAATCGTCGCCTGGCATTCAACCGCCTGCGCGACCGGGACATGGTCGTGAAGCTGTTCGATGAGCTGGGTCCGCGCTACGCGACTCGTAACGGCGGCTATCTTCGCATCCTGAAGTTCGGTTTCCGCCAAGGCGACAATGCGCCGATGGCCCTGGTCGAACTCATGGACCGCCCCGAAGAGGAAGTGGTCGAGGAAGCGAATACCGAGGAAGCTGCAGCCTGATAGGGTGCGCTTCGCGAGGAGGAAGAAAGGTCGATTCTGTCGGCCTTTTTTTTCGCCTTGAGAGTCAGCCTGGCGCACTATCGGACACCTGGCAGATTCAGCCATCGGGTGATCGTCGTCGAAGGTGAAAACCCCTGGATTTGTAACGCGTTCGAG
>NZ_WTVM01000189.1 GCF_012910885.1 Azoarcus taiwanensis | reverse complement strand
CCGCAATGTTGGCGAGGCCACGGCGCGCGATCTCGCGCACCATTTCGGATCGCTGGACGCCGTGCTCGCAGCTGACCTCGACAGCCTCCAGCAGGTCCCAGACGTGGGGCCGGTCGTGGCGAGGAGCATCGTCGAGTTTCTGAACGAGCCGCACAATGTCGAGGTCATCGAGCAGCTCAGGGCCGGGGGGGTGCGCTGGACGGAAGGGCCGCCATCCAAGCCTGCGTCCGGCGTGCTCGACGGCAAGACGCTGGTGCTCACCGGCACGCTGCCGACGATGACACGAGATGAAGCCAAAGCCATGATCGAGGGCAATGGTGGCAAGGTCACCGGTTCGGTGTCGAAGAAGACCGATTACCTGGTTGCCGGCGCCGATGCCGGCTCCAAGCTCGCCAAGGCCGAAACCCTCGGCGTGGCGATACTCGACGAAGACGGCCTGCGCGGGTTGATTGCCGCGGGCGTTTCGCAGAATGCACTCGAATCCGTTGAACAGGACATTGAATGAAGAAGATCACCAAGGCAGTCTTTCCAGTTGCGGGCATGGGTACCCGCTTTCTCCCGGCCACCAAGGCGAGTCCGAAGGAGATGCTGCCGATCGTCGACAAGCCGCTGATCCAGTATGCGGTCGAGGAGGCGGTGGCGGCCGGCATCACGGAGCTCATCTTCATCACTGGCCGGACCAAGCGCGCGATCGAGGACCACTTCGACAAGGCCTACGAACTCGAGACCGAACTGGAGGCTCGAGGCAAGCATGCAATGCTGGAATTGGTGCGCAAGACCGTGCCGGCTGGTGTGAACTGCATCTACATCCGTCAGGCGGAGGCGCTCGGGCTTGGGCATGCGGTATTGTGCGCATCCCACGTGGTGAGCGACGATGAAGCCTTCGCGGTTATTCTCGCGGATGATCTGCTGGACAACCCCGGAGGTGATCCAGTGATGAAACAGATGGTCGATGTCTTCAAGTACAACCGTTGTTCGGTGCTCGGCACCATGAACGTGCCTCGCGAGGATACCCGTCAGTACGGAATCGTCAGCACCGAGAGCGCGACCGGCAAGACTCAGCGAATGACCGGTATCGTCGAGAAACCCAAACCCGAAGAAGCACCCACCACCCAGGCCGTCGTCGGACGTTACATCCTGACGCCGCGAATCTTCCAGCATCTGCGCGAACTCAAACCCGGCGCGGGTGCAGAGCTGCAACTCACCGACGCCATCGCTTCACTACTGGAGGAAGAAGCGGTGCTGGCCTACGAATTCGATGGCCAGCGCTTCGATTGCGGTTCGAAGCTTGGGTATCTCAAGGCGACGGTCGAATTTGCGTTGCGCCACCCGGAGGTTGCTGAGGACTTTTCCGAATATCTCGATTCCCGCCGGGAGCGCGCCGGTAGCGCTTGATCGGCCCGCCGCTAAAACGAAAACGGCGACCAAGCGGCCGCCGTTCTTTTTACTCGGGCCGGATCAGGCCTCGCGCGAGGCGCGCTTGCGCTCGTGCTCTTGCAGCAGTCGCTTGCGCAGGCGTATGGACTTGGGCGTGACCTCGACGAGTTCGTCGTCGGCAATGAACTCGATTGCCGATTCGAGGCTGAGCTGAATCGGCGGCACCAGGCGCACCGCTTCGTCGGAGCCGGAGGCGCGGACGTTGGTGAGCTGCTTGCCCTTGATTGGATTGACGACGAGGTCGTTGTCGCGGGTGTGAATACCAATGATCATGCCTTCGTAGACCGGATCGTTGTGACTGACGAACATGCGGCCCCGGTCCTGAAGTTTCCACAAGGCATACGCGACGGCCTGGCCGTTCTCCTGGGAGATCAGCACACCATTGCGGCGTTCGGACATGGTGCCGGCCATCGGGCCGTAGTCGTCGAACACGTGACTCGCGAGGCCCGTGCCCCGAGTGAGGGTGAGGAATTCCCCCTGAAAGCCGATCAAGCCCCGCGCCGGGATGCGGTATTCGAGGCGGGCGCGTCCCTTGCCGTCCGACTGCATGTCGAGCAACTCGCCGCGACGTCGGCCGAGCTCTTCCATGACGCCGCCCTGATGCTCTTCGTCGATGTCCACGGTGAGCATCTCGTATGGTTCGCTCTTGACGCCGTCGATATCACGGAACACCACTCGCGGACGTCCCACCGCCAGTTCGAAGCCTTCGCGGCGCATGTTCTCGATCAGGATGGTCAGATGCAGTTCGCCGCGGCCGGAGACCAGAAACACGTCCGAGTCGTTGGTGTACTCGACACGCAGAGCGACGTTCTTCAGCAACTCCTTTTCAAGGCGTTCGCGAATCTGGCGACTGGTCACGAACTTGCCTTCGCGACCAGCCAGCGGCGAGGAGTTGACCATGAAGTTCATCGTCAGCGTGGGTTCATCGACCGCGATCGGCTTGAGTCCCTCTAGTGCGTCGGGGTCGCAAAGGGTGACGCCGATGTTCACCTGCTCGACGCCGGACACCAGCACGATGTCACCAGCCTCGGCGCTGTCGGCCTGGCTGCGCTCGAGCCCCTGGAACGTGAGGACCTGACCAATCTTGGCTTTGCCGCGGTTTTCGTCGCCATACATCACCACAACTTCCTGGTTGGGGCGGATGCGTCCGCGCTTGATCCGGCCGATGCCGAGCTGGCCGACGTAAGTCGAATAATCCAGCGAGCAGATCTGCAACTGCAGCGGGCCGTCGCTGCTGACCTCGGGCGGCGGCACGTACTGCAGGATCGCCTCGAACAAGGGCTTCATATCGGTGCCCGGCTCGTTGGCGTCGAGCATTGCGAAACCGTTCAGCGCCGAGGCGAAAACCACGGGAAAGTCGAGCTGCTCGTCGGTCGCGCCGAGCTTGTCGAAGAGGTCGAAGGTGTGATTGATCACCCAGTCCGGGCGGCTGCCGGGGCGATCTATTTTGTTGATCACGACGATCGGCTTGAGTCCGAGCGCCAGTGCCTTGCGAGTGACGAAACGGGTTTGCGGCATCGGTCCTTCGACCGCATCGACGAGCAGCAGCACACCGTCGACCATGGACAGTACGCGCTCGACTTCGCCACCGAAATCCGCGTGTCCCGGGGTGTCGACGATGTTGATGTGGGTGTCGCCGTACTGGATGGCGCAGTTCTTTGCCAGAATGGTGATCCCGCGCTCACGCTCGATATCGTTGCTGTCCATGACACGTTCGGACACCGCCTGGTGCGATGCGAAGGTGCCGGACTGGCGGAGGAGTTGATCGACCAGGGTGGTCTTGCCATGGTCGACGTGGGCGATGATGGCGATATTGCGGATGGCGCGGGACATTGGGCGAGCTTTGTATGGTTTGAAATAACCGTAAATTATAGCATTCTCAGAAGCTTGCACTATTGGCTTGTTCCGACTCCTCGGCGCAGTCCTCTTGACCCTCCCCGTGCATCGTGAAGTGAAGCACTACCGGAAGAAGCTGCCCTTGGTGCCTGACCGTGTCGTGCAGCAGCGGCACCGGTCGCCCCGACCCACACCCTGAGGCGACGTGACGCTGTTGGCGATGCGGGCTAGAATCCGCCACAACACACACGGGGGATCTTCATGCTTGCAATCATTGGCGGCAGTGGGCTGACCAAGCTTTCGACACTGGAACTGGTACGCAGGGAAGTGGTGCGCACGCCTTACGGCGAGCCATCCGGTGCCTTGATGTTCGGTAAACTGTGCGGCACTCAGGACGTCGTCTTTCTCGCGCGCCATGGCTATGGGCATACCATTCCGCCGCATCAGGTCAATTATCTTGCGAATATCTGGGCGCTCAAACAGGCCGGAGTCAGCGAGATTCTCTCGGTTGCATCGGTGGGGGGCATTCGTGCCGATCTCGGACCGGGCAAGCTGGTTGTCCCCGATCAGATCATCGATTACACGTGGGGGCGACCGAGCACCTATTTCGAGGGCGATGACCAGGTCGTACATCACATCGACTTCACGCATCCGTATGACGAAGCGCTGCGCCAGCGCATTCTCGCCGCGGCCAAGGCGGTGTCTGAAGAAGTTGTGGATGGCGGCGTGTACGCGGCGACGCAGGGGCCGCGCCTCGAGACCGCTGCCGAAATCAATCGCCTGGAAAGGGATGGGGCCGATGTCGTCGGAATGACCGGCATGCCGGAGGCGGTGCTCGCTCGGGAGCAGGATTTGCCCTATGCGGCAATCAACGTCGTCGCCAACTATGCCGCCGGACGTGCATCGAGCGAACACGGGATAGCGTTCGACGAGATCGAGGTGGTCTTGCAGGGCGCAATGGCCCGAGTGAGAACGATTCTGGAGTGCTACTGCGAGTGTTGAGTCGTTCAGTGCCGGGTTGCGTTTCCTTCCAGCACCCGGCGCTGAACTTCATGTGGCACGCCACGTTCGGTCATGTTGAGCCTTGCATTGGCGTGATCTCCGCCGAGCATCAGGTATTCGATGATTTGTCCAACGAACTGCCGCATGACAAGGTCGATGCGTTGGTCAGGACGATCGTGAACCATGGCTACTGAGTCCCCTGATTGTGGTTTTCTTCTTCTTGGTCGAAACTCCCGGCCGAGAGTCCGTTGCATTGCGACAAAGCGAATTTTATGCCAGAAATCACGTGGCTTGATATATCAAGGCAATACGTCACGAACCAGGTGAAATCGAGACGAGGGTCTCGACGACTGTAAAGAAAACCGACATCTCCAGCGATCCTTTGGTGCATCGTAGCGACGCCATGGGTGGCGTCATGATGTCGGATTCCGCATCGGTACGCGACGAGCGCGACATTCGAGTGAAGCCATGACCCAGATCCTCACCGTAACCTTGAATCCGGCAGTCGACTTTACGACCGCGGCCGATCACATCGAACCTGGGCCAAAGCTCAGGTGCGACCCACCGGTCATCGAACCGGGAGGCGGTGGCGTGAATGTTTCGCGGATGATTCGCCTGCTCGGTGGGAACTCGACCGCGCTTGTCGCGATCGGTGGTGCCACCGGCGAGTTGATGCGCACTTTGATGGCGGGCGAGGCGCTGGATTGCGTGTTTGTGGAGGCGTGTGGCGATACCCGCATGAGCTTCGCGGTGCACGAACGGGGCACGAGTGACCAGTATCGCTTTGTGCTGCCTGGGCCCGAACAGGATGAAGCGTTCGCTCGGCGTGTTGTCACACGGCTCGAAGCGCTTCTGCAGGAGAGGCACTATTCGTGTGTCGTCGGTAGCGGCAGTCTCCCGCCGGGCGTTCCTGACGATTTTTATGGGCGGCTGGCCGAGATCTCGGCCAGGCACGGGGCCAGGTTCATTCTCGATGCTTCTGGGCCTGCATTGATCGCAGGCCTGGGACCGCACGTGGCGGTGGTGAAACCAAACGACATCGAGGCCCGCATGCTGGCGGAATCGCTCGGTCTCGCCTCCGACGACTTCGTGGCACTCGGGCAGCATCTGGTTGCTCACCGCAAGACGCAGGCGGCGGTGCTCACACTGGGCGAGGAAGGCGCGCTGCTGGTCACCGAATCCGGGGTCAGTCACGTCAGACCCCCATCAGTGCCTGTCGTCAGCAAGGTGGGAGCTGGTGACAGCTTCGTCGGCGCCATGGTGCATGGCCTTGCCAGCGGGATGGCGATCGAGCAGGCCTTCGCGCTCGGTGTGTCTGCGGCGGCAGCTGCCGTGATGACGCCTGCCACCGAGCTTGCCCGCCGTGAAGATGTCGAGCGGATCTACGCCACGATCTCTGCAGACAGTGCGAGCTGACCTAACATCCGGATTCAGTCGCCAGATGAGGGGCGCTGCCAGACGCAGCGGCCCAGAACATGGG
>NZ_WTVM01000188.1 GCF_012910885.1 Azoarcus taiwanensis | reverse complement strand
GTACTGAGCGGTCCGGGGGTGAGCAGCCAGGGCTCACCCAGCCGGGGCGGTTCGATCCCGGTGCGTGACATTCGGTGTCCTTTGTTCAAGCGTAATGGTTTTCCCTGTCAGAGCATTCCAGACCGACATGAACAAGGTGTGACAGATGGCGATCCGGTCGAACCGACGAGCTTTGATCCTGCCTTTGGCGAAAACACGACGAGCCCGACCGACCCAGTTCGCAAATTCATCCGCATCGAGACAAAGCCAAGCGTCGCATTTCCTTAAAGAGACCGTAACGGACGCCGCACAGAATGCGACCAACGAAAACGGGTCTCGAGGTCAGCGCTCATGCCGCTAAAGGTTGAAGAGGTGACGAAGCGGTTTGGCCGCAACATTGCGGTCGACAACGTGAGCTTCAGCGTCGACAAGCCGGCGATGATTGGGATCATCGGGCGCTCGGGTGCGGGAAAGTCGACCTTTCTGCGCATGGTCAACCGCCTGACCGATGCCTGCGAAGGGCGCATCCGTTTCGAGGGCGAGAACGTCCTCGAGTACAAGGGCAAGCGCAAGCGCGCCTGGCAATCGCAGTGCGCGATGATCTTCCAGCAGTTCAACCTGGTCCCGCGCATGGACGTGGTGTCGAACGTACTGCACGGCACGCTCAACCGCCGTTCGACACTGACGACGGTGTTCAACCTCTTTCCGCGCGAGGACATCCACCGCGCGATCGGGATTCTCGACCGACTCGGTATCGCCGAACAGGCGCCCAAACGCGCCGAGGCTCTCTCCGGCGGCCAGCAGCAGCGTGTGGCGATCGCCCGAGCGCTGATGCAGGACCCCAAGATCATTCTCGCCGACGAACCGATCGCCTCGCTCGACCCGATGAACGCCAAGATCGTCATGGATGCGTTGCGTCGAATCCACGAAGAAGACGGGCGTATGGTCATCGCCAACCTCCACACGCTTGATACCGCGCGCCAGTACTGCGACCGCGTGATCGGCATGCGCCAGGGGCAGGTGGTCTTCGACGGACCCCCGACGGAACTGTCTACCGCGGTTGCGCGCGAGATCTACGGCGCCGACGAGAGCTTTTCAGAGGCAAGCACCTCGACGAGCCTCGACCTGCTCGACCGGGCACCGGCGGGCCTCGCCCGACAGGCCGGTGTTGCGGCCTGACGCTCTCGTCCCCCCCACGCCTTGTTTCCACCCACTCCCCTCGGGGAACGCATCCACTCCGGAGAACCATCGATGAAGAAGCTTGCAGCAGCCATGCTCCTGACCACCGCCTGCGCGGCCACGGCCAGCGCCCAGGGCATCACCGAGTTCCGTATCGGCATCATGGGCGGCGAGAATGCCCAGGATCGCCTGAACTCGAACGAGTGCTTCCGTGTCAAGGCCCAGGAACTCCTTGGAGTGCCGGTGCGCCTGTTCACGCCTGCTGACTACAACGGCCTGATTCAGGGCCTGCTCGGTGGCACCCTTGATCTCGCCTGGCTCGGCGCCTCGACCTATGCCGCGATCTACCTCGAGAACCCTGATGCGGTCGAACCCGTCGTGGTCAAAACCAACACCGACGGCTCCTATGGTTACTACGCCATTGGCTTCGCCAGGACGGACCGCGGCATCAATTCGCTGGATGATCTCAAGGGCAAGGTGTTTGCCTTTGGCGACCCCAACTCGACCAGCGGCTACCTCATCCCGTCGATCGAGATCCCGCAGTCAGGCTACTCGATGAAGCCGGGCGAGTTTTTTGGCGACATCCGCTTCGTAGGCGGCCATGAGCAGACCATCGTCGCTGTGGCCAACGGCAACGTCGATGCCGGGGTGACCTGGGCCGACGGCATCGGCGACTGGGCCGACGGCTACAACTCGGGCGCACTGCGCAAGGCCTCCGACGCTGGCGTCGTCGACATGAACGATCTCAAGGAGATCTGGAAGTCCAACACCATTCCCGAGGGTCCGTTTGTGCTGCGCAAGGCGCTACCCGAGCGCGTGAAGCTGGACATGGTCGCATTGCTGACCAGCCTGCCCTACATGGACCCGGACTGCGCCTATGGCGTGCTCGCCGGTGAGGCGCTTGGCGTGCAGCCGATCAACCACGACGCCTACATCTCCATCATCGAAGCACGCAAGGCGGCAAGCCAGTAAGCTCGCCCTTTGCCACGCGGGCCGCGCCTTCACGCGCGGCCCGCGTCACGTCAGGAATCCAGGACATGGCCAAGCTGTACATGCCGGCCCAGAGTGGCATCTACACCGCCTACATGGCGCAAACCCAGCGACGACGGCTCTACTCGGGCATCCTGCTGCTGGTGTTCGTACTGCTGCTCATATCGTCTTTCCAGATCGCCGAATCGCGCAATGCCGGCGGCTTCATTTCGGGCCTGCCGCAGATCCTCGACTTCCCCGCGGGGCTGGTCAGCGAAGCCTGGGAACGCATCGACCGGATGCCTGGCCACCTCGCGACCGTCTTCCCGTCGCTGGTCGAGACCATCAACATCGCCGCCGCCTCCACCCTGATCGGCGCGGCCGGCGGCATCGTGCTTGCGCTGCTATCGACCCGCGGTCTTGCGCTGTGGCCGCGCCTCATTCCGCTGTTCCGACGCACCATGGACATCCTGCGCGCGCTGCCCGAGATCGTCATCGCGCTGGTGCTCATCTTCATCCTCGGCGGCGGCCCGGTGCCAGCGATGATCGCGATCGCGCTGCATACAGCGGGTGCGCTCGGAAAGCTTTTCTCCGAGGTCGCCGAGAATGCCGATCTCAAACCGGTCGAGGGCCTCGCCTCAGTAGGCGCCGGCTGGTTTCAGCGCATGTGGCTCGGCGTCATGCCGCAGGTCTCGCCCAACTTCCTGAGCTATGGCCTGCTGCGCTTCGAGATCAATATCCGCGCCTCGGCCATCCTCGGCTTCGTCGGCGCCGGCGGCATCGGCTACGACCTGCGCAACACCATGACTTGGGGACAGGGCCGCTTCGACCAGGCGGCCGCGATCTTCATCCTGCTGTTCGTCACCATCGTAGTGGTCGACCAGATCTCCAGTCATTACCGCAACAAGATCTCCGCCGTGGAGCATTGAGCCATGACTGCTGCCAGCGCCACCGCGCCCTCCCCGACCGTTGCCGACCGGCTGCCGGCAATCGAGCGACTCTTTGCCCGCAAGCGACTGTTCAGCTTCGGGGTCCCAGGCGTGATCCTCGCCTACCTGCTCTACGTTTTCTTCGCCTTCGACGTACCGGGGCTGATTCAGCGCGCGAACATGGACAATGCGCGCATTCTGGTCGCCGACTCCTATTCTCACAAAACCCATGTCACCCAGGACACCCGTTCCGGTCAGATCCGCGTCGCTATCGAGGGCGAGGCAAAGGGCGTCTACCCGGAACACTTGTTACCCGACTGGGTCGCGATCGATGGGCCCAGTGCTGAAATCGACCTCGGCCGTGGTCAGTCTGCACGCATAGACAATGGCGCGGTATTCCTCACGGTGCCCGGCTATGGCGTAATCGAAGCCCGCTCGACCCGCAACGGGGTGAGCGTCAACATACCCGACGGGCCGAACCGTCCGACCGTCAAGAGGGTCGGCCGGGAATCATGAAAAATTCCCCGAAAACTGCCTACTCTTCTGAATTAAAAAGCGAATCTTGATTGTCAACGCTATTTTTCTTGGCGTTGGTGCTCTTCGCCTGTGGCGACTGTAATGTCGCGAGCTTTTCAAAGACTTTCTCGTGGCTAGCGGCAACGGCTTTTGCCGCCATCAGTTCGGCTGCCAGCCGCTGCCCCGTTTCCATGCTCTCCCTTAGCTTGCAGAGGTTCGCTTGGTTTTCCTTGTCCAGATCGGACACTCGCCCGTTGGCTTGCGCCAACTGATCCGTCAACTGTTGGATTTTCACCTCGGCAACGGCCAACTGCTCTTTGACCGAGCGCAATGTTCGTACTTCGCCATCGTGTCGATGAAGTTCACTGTGCGCATGGGTGAGCTCGCTTGATAGACGGGCATTGTCCTCATGACTGCGGATGAGTTCTTGCTGTTTCGCGTTTGCCGTTTCCTTGGCATTACGCAACTCCCCCTGCAAGAACTGGATCTGCTGTTCGAACTGGCGCTGATCCTGCTCCCGTTGTTCCTTCGCTGCGGTTCGGAAATGCGCCAGTGCCTCGCGGGCGTGTTGGTGCTTTTCCTCCAGCGACACACGGTGCGCTTCTTCCTTTACCAGTTGCCCTTCCATGTCCTGGATGCGCTGAGCCATTTGTGCCCGAACGATTCTCTCTTCTTGGAGCACGCTTAGTATTTCGCTGTGGGCTGCTTTCTCTGCACCCAACTCCAGGGCCTGGCGTTCAGACTGGCTGCGAAAGGATTCCACTTCATTACGTAATGTGGCGATGGTGTCGTTCAGCGCCGCAATTTCTGCCTTGTGCTTATCGGTCAGAGCCGCCAAACGCTGATCAGCTTCTTCATGCAGGCGTTCTGCGAGCCTGGCAGCCAGATCCTGGATGGCTTCACTGACCGCGACCTGGGTACCGGTACTGCCGCCTTCCTCTTCTTCGATTTCCTTCAGATAGCGGTGAATCGTGCCTTTCGAGCCGGTATCGCCTAACTCGCTGCGAATTGCGTCGATCGATGGGTAGCGCCCCATCGCCAACAGCTTGTTACGCGCTCTGACGACTTCTGACTTGTAGATTCCTGCTCTGGCCATGGCATCCTCGTATTTCATACCGTATTACGTATTACGATATTACATACTAATCAAACGAAGTTCAATGCAGCGAAAGTAGCAAATATAAGACGCGATAATGGTTGATTATTTGTTGTAATACGCAATGGTGACCCCAAAGTCTTGAACATAATTACGAACGGACATTCTGGCTACACTGGAATTCAATATGTTGCGCCTGTTCCAGCTACCCGCAAGAATTGGAAGAAGCTGTCGGTCGTGTCACGGGCGTGCGCGCCGGGACCGAGCGCCTGGTGGTACTGGCCGAAACTCGTACGGCGCAGGATGGCAATGAAGCAATTCGCGCTGAGGTAGAGCAATTGGCTATAGAACTCACCGGCCCACTCTGGGGACTCTGGGTGTGGATGGTTTTCGGCCTCCTGGCACCGGTCTTCTGGGTTGCGATAGCGCTTGCGCCAACGCTCGCCGCGCGGCGTCTCGCCCGAATCGGATCACGCCTTGCCCTGACTGCGACTGGCATCCAGCCACGAGCAATCGGCTGCGCTACCCGCACGTTTCGCTTTTGTTGCCAAACAGGAATTGCTTGCTCACCCGCTGGCCGCGATACCGTTGAAACGCCTAGGCGCAGTTTTCGTTGAGCGCTTTGATACTGTGCGCGGTGTTGAAGACACGCATGCACTGGAGAGGCGGGCTGGAGCAGGCAACGCCCTTGTAGTCTTTGCCGAAGGAACCTTCCGTGAACCGCCCGGTGTATTGCCCTTCCGCATGGGGGCTTTCCTGGCCGCTGCCCGCGCCGATGTTCCGGTCATTCCTGTCACTTTGAGCGGCACCCGCCGTCTTCTTCCTGACCTTAGTCTGTGGCCACGCTACAGCAAATTGACGGTTACCGTCCATCCACCGATCATTCCCGCAGGAGCAAACTGGCACGCAGCCCTTGTACTGCGCGACACCGCGCGGGCAGTCATCCTGGCGCAATCGGGTGAACCGGACGCTACTGTGCGCTGATGTCGCAGTGCGGTTTGGTTAACTGACCCGGTCTCAATATTCGCCAGGTTGTTGACGGCCATCCAGAATTGACCCACTTGCCGGGGTAATTTGCATCGAAATTTGACCCACCTTTGATTGACTACCCTGCTGTGTTTTGGGCGGGGGATCGAGGAGTGATCAAAGTGGGCATGTTG
>NZ_WTVM01000187.1 GCF_012910885.1 Azoarcus taiwanensis | reverse complement strand
CCGCGGCAACTCCTATCGCCTCAAGGAGAAGCTCAAATCCGGACTCGTCCGCTCATTTGACGAGCAAACCCAACCGGGTGGGGAAATTTGAATTACCACACTGGGGAAAATTCGCTTGCCCTTGACAAAGCTCGCTCTGTTCGTTCGCTCCGCGCTTGCGCGGTTGCAGCGACCACATCGTGGCGCCCAGCACGACCACGGCGAGGCCTCCGGCCAGGATCGCCAAGGTGCGCCGATTCAAGCGCGTCACCGCGCGCGGCGGCGCGCGCAGCGCCACTGCCTCGGGGGCAACCTTGCCCGCATGCGACGCGGCAAGATCAGGAATGTCGTCCTGGCTCATGGTCAGTTCCCCCGCGCTACGCCGTCCGTGCGTTCGATCCGCACGATGTCGCCCTTGTCACCGCCCAAGCGCAGTTCGGCCGCGCCGAACAGCCGATCCACGATGTAGTACGGCGCGCGGAAACGGTAGTTCACCAGTTGCCCATCGCCTTGCGCGCCGATCACGAACAGCGGCGGCAGTTCGCCCAGCGCGATGCCCGGCGGGAACTGGATGTAGACCTTCTCGCCATCGTCGAAGGCGCGCAACGGCTTCCACGGCGGATTGTTGCCGCTGACCGCGTAGCGGAAGCGAATCTTCTCCAGCGACAAGCCGGTATCGATCAGCGCCGTCGCCTGCGCGGCCTGCGCTTGGCGCTGCAAGGCCAGCATCCGGTCTTTCGGGTACTCCCACGACACCGACGCCATCCAGGCGCGTTCGGTCGAGGTCAGCTCGACCAGGTAGGTGCGCCGACTGGTGGTGACGACCAGGTTGGTCTTGAGCCCCGAGCGGATCGGCTTGACCAACACGCTGACGCGCAGCGCAGCGCCTGTGCCGCTGGACGTGTCACCGACGATCCAGCGCACCGTATCGCCGGCGGCAACCGTCACCAGTTCCTCGCCGGGTTGGAGAGAGATCACCGTGACCCGGCCCGGCGCCGCATAGACCTGGTACAGCGCGCCATCCGTGAAGGGCCAGACCTGGATGGCATTGACGTAGCCCTCGCGCGTCGGCGCCATCCGCGCCTCGGCGTTGGCGCGCGAGACCCGGAGCTTTTCATCGGCGGGTTCGCGCGCTGTCTTGGTGTCACTGCCCTCCGGCAGCGGCTTCATCTGCGCCGGCATCGGCAACACCTTCGGCATCTCGACCACTTCAACCGGCTTGGGCAAGTCGGGCAACGGCTGGGCCTGTACCGGCTCATCGAGCGAGATGGCTGGTGGTGGCGTGCCCTGCGTGGCGCAGCCCTGCAACGACAGTGCAGAGGCTGCAACTGTCAACACGAAAGCGTAAATGCGGAAAGACCGGTTCATGGCTTGGCTCCTTCGGTGGCATCGAGTTCGCGGCTCCACGACAGGCCGTTGACGTAGATGCCCAGGGGGTTCTTGCGCAACCGCTGCTCGGTGCGCGGGGTTTGCAGGACGGTGGAAATCACGGCGTTCCAGCGCTCGGTGCCCGCAGGCGCACCGTTGACGAAGCGCTCCTCGGTCCAACGGACGTTGAACGACGTGTCGCTGGCGCGCACGACGCTGGTGATCTGCACCGTCACCGACTCCTTGCCGACACGGATGAACGGGTCGTGGGCACGTGCGTACTCGTTGAGCACGGCCTCGCCTCGGTCGGTGGTGTAGTCGTAGGCATCAAGCCAGTTCTGCCGAACGACGATGGGGTCGATGGACAGCGCGCGAACCAGCGTGACGAAGTGCGCCAGGTGGTAGGCGGTCTGAGCATCGTTCGGCCGGTACGGCGTGGCCGCTTCGCCGACGGTGCGGACCTGTCCAGCCTGGTCCACCTCCACCACGTAGGGCGTGACGATGGACTGCGCCGAACGCCAGACCAGCCCACCCGCCATCAACAGCGCGAGCGCCAAGCAGCCAAAGGCCATCAGTCGCCAATTCTTCGCCTGCACACGGGCCGAGCCGATGCGCTCGTCCCACACCTGTGCGGCGGACTGGTACGGAGTGGCAGGCTGCGGCGTATCGGCGTAGCGCACCTGCGGTCGTTTGAATCGCATAGATCGTTCTCCTTATGAATCGGAATCGCGCAGGCTTGGGCCGCTGCTGGAGCCGCCGCCGTCGCCTCCGCGCAGCGAGTGGGCTGCGGTCGTGGCGGCATGGCTGAGCTGCTGGCGCCGGTGCAGCCGCTTGGCCCAGGCGGGTTGCTCCTGCTGTGCGGCGTCCGCAGGGGCTTCGCTGGCAGCGGACTGGCCTCGTGCGGCTGCGGCAGCGCCACCGCTGGGCGCTGCACCCGCATCGTCTGCGCGTAAGGCCGCTGCCGCACGCTCCTTGAGCGAGCGAGCCCCGGCAGCCGCCTTCTGCCCGACCGCCTGCGCACCGCTCTTGGCGACGTTGCCCACGCCGGCTGCGGCGCCCTTGAGGCCGCCTCCAGCGGCTGCGGAACCCGCTTGATAAGCCGACCGCGCACTGCCTGCGGTCGAGGCTGCAGCACGCGCACCGCTGGCGGCCATCTTGGCGGCGGCTGGCGCCATCCGCGCCCCGGCGGCCACCGCGCTGCCAACACCCGTTGCGGCGGCACCGACCGCAACGGCGGTTCCCGCTGCGCCCACCGCTGCACCGGCCATCGCTCCGGCGCCGAGCTGCGGCGCCCCAGACACGAGGCCCGTGGCGATGCCCGGCCCGTAAATACCCAGGGCCAGCAGTGAGAGCGAAGCCAGCATCACGACAAGCGCGTGGTCGATGGAAGGTTCGTCGGGCGTGACCTGGAACTCGGCGAACAGCCCAGTGCCGATACCGACGATCACCGCCAGCACCAGTACCTTCACGCCAGACGACACCACGTTGCCCAGCACCTTCTCGGCGAGGAAGGCCGTCTTGTTCCACAACGCGAATGGCACCAGCACGAAGCCGGCGAGCGTGGTCAGCTTGAACTCGATCAGCGTGATGAAGAGCTGCACCGCCAGCACGAAGAAGCACAGGATGACCACCAGCCACGCGAGGAACATCACGACGATGGGCGTGATGTTGATGAACACTTCCGGGAAGCCGGCCATCTGGCTGATCTGGTCGAGGATGGGCGCGCCGGCGTCGATGCCGGTCTTGGCCAGGCGCCCTGGCTGCAGAAACGTCTCCATGGTCAGAGTCGAGCCGGAAGCCGTGAGGCCCAGACCGGCGAACGACCGGAACACAATGCTCGCCAGCCAGTTGAAGTTGCCGATGATGTAGGCGAAGGCGCCGACGTAGAGCACCTTGCGGATGAGCTTGGCCATCACGTCCTCACCCTGGCCGGTGGCGTGCCCCAGCGCCCAGTAAAGTCCGGCCAGGGTCATGTCGATCGCCACCAGAGTGGCGGTGAGGAACGCGACTTCACCCCGCAGCAGGCCAAAGCCCGAGTCGATGTAGGTGGAGAAGACGTTGAGAAAGCGGTCGATGATGGCAACGTCGTTCATGGCCGTTCGTCCTGCGAAGTTGTGGGCGAGTCGAAGCTGGCCGGAATCGCTGGTAACTCGGCCAGCGTCTGGTACTCGTCCGGCCCGGTGGGCCCGGATAGGAAGCGCTGCAGGTCGGCCTGGGCGACCTGCGCGCAGAGCGCGCCATAGTTCTCGCCACTGTCGCATTGCATGCGCAACGCATGCAGCCGCGCCGGATCGGCGGCCAGCGCATCGACCGACAGAACCTGCGGCCGGTCGCAACCGGCCAGCAGGCATGCAAGAAAGAACAGGACCGGCGCGCGGTTCATGGCTGGCCCGTCAGTTGCGATAAAAGCTCACGGACTGCGGCGTGTAGGCCGTGCCGCTGCCGAGGAAGCGCCGCGTCACCTCGCGCCCACGCTCAACGGCGGCGGCCTGTCGCGCCAGTTCCAGCGAGGCCGCGCGGTCCTGTGTGAGCTGGAGTTGCTGCGACTGGATGGACTGCTTGGCTTGCAGGGCCAGGAGCTGGTTGGTCGCCTGCATGGCCTGCAAGGCGCCGGTGGCCGACTGGCTCTGGCTCACCAGATCGGCCAGCACGCCTTCGTCCTGGGACAGGTTCTGCGACACCTGCGCCTGCACGCGCATCGCGGTCTGCAAGCCACCGAGGGTGTTCTTCCAGCGCTCACGCGCATCCTGGTACATCCGGTCGCCGCTGACGGTGGCGGCGTACTGTTCCGGGTACAGCCGCGCGAACTCGGCGTCCATGCGCGACAGGTCATAGGCCAGCCCTCGCGCCTGCGCGATGAGTTGCTTGGTCGTCTCCAGGTTCGAGCGCAGGCGGTTGACCACGTTGAACGGCAGGCTCGCCAGGTTTCGCGCCTGGTTGATGAGCATCTGCGCCTCGTTCTGAAGCTGTTTGATCTGGTTGTTGATCTGCTCCAGCGTGCGCGCGGCCGTCATGGTGTTCTGCACCAGGTTGGTCGGGTCGAGCACGATGTCGCCGATGCCGAACAGCGCATGCGCGGGCTGCACGGTGCCGATGGCCAGTGCGCAAGCGGTGGCCAGCGCGATCAGACGGGGTTTGAAGGAAGCATGGAACGTCATGGCAGTTCTCCTTTGGGGTGGTGGTGGAACAGGTCGGCCGCCCAGTCCAGGCCGTGTTGCCGCAGCCAGGCAGGAGCAAAACCAACGGGGGGAGCGGGGGTGGACAGCTCGTCGATGAGGCGCTGGTCCTGCGGTGTGGAAGCTCCCGCGAAGGCGAGCGTGACGGACCCGAGGTCCAGGTCGAACAGGCGGTTGCCCAGACGCGACTGGTAGTAGTAGTCGCGCTTGGGTTGGGCGGTGGCAACGATCTCGATCTGTCGGCTGTTGAGGCCGAAGCCTTCGTAGATCGTGCGGATCTGCGGCTCGGTGGCCTGCGGGTTGGGCAGGAAGATGCGGCTGGCGCAGCTCTCGATGATCGCGGGCGCGATGGTCGAGTCCTTGATGTCTGCCAGAGACTGCGTGGCAAAGATGACGCTGACGTTCTTTTTGCGCAGCGTCTTGAGCCATTGGCGAATACGCGCCGCGAACACCGGGTCGTCCAGGAACAGCCAGGCTTCATCAAGAATCAGCAGCGTCGGCGCGCCGTCGAAACGCTCGTCGAAGCGCGCGAACAGGTAGCCCAGCACGGCCAGTACCGCAGCCTTGCTGTGCATCAGCTCTTCCATTTCGAAGCACTGCACGTCCGCGGCGCCCAGCCGGTCGCGGTCGGCATCCAGCAACTTGCCGTGGGCGCCACCGAGCACATAAGGCGCAAGTGCCTGTCGCAGCACGTTGGACTGCAGCAGCACCGACAGGCCGGTGAGCGTGCGCTGCTCCACGGGCGCGCCCGCAAGACTGACGAGAGCCGACCAGATGGCCGCCTTCTCGTCCGGGCCGACACTGATCCCCTCATGCCGCAGGCGGCCTTCAACCCATTCAGCCGCCCAGGTGCGATAGCCCTCACGGTCGATGCGAGCGAGCGGCTGAAACGCGATCGAACCGTCCGCACCCAGGTCGTAGTGCTCGCCGCCCAAGCCAAGAATGGTGGCGCGCATCGAGCGTCCCATGTCGAAAGCGAAGACCCGCGAGCCGGGATAGCGGCGGAACTGCATCGCCAGCGTGGCGAGCAAAACCGACTTGCCCATGCCGGTCGGGCCGGCCACCAACGTGTGCCCCACGTCGCCGATGTGCGTCACCAGCCGGAACGGCGTCGCGCCTTCGGTGCGCGTGACGATCAACGGCGGGCCGTCGAGGTGGTCGTTCTTCTCCGGCCCGGCCCACACCGCCGATACCGGCATCAGGTGCGCGAGATTCAGCGTCGAGACGATGGGCTGGCGCACGTTGGCGTAGGCATTGCCCGGCACCGACGACAGCCAGGCTTCCACGGCGTTCAGCGTTTCAGGAATCGTGACGAAGCCACGTCCCTGGATGACACGCTCCACATGGCGCAGCTTCTCGTCGGCCGCGTCGGCATCGACATCGAGCACCGTCACGGTCGCGGTGACGTAGCCGAAGGCGACCTGATCGCTGCCCAGCTCTTGCAGGGCCGCATCGGCGTCGCCGGCCTTGTTGCTGGCGTCGGTATCGACCAGTGGCGATTCCTGCTGGAAGATCGACTCGCGCAACAGCGCGAGGACGTTCTTGCGCTTGGCAAACCACTGCCGACGCAGGCGGCCCAGCTCCTTTTCGGCCTCGGCCTTGTCC
>NZ_WTVM01000186.1 GCF_012910885.1 Azoarcus taiwanensis | reverse complement strand
TCTTGCTGGAATTAGCGAAGGAAACATGCACCAGCAGTAGGTGAAGCATCAACCAGATAATCCGATGAGATGCCGGTCTGTCTCACTCTCATGCAAAGGTAAGATCAACCATTTAATCCGCTTACCCAAAAAACAATACAAGCACTATCGAGACCAGCTACTTCAATTCAAAGACGTGGACGTCGCATGGACAGCACTGAGCGAACTTGGTGAGTTCATTCGCGGCAAGCGCTTTACGAAAGCGGACTATGTCGAAGACGGAGTCCCAGTCATTCATTATGGCGAGATCTATACCCGGTATGGGGTCTTTACGGATCGGGCTTTCTCTCGGGTGAGGAGCGATCTCGCCGAGTCCTTGCGTTATGCAGAGCCGGGCGATGTTGTGATAGCGGGTGTCGGGGAGACCGTTGAGGACGTTGGCAAGGCTGTCGCCTGGATTGGGAGCGAACGGGTTGCCATTCACGACGACAGCTACGCTTTTCGTCATTCAATGAATCCGAAATTCGTTTCGTATGTGATGCAGACAACCAAGTTCATTGATGAGAAAGCAAAGCATGTGTCGCGTGGAAAGGTGAATAGGTTACTGATCATTGGACTTGAAAAAGTCAGGATCCCTGTTCCGTACCCGGATGACCGCGAGAAGTCACTTGCGGAGCAGGCACGCATCGTCGCCATCCTGGACAAGTTCGATGCACTGACCAACTCCATCAGCGAAGGCCTGCCCAGCGAAATCGAGCTTCGCCAGAAGCAATACGAGCACTACCGCAATCTGCTGTTGAACTTCCCGAAGCCGGAAGAGGTAGCCGCCTGACATGAGCAAGACGCTCACCGAACTGGCCCAGCAACTCGAAGAGGCCAACAAGAAAGTGCAGTTGATCTATGCCTTCAACGGCACTGGCAAGACGCGTTTGTCGCGAGAGTTCAAGCAGTTGGTGTCACCCAGAGCGGAGGGGGCGGAGGCGTCGTCGTCAGAGTTGGCCGCCAAGAAGATCCTCTACTACAGCGCCTTCACGGAAGATCTGCTCTATTGGGATAACGACTTGGGGCTGGATGCTGAGCCGAAGTTGCGAATCCAACCCAACTCGTTCACCAGGTGGGTTCTCGAAGAGCAAGGCCAGGACCAGGGAATCATCGCCACTTTTCAGCACTACACCAGCGAAAAGCTGACGCCACACTTCAGCACCGATTTCTCTTCGGTCAGCTTTTCATTTGAGCGCGGCAACAATCAGCAAGAACCCAACATCAAGATATCCAAAGGCGAGGAGAGCAACTTCATCTGGAGCGTTTTCAACGCTCTGCTTGAACAGCTGATTGCCGAGCTGAACATCGCAGAGGTCGAGAACCGCTCCACTGATGCTTTCAACAACCTGGAGTACGTGTTCATTGATGACCCGGTGAGCTCACTGGATGAAAATCATCTGATTGAGTTGGCAGTCAACTTGGCGGGGCTGATCAAATCTAGTCAATCCAACCTGAAGTTCATCGTCACGACGCACAGCCCGCTGTTCTACAACGTGCTGTTCAATGAGCTGAACGGCAAAGTTTGCTATCTGCTGGAGCGCTTCGACGATGGTAGCTTTGCGCTCACGGAGAAGGATGGTGACTCCAACAAGAGCTTTTCCTATCACTTGTATTTGAAGCAGACCATCGAGCAGGCGATTGCTGACGACAAGGTTGAAAGATTCCACTTCACGTTGCTGCGCAACCTCTACGAGAAAACGGCAAGCTTCCTGGGCTATCCGAGGTGGTCAGAGTTGTTGCCTGATGACAGGCAGCTGTATCTCAACAGAATCATCCAGTTCACCAGCCACAGCACGCTGTCCAATGAGACCGTTGCACAGCCAACGCCTGCAGAGAAAGCGACGGTCAACCTGTTGCTCGATCACTTGAAGAACAGCCATGGTTTTTGGCAGCAGCAGGGACTCTGAAGGCATGAGCGAGATCACCCACCACACCGACTACCGCCAGGCGCTGGCCAGCATCAAGCAGCGTATCCAAACCTCGCAAACCCGTGCCGTGCTGGCGGTGAACGCCGAGTTGCTGAATCTGTATTGGGATATCGGCCGCCAGCTCGACTCTTGGCAACGCGAGCGTGCCTGGGGCTCGGCGGTGGTGGAGCAGATGGCGCTGGACCTGCAGGCCAGCTACCCGGGCATGAAGGGCTTTTCGCGCACCAGCCTGTTTGCCATGCGGCAGTTCTATGCCTTCTTCAGCCCGCAGTTTGAAGTTGTCCCACAGCCCGTGGGACAAATGCCCTGGGGGCATGTGCGCACCCTGCTGGCCAAGGTGAAGTCGGTGGAGCAGGTGCTGCTGTATGCGCAGGCCTGCGCCGAACACGGCTGGAGCCGCACGGTGCTGGAGTGGCAGATTGAGCAGCGTTTTCATGAGCGTGTGGGCCTGGCAGTGGGCAACTTTGCCCAGACCCTGCCGGCGCCCCAATCCGAGCTGGTGCAGCAAAGCTTGAAAGACCCCTACGTGTTCGACTTTCTGACGCTGGCCCCGCAGGCGGTGGAGCGCGACATCGAGAACCAGCTGGTCGCGCAGATCACCCGGTTTCTGCTGGAGCTGGGCAAGGGCTTTGCGTTCCTCGGGCGGCAGTACCCGTTGGCGGTGAACGGCAGGGACTACTTTCTGGATTTGCTGTTTTATCACGCACGCCTGAAGTGCTACGTGGTGATCGAGCTGAAGGCGGGCGGATTCAAACCCGAATATGTCGGCAAGCTCAACTTCTACCTTTCTGCAGTGGACGACCAGCTGCGCGCCGAGGGCGACCAACCGACCATTGGCCTGATCCTTTGCAAAGACAAGGACAAGCTGGACGTGGAGTATGCCCTGCGCGACATCCACAAGCCCATGGGCGTGAGTTCGTTCATTACCAAGGACATCCCCCTGGCGGTGCAGTCGCAGTTGCCGACCGTGCAGGAAATCGAGAGCGAACTGACCGCGCTGATCCACGATGAAGAGAACAAGCCCGATGAGTGACTACAAGACCATTGCCGAGTCCAGAAACTTCATCGTTCTGGACAAGTACACCAAGGACTGGCAGGTCAATGAGAGCTACCAGAGTGAGGGCGATCTGGAGCGGGAGTTCATTCAGGATCTGGTGCACCAGGGCTACGAGGCCCCGCCGGGCCTGAACACGCCCGAGGCCTTGCTGGCCAACGTGCGCGTGCAATTGCAAGCACTAAACAACGTGCAGTTCTCCAACGCCGAGTGGCAACGCTTTGTGGAGATCTGGCTGGACAAGCCCAGCGACGGCATCGTCGAGAAGACCCGCAAGATCCACGACGACTACGTTCACGACTTCGTGTTTGACGACGGGCGCATCCAGAACATCTACCTGCTGGACAAAAAGAACATCGCCCGCAACAAGGTGCAGGTGATTAAGCAGTTTGAGCAAACTGGCACGCACGCCAACCGCTACGATGTGACGATTCTGGTCAACGGCCTGCCGCTGGTGCAGGTGGAGCTGAAGAAGCGCGGCGTGGCCATTCGCGAGGCCTTCAACCAGGTGCACCGCTACAGCAAGGAGAGCTTCAACAGCGCGCACTCCCTGTTCAAGTATTTGCAGCTGTTCGTGATCTCCAACGGCACCGACAGCCGCTACTTTGCCAACACCACGCAGCGCAGCAAGAACAGTTTCGACTTCACCATGAACTGGGCGAAGGCGGACAACAGCCTGATCAAGGACCTGAAGGACTTCACCGCCACCTTCTTCCAGAAAGACACGCTGCTGAAGGTGCTGCTGCGCTACTCGGTCTTCGACACCAGCAATACGCTGCTGGTGATGCGCCCGTACCAGATTGCCGCCACCGAACGCATTCTGTGGAAGATCAACAGCGCCTGGCAGGGCAAGCAATGGAGTCGGCTGGAGGGCGGCGGCTACATCTGGCACACCACCGGTTCCGGCAAGACGCTGACCAGTTTCAAGGCTGCGCGCCTGGCCACCGAGCTGGATTTCATCGACAAGGTGTTCTTTGTGGTGGATCGTAAGGATCTGGACTACCAGACCATGAAGGAATACCAGCGCTTTTCACCGGACAGCGTGAATGGTTCGGATAGCACAGCCGGGCTCAAGCGCAATCTGGACAAGGACGACAACAAGATCATTGTCACCACCATCCAGAAGCTCAACAACCTGATGAAGAGCGAGGGCGACCTACCCATCTACGGCAAGCAGGTGGTGTTCATTTTCGATGAGTGTCATCGCAGCCAGTTCGGAGAAGCGCAGAAGAATCTGAGAAAGAGGTTCAAGAGGTTCTGTCAGTTCGGCTTTACCGGCACGCCGATCTTTCCACAGAACGCCCTCGGCGCGGAAACCACCGCCAGCGTGTTTGGCCGCGAACTGCATTCGTACGTGATTACCGATGCGATTCGCGACGAGAAGGTGCTGAAGTTCAAGGTGGACTACAACGATGTGCGCCCGCAGTTCAAGGCCATCGAAACCGAGCAGGACGAGAAGAAGCTCAGCGCGGCGGAAAACCGGCAGGCTTTACTGCACCCCGACCGCATCCGCGAAATCACCCAGTACATCCTGAACAACTTCCGGCAGAAGACCCACCGCCTACAAGCGGGTGCCAAGGGTTTCAACGCGATGTTTGCTGTCAGCAGCGTGGATGCCGCAAAGCTGTATTACGAGTCGTTCAAGACGCTACAAAACGGTAGCGACAAGCCTATAAGGGTGGCGACCATCTTCTCGTTTGCGGCCAACGAGGAACAGGACGCGGTCGGTGAGATTCAGGACGAGAGCTTTGATGTGTCTGCCATGAACAGCAGCGCCAAGGAGTTCCTGAACGGGGCCATCGCCGACTACAACGCGCTGTTCAAAACCAACTTCAGCGTCGACAGCAACGGCTTTCAGAACTATTACCGCGATCTTGCCAAACAGGTCAAAGCCAAAGAGGTTGATCTTCTGATCGTGGTGGGTATGTTCCTGACCGGTTTTGACGCGCCCACGCTGAACACCTTGTTCGTGGACAAGAGTCTGCGCTACCACGGCTTGATACAGGCCTACTCGCGCACCAATCGGATCTTCGACGCCACCAAAACCTTCGGCAACATCGTCACCTTCCGTGATCTGGAGCAGGCGACCATCGATGCCATCACTTTGTTCGGTGACAAAAACACCCGGAATGTGGTGTTGGAGAAGAGCTACAAGGAGTACATGGAAGGCTTTACCGACGTGGTGACCGGTGAAGCGCGACGCGGCTTTGTCGATGTAGTGACGGAGTTGGAGCAGCGTTTTCCCGACCCTGCTGCCATTGAAAAAGAGGCCGACAAGAAAGCCTTCGTCAAGCTGTTTGGTGAGTATCTGCGCGTGGAAAATGTGCTGCAGAACTACGACGAGTTCGTCAGCCTAAAGGCCTTTCAAGAGCTCGACAGGGACGACGCGGTGGTGGTTGAGGCCTTCAAGGCCAAGCACTATTTGAGCGATGACGACCTGGTCGTCCTGCCAGCCATCAAAATTCCGTCCGAGCGCGCACTTCAGGATTACCGCTCAACCTACAACGACGTGCGCGACTGGTTGCGGCGGCAGAAAGCTTCCGCCGGCAAAGACACATCCGCCATCGACTGGGACGACGTGGTTTTTGAGGTCGATCTTCTCAAGTCCCAGGAGATCAACCTGGACTACATCCTGGAACTGATCTTCGAGCACAACAAGAAAACCAGAAGCAAGGCAGACTTGGTGGATGAAGTGCGTCGGATGATTCGCGCCAGCCTTGGCAACCGCGCCAAGGAAGGCTTGCTGGTTGACTTCATCAATCAGACCGATCTGGACCAGATCGGAGACAAGGCCAGTGTGATCGATGCCTTCTTCACATTTGCGCAAGCAGAGCAGCGGCGTGAGGCGCAGGAGTTGATCGAGTCGGAAGCCCTTAATGCGGAGGCGGCCAGGCGCTATATCTCCGCCTCGCTCAAGCGGGAATTCGCTAGCGACAGCGGTACGGAGCTCAATGCCGCTCTGCCCAAGATGAGCCCGCTTAATCCGCAGTATCTGACAAAAAAACAAACCGTATTTCAGAAAATTGCTGCGTTCGTTGAGAAGTTCAAGGGCGTGGGCGACCAAGTTTAGGGCGCCTCGAAAAACCTCGGCACCTCTGTGATTGGTAAAATTGGATTGTCCTGATTTCGTTCTCTGCCGCCAGCCATGAAGAAACGCACCGCCATCAAGACCGACCTGTTCGCCGACGAGCATCAC